>DATBZX010000409.1:0-7374 GCA_036512955.1 Terriglobales bacterium
TGTCTTCCAAGAGCGCCCGGCTATCGGCACGGGCCAGCCGGTACCCTCATAAGAGACCTTGGGAATGAAGGCACCAATCTGAATCTCACTTTTCAAGTCATTCCCGCCTAAAAAAGTGGGGCTAGTTCAGAGGTTCCTTAAAGTGATGCTCGTAGGTCGCCATATCCACACGGCGCCCTATAAATCGCACTCCTTCAGCTCCCAGCAGGAATCTCTGCTCAAAACCATATTCGCCCTGCAGCGATATACGGCCGCCAGACCCCAAAACTCGCTGCCAAGGTAAGCCTGGCACTTCGTTCAAGACCTTGGAAACGTGACGAGCACACCGGGGATAGCCCGCAGCCTCGGCGACGGCACCGTAGGTGCTAACCCGCCCGCGAGGAATCTTGCGAATCACTGCGGCAACGGCTGCAGCAATGGGCAGCTTGGGAGTAGGCGGACGCTTCATCGCTCACGATAAGATACACCCATGTCCGAGTCGGCACGAGACACGGTGGCACGTTTCTCCAATCGCGCGCAAGATTACGTCAAATATCGCCCCCACTATTCCCCTGAGGTGGTACAGGCGCTTCAGCAGGGTTGTGGACTGCGTCCCGAACAGATCGTCGCGGATGTTGGTTGTGGTCCGGGGCTATTGGCCGACATATTCCTGAAAAATGGCAATCAGGTTATTGGCGTCGAGCCGAACCCCGAAATGCGGGAGGCCGGGAAGCAATACCTGGCACGGTTCCCGAACTTCAGGATGATAGACGGCAGCGCGGAAAATACGGCACTCGCTGACCGATCGGTGGACTTCATTGTGGCGGGACAGGCATTTCACTGGTTTCGCCCGGCGCAAGCTCGAATGGAGTTTGTTCGCATCCTTAAACCAGGCGGTTGGACGGTGCTGATTTGGCATGATCGGGACACGCAGTCGACGCCGTTTCTAAGGGCCTATGACGATTTTTTGAAGACGTATTCCGTCGATTACCTGCAGGTCAACCACAAGACCGTCGCGAGCCTTGAAGCCATCACGCAGTTCTTCTATCCGAACCAGGTGCAACTCGTCTCCCAGCAAACACGGCAACACTTCGATTTTGACGGTTTGCGAGGAAGGCTCCTGTCATCGTCTTACGTCCCTAAAGAGGGAGCGGCGGCCGAAGCGGTGCTGCAAAAACTCCCCGAGCTTTTCTCGACACACGCTACCGATGGTCAAGTGATCGTCGAATACGCTACGAACATCTATTTCGGGCACTTGACCTCATGAACGTCACTAACCAGCAGTCTCGAGTTGATGATGTCTTGTTACGCGCGGAGAAGTTGGGTCGCATAGTCTGCGACAAGGCGATCCTAAGCGACATATCGTTCGATGTGGCGACCGGCGATCTTCTGGGCATTGTGGGAGCCAGCGGCTCCGGCAAGAGTTCGCTGCTGCGCCTGCTGAATCGTCTGGACGAACCCACGAGCGGCACCGTTTACCTCGCTCACCAGGATTATCGTCAGATGCCCCCCCGTGAACTCCGGCGGCGCGTCGGCATGGTCACGCAGCGCCCATTTCTTTTTCCGGGTGACGTAGCGTCGAATCTGCGGTTCGGGCCCGCGCAAAGGGGTGAGGCCGTGCCGGCAGAAGAGATTGCTCGGCTTGTCGAGCGCGTTGGACTTGCGGGATTCGCCGGACGCGAAGTCTCAGTCCTGTCCGGAGGTGAGCAGCAGAGGGTTTCACTGGCACGCGCGCTGGCAAATCGTCCCGAGGTGCTGCTACTCGACGAACCGACTTCAGCCCTCGATGAGGATTCGAAGCTCGGTATCGAAGAACTAATCGCGGGCCTGGTTCGAGATCAAGGATTGACCTGCGTCATGGTGACGCATGATCGCGACCAGGCGCGACGTATGTGTAACCGTGCGATTCTGCTCGAAGTTGGACACTTGACGCAAAGCGGAACAGCAATGGAGGTGCTAGGTGCTTAAATCGCTTTTTCCCTCCCAAATCGCCCTGGGCTTGGCACAAGCGGCGATTGCAGCAGTAATGGCGCTGGCAGTCGTATTGCTGGCGCGACGGCGGCACGTTCACCTGGAGAGCGATGCGGCCATAGCGTTGCTCCGCGGAATTGTGCAGATTGTTGCCGTGGGCTCGCTCCTGGCATTGCTGCTGAAGGCGCCTCGTTGGACGAGTGTGTTTCTGCTAATTGGCATGGTGTTAGCGGCGGGATCGATCTCGGCGAAGCGGGCGAAAAACATTCCAGGGGCCGCCAAGGTCTCGACGTACTCCATTGCTGCGGGCGCCGGCCTGGTGACCGCAATCATGACATGGGCCGGCGTGATCGACACGGCAATCACTTCACTGATACCAGTTGGCAGCATGATTATCGCGAACGCAATGAATACCAATGGGCTGGCTTTGAATCGCTTTCGCTCAGAGGTCCTGGCCCATGCTGGCGAGATCGAGACCGCCCTCGCCTTGGGCGCCGCGCCTGGCGTGACAGTGGGGCGTTACGCCGAATCAAGCATTCACTCGTCGCTCATTCCCGCCATCGACAACCTGCGGTCGCTGGGGATCGTATGGATTCCTGGGTTGATGACTGGAATGTTGCTGTCGGGCACGAATCCCATGTACGCGGCGATCTACCAGTTTGTGGTCATCGCGATGATCCTGGCGTCGTCGGGGCTGACTTCCCTGCTCAGCACAATGATGATCCGGTCGCATGCATTTTCGCCGGCGGAACAACTGATACTAAGAGGCGCTGAATAACGGCGGGGTCTTTAGTCGCATTTCCGGCATTGGCGACTCCATTAACTACAGTTCCCGCTATTTGGACATCGGTTTGGCCTCATCCAGCGCCAAATTTACTTCGAGGACATTCACTCGCGCTTCTCCTAGATACCCCAGCTGCCGAGGACAGGAATACTTGGCGATAATCGCGCGCACCTGCTCTTCGGACAGGCCACGCTCATGAGCGATGCGCGGTACCTGAAAGTCCGCGCCTGCCGGCGAAAGGTCAGGGTCGAGTCCAGACGCAGAGGTGGTGACCAGTTCGATCGGGATGGGAGCGCCCGGATTCTCTCCCCTCAGGCGTTCAGTATCGGCCTTCACGCGGTCGATTAGTTTCTGGTTGGTGGGCCCATAGTTTGTGCCCCCGGAGTTGGCGGCGTCGTAGCCGTTGCCCGCCGCGGAAGGACGCGAGTGAAGGTAGCCAGGAGCCGCGAAGGTTTGGCCGATGATGCGGGAGCCAATGACTTCCCCGTTGCGCGAGATTAGTTGTCCATTAGCCTTGTCGTGAAACAAAACTTGCGACAGTCCGGTGACGATCAAGGGATAGATGATGCCCAACAGTACCGTGGTGACAATGGTGAAGAGGATCGCGATCTTGAGATTTTGCCTCATATTACCCTTCCTTACGCCAGTCCGACCCGAGTGATGATCATGTCAATTGCCTTGATCCCAATAAAGGGCACGATGATGCCACCGACACCGTAGACCCAAAGATTGCGTCGCAACAGCGCGGCAGCTCCCATGGGGCGATACTTGACCCCACGCAGCGCCAGCGGAATCAACGCAATAATGATCACCGCGTTGAAGATCACCGCCGAGAGGATGGCCGATTGCAGAGTCTTCAATTGCATGATGTTCAGGGCATTCAGCACCGGGAATGTACCCGCGAACATCGCCGGGATGATGGCGAAATACTTCGCCACATCATTCGCGATAGAAAATGTGGTGAGCGAGCCGCGAGTCATCAGCAACTGCTTACCGATTGCCACTACCTCGATTAGCTTGGTTGGGTTGGAGTCCAGATCGACCATGTTGCCGGCTTCCTTCGCAGCCTGTGTTCCGGTGTTCATGGCAACTCCGACATCTGCCTGCGCCAGCGCCGGAGCATCGTTGGTGCCGTCGCCGGTCATCGCAACCAGTTTGCCTTGCGCCTGCTCGCGGCGGATCAGGTCCATCTTCTCCTTGGGTGTGGCTTCGGCGAGGAAGTCATCCACACCAGCCTCGCGAGCGATCGCTGCGGCCGTGAGCGGATTGTCGCCGGTGATCATCACGGTCTTGATACCCATGGCGCGTAATTGGTTGAAGCGTTCCTTCATACCGCCTTTGACTATGTCTTTAAGGTGAATCACACCGAGGGCTCGATGCTTTTCCGCAACTACCAGGGGCGTTCCGCCGGAGCGCGCAATTTGCTCGACGTTTGCTTGCACCTCTGGCGGCATGACGCAATTGTTGAGAGCGAGATACTTCGTGATGGCATCGACCGCGCCTTTGCGGATCTGATTGCCATTCATGTTCACGCCCGACATGCGAGTTTGAGCCGTGAAAGGCACGAACTCCATCTCATGCGAGGACAACTCCCTCCCGCGTAGCCCGTAATTCTCCTTTGCAAGGACCACGATCGAGCGGCCTTCGGGGGTTTCGTCGGCCAGCGACGAGAGCTGTGCCGCGTCCGCCATCTCGGCTACGCTAACGCCGGGCGCGGGGAGAAAAGCCGCTGCCTGCCGATTGCCAAGTGTGATCGTGCCAGTCTTGTCGAGCAGCAGAGTATCCACGTCCCCCGCAGCCTCCACAGCTCGTCCCGACATAGCAAGCACATTGTGTTGAATCAGCCGGTCCATGCCGGCGATGCCGATGGCGGAGAGCAACCCACCAATAGTTGTCGGGATCAGGCACACCAGCAGCGAAACCAGCACGAACACCGTTTGGGGTGCACCCGAGTAGATCGCGAATGGCTGCAAGGTAACTACAGCCAGCAGGAAAATGATGGTCAGACCTGCCAACAGAATGTTCAATGCAATTTCGTTGGGAGTCTTCTGGCGTTCTGCGCCTTCCACCAGGGCGATCATGCGATCAAGGAAAGTCTCGCCGGGGTTCGATGTCACTTTTACCTTGATCTGGTCGGAGAGGACACGTGTCCCGCCGGTGACCGCAGAGCGGTCGCCCCCTGCCTCACGAATAACGGGCGCGGATTCGCCGGTGATCGCCGACTCGTCCACGGAGGCAACCCCTTCGATAATCTCTCCATCGGAAGGGACCATCTCACCAGCGGCTACCACGACCATGTCACCAGCTCGAAGCTTCGAACTGGGCACGTGCTCGATCTTGCCGCCTTCCAAAAACCGGTTGGCGACCGTTTCGGAGCGGGCTTTCCGCAGGGTGTCGGCCTGGGCCTTGCCACGGCCTTCCGCCATGGCTTCAGCGAAGTTGGCAAACAGCACGGTGAACCACAGCCACAGCGTAATTTGAAGATTGAACTTGAAAGCCGCGCCAGCACGGAACAGCAGCACCGTGGTAATCACGCTTCCGACTTCCACCACGAACATGACGGGGTTACCCATCATGTGGCGGGGATCCAATTTCACGATGGCATCCACGATCGCCCGACGAATGATCTTTACATCCCAGATTGCTTTCTTGGAGCTCTTACCTGCCATTGCGACTCCCCTTAGAACGTCTTACCTGCTGCCATCAGCAGATGCTCAAGAATTGGTCCCAGGCTGAGTGCCGGGAAAAATGTCAACGCGCCGACGATGAGAATCACGCCGATCAACAAGCCAGTGAAGAGCGGCGTGGTCACGGGAAACGTCCCCAGCGAAGGTGGAACATACTTCTTCTGCGCCAGGTTTCCCGCAATGGCCAGCATCGGGATGATCATCAGGAAACGGCCTATCAGCATGGTGAAACCGCCGGTCGTGTTGTACCAGAGGGTGTTTCCGTTGATTCCGCCAAAGGCTGAACCGTTATTTCCCGCCGAGGAGGTGAAGAGGTAGAGAATCTCGCTCAACCCATGGGGACCGGGGTTGAGGATGCTGGAAGTACCGAATCCGTGGACCGACGAAATTCCGGAGAACCCCAAGATGACCAAGGGGAACACCAGCGCCACCAGCATGGCCATCTTCACGTCGAAGGCTTCAATCTTCTTGCCAAGATATTCCGGTGTTCGACCGACCATCAGTCCGGCGATAAACACCGCGATGATGATGTAGATCAGAATGCCGTACATGCCCGCGCCAACGCCTCCGAAGATGACTTCGCTCAGCATGATGTTGACCAGCGGAACCATCCCGCCCAGCGGCATAAACGAATCGTGCCAGCCGTTGATGGCGCCGCAACTTGCATCCGTGGTGACCGTGGCGAACAGTGCCGAGTTGGTGATTCCGAAGCGAACTTCCTTGCCCTCCATGTTGCCGCCCGGCTGAGAGGTGCTGGCCCGCTGATCGACACCGTGCAACAGGGGATTCCCCCGCGCCTCGGCCCAGTAGGCAACCGTCACGCCAACGAAAAACAAGATCGCCATGGCCGCCCAGACCGCCCATCCATGGCGCTGCGATCCTGTCATGCGACCTAGTGTGTACGTGAGCCCCGCACCGATGGAGAAAATGCAAAACATTTCGATCAGGTTGGAAAGCGGTGTGGGATTCTCGAAGGGATGAGCGCTGTTGGCGTTGAAGAAGCCACCGCCATTAGTGCCCAGTTCCTTGATGATCTCCTGCGAGGCTACCGGTCCTTGCGCGATAGTCTGCGTGGTGACGGTATCCATCACTGGCTTGCCTTGCCCATCGACGACGGGCTTGCCGTCTTGGCCAACTCGCTGCACCTGCTGGGGCTCGAGCAGCTTGACGGTGTCGTAGGGCTTCAGGTTCTGGACGACTCCCTGTGAGACCAGGACTAATGCTCCGACGATGCAGACTGGCAGCAGTACCCACAAGCTCGCGCGCACCATGTCAACCCAGAAGTTTCCGATGGTTTGCATCTGGCGGCGTGCAATGCCGCGAATAAAAGCGATCGCCAGCGCGATGCCCACGGCCGCGGAGGTGAAGTTGTGGTAGGCGAGACCAGCCATCTGCGTCAGATAGCTCATGGTGGTTTCGCCCGCATAGTTTTGCCAGTTAGTGTTCGTGGTAAAGGAAGCCGCCGTGTTGAAAGCCAGCGCTTGTGGGACCGCCGCAAATTTCTGCGGATTCAGCGGCAAGTATCCCTGCACCCGCTGCATCAGATACAGCAGCAGCATGGAAACCACGCTGAACAGCAGCATGGCGAAGGCGTACTCGGTCCAGCGCATCTCGTGGTTCTCATCCACGAAACACAGCTTGTAGATGAGGCGCTCGACGGGCCGCAACACCGGGTCCATGAAGGTGCGCTCGCGACTGAAGACGCGGGTAATAAACACACCCACGGGCTTGGTGACCGCAAGCACGAGCAGCAGAAAAACGACGATCTGTACCCAACCGTTAACGGTCATATCAGAATTTCTCCGGACGCAACAACGCGTAGAAGAGATAGATCATCATGAAGGCGCAAATTACGATCATGATGGCTGATTCTGTGTGCATGGTTCCCCCTACTTCACGCGGTCGCAGAAGTGAACGTACCCCAGCGACAGCGCGAAGAAAGCAATGGTGATG
>DATBZX010000410.1:0-4829 GCA_036512955.1 Terriglobales bacterium
GAAGGCTGTCCAGGACCGCCGATTTGCTGTGATCCAGATCAGGAAGGCCGAGTTTTGTCTTGGGCCGCGTGTTGTCGCCGTTCCGTCCTTGTGGCCGCGACCTGGTGGAGTTCTTCAACAGCACGGGTTGGGCGTCTTACGGACAAGTGGAGTAGCGGAATCATTTCTCACAAGCTGGCTTCTCGTTGAGCAGCGTCCAATGTCTCAGTTCACGAGATAGGAATGTTGGGCACCAGACTGACAATTCGAGGTCGAGGGCGAACACAAACTCACCCGCATGAAACAAACAAAGTATCCTGCGAAATGGGTGGGGATCCTACGGAGGTTGGCTCCTCGCATCGCTTGCAACGGAGCCTCGACCACCGGATAATGGCCTCTCCCGCATTTCACTGAACACAATCGGCCCCTGTTTACCGGGAGACGCATGGCGCGTATCTTCATTAGTCATTCCAGCTTGGATGGAGAACAGGCGGCGCGGCTTCTGACATGGCTGCGCGGCGTGGGATTTGTCTCGACGTTTCTCGACTTCGACAAACACCAGGGCTTCGCTCCCGGAGCGGACTGGGAGCGCACGCTCTATCGCGAGGTCACCGGCGCCGACGCGGTAATCCTCATCCTGACGAAAAACTGGTTCAGCAGCAAATGGTGCTTCGTCGAGTTCGCACAGGCCAGGGCGCTGGGCAAGGCAATCTTCCCCTTGATCGAGGCGCCCACCGCAGAAACCTTCGTCTCTGCGGACATCCAGCATCTCAATCTCGTAAAGGACCGGGAAGGCGGCTTAGCACGGCTGCAATTAGAGCTCACGCGCATTGCTCTCAATACCAGGGGCGGCTATCCCTGGGAGCAAACGCGGCCACCTTATCCGGGGCTGTTGGCCTTCGACGAGGCTGATGCTGCGATCTATTTCGGGCGTGACGACGACGTTCGCCGGCTGATCGAACGCCTCAATGCCCGCCGCGCCCAGGGCGGCGAAAAACTGGTGGTGGTACTGGGGGCCTCGGGGTCGGGAAAGTCCTCGCTTTTGCGCGCAGGCCTCGTGCCGCGCCTGAAGCGCGACCCGCACAACTGGATCGTGCTGCCGCCGTTTCGCCCTCAGCTCCACCCCCTGGACGAGCTTGCGCAGGTCATCGCAACGGCCCTGGGGCCCGGCGCAGGCTGGCGGCAATGGCGCGCGGCCTTCGAGGCAGACGACCTCCACCATGCGCTGGTCGATCTGGCCCACGACCTTCGCGCCATCCATCAACAGAACGAAGCGCAGGTCCTGCTGGTCATCGATCAGGGTGAAGAACTCTTCGCCGGTGCGGATCCGCAACAGACCGAGCAGTTCTTTGACGTCCTGAATACACTGCTCGGTGAGCGGCTGCCCTTCCTGACAGTGATGTCGCTGCGCTCCGATTATCTCGGCGACGTGCAACAGGAGCCGCAGCTTCGGGTTCCGTTCGAGCAATTCTCTCTTAAACCAATGCCGCTGGAGCGCGTGCGGGAGATCATCGAAGGTCCCGCGAGGGTCGCAGGCGTCCTCGTCGATGAAGCCCTGGTGACCACAGCTATCGCCGATGCGCGCACCGCAGACGCGCTGCCGCTGCTGGCCTTCACCCTTCGCGAGCTCTACGACAACGCCGCAAGCAGCGGGCGATTGACCGTCGAGGCCTATCGCGAGCTAGGTGAAGCAGGGGCACAACTTTCGCCGCTCGAAAATGCGGTGCGTCGCAAGGCCGATGAGGTGCTTGCCGCAGCGAAACCGACACCCGAAGACCTCCAGGCCTTGAAGGTAGCATTCATTCCGGCTATGGTGTGCGTCAACGCGGAGGGGGAATATGTCCGTCGCCCCACCGCCATCGCCGCGCTTTCGCCGCGAGCGCTTCCGCTGATCGAACGCCTCGCCAAGGCGCGGCTACTCACGATTGTGGGTCAACAAGGCGCCGCCACCGTCGAAGTCGCACACGAGGCGCTGCTGCGCAAGTGGCCGCGACTGCGCGGCTGGCTCGACGAAGAACGCGAGTTTCTCATTGGCAAACAGCAGCTGGAACACGATCTGCTCGACTGGCTGCATGCATCGCCTGACGAGAAGACAGATGCTCTGCTTTCCGGCCTGAAGCTGACCCGGGCCCGCACGTGGCTACTAACGAAGCCGCATCAGCTCAGTGACTGCGAACGCACCTTTATCCAGGCCAGCCTTGTCCGTCAGGAGGCGGTGGCGGCAGAGAAGGAGGGGAGCAGGCGGCGCGCGCTGCACGGAAGCATCGCAGCAGCGGCTGTGCTGGCGGTGGTAGCGGTGGGCGCGCTGTGGGAGTGGAGACGAGCTAAGATCCAGGAGAACCAGGCGGTCTCGCGGCAATTTGCAGCCCAAGCAATCGTAGATTCGACCAGAGACGTCGGCTTGGCATTTCGGGAGGCTGTCGAGGCAGGAGAGCGGTCGGAGACCGCGGAGGCGGAGTTTGCGTTAAGTACAGTCCTGGGGAAATTCCCAGAAGATTTTGTCTTTCACCACCATGGTCGAATCCGAGCCGCATACTCTTCAGATGGCAGCCGAATCGTCACGGCGTCCGATGATGGCACTGCGAGGGTTTGGGATTCGAGGAACGGCAGCTTAATCATTGAACTGTCGGGCGACAAGAAGCCGACGGGAGATCCCAGGTCTCTATTGGACGCAGCGTCCTCGAGGGACGGCAAGCGCGTCGTGACCGCCAGTGAGGATTTGGCCCGTATCTGGAACATCCAAAATGGCCAGCTTTTGGCGACTGTAATTGGTTCTTATCCTGTGCTTGCCCCAGATGGGGAACGCATCTTCACGGATACCGAAAACAAACCTCACATTTGGCAAGTTTGGAATGCCAATGATGGCCGTCCGCTGGCTACGCTGGCCGGGGGATCGGGGCTGCTCATCATGGCGACATTTTCAGCGGACGACAGATACGTTTTCACGAGAGCGATCTACACAAATACCGAGGCTTACCAAGTCTGGGATTCTCGAAGCGGCCACTTGCAGGCTACGCTCTCTGGACACGATCTGCGGATCAACCGCGCAGCGTTTTCACCTGACGACAAACGGATCGTCACTTTGTCGGACGACAATTTGGCTGGCCTGTGGAATGCGGAAACCGGTCGCCAAATGGTCACCCTGACCGGACATACCGGTTACATTTATGGGGTTGGATTTTCATCCGACGGCAAGCGGGTGGTCACGGCAAGCTTTGATCGTACCGCCAGAGTATGGGACACTGAAACCGGTCATATACTGTCCACTGTTCCTTGTGGAACTCGATCTGGCGGCTTTGAGCTCGATCCGACATTCTCACCAGACGGTAAGCATATCCTCACTGCGAGCGACTCAGGCGACAATACCGTCAAGGTGTGGGACGCCGCAAACGGTCACCTCGTGGCTACCCTTTCGGGTCACAGGTTGACGATCAACAGCGCCAGGTTTTCAAGTGATGGCAAGCACATTCTAACCGCCGGCGACGATGGCACAGCGCGAGTATGGGATGCCGAAGAAGGCACCGGGCCAATTACAAGACTTGGGGACAACATTATTGCCGCTGCGATCTCACCCGACGGCAATCGCGTCTTGACCCTGGACACTGACGGTACCATCCGCACGTTCGACATCAACGGCAACGCATTAGCGGCGTCGTCGTCCGGCGCCGGTGAGAAATCAGCACAGATTACTGCGAGCGCCAAACGGATTGTCACATCCGACTTATACCGGGAAGTATGGGACGCGAATACGGGTCGTCTGCTGAATAGATACGAGTCTGATTCGGTATTTTCGCCTGATGCGACTCGCGTCCTCACCCTGACGGAAGACAACATCGGACAGGTTCGCGATACGGAAAGTGGCCGTCTCATCGCCACACTTGCAGGTCATATGTGTCCGAGGCCTTTCTTTAACGCGAAATTCTCACCTGACAACTTGCTCATCGTCGCCACCATCTGCAATCAAGAGGACAAGACTATTCAGCCCTTAAGGGTGTGGGACGCGAACGATGGTCGATTACTGACAATGCTGACGCCACACAAGGGTAGACTATTCGTGCACGAGGAGCCGTTTTCGCCAGACGGGAAGCGCATTGTCACAGGCAGCTTCGACGGTAAATATTCGGAAGTGATTTGGGATTCCAGAAGTGGCCATCAATTGGCGTCGATGTTCCCTTACAGTAAGAATTTTTGGCTTGGTGACGCGGCCTTCTCACCAAATGGCAAACTTATAGCCACCTCAACGGACAACGGAACCGAACTGGTATGGAATGCACACAATGGGCAATTGGTCTCCTCACTCCTGGTGCGCGGCGGCCGCGTTTCCTCTGCAAGATTCTCGCCCAGCAGCAAGCGGATCCTCACAGTCCCCGAAGATGAGTCTATCGAAGTCTGGGACGTAGATAACGGCTTCCTGGTCAATACGCTCCCTACGATCGGGAAAAATACGGTCGCAAGGTTTTCGCCTGATGGTAAACGTATTATCACGGTCGATGATGAAGGTACCGCACGAATCTACATCGTCGGATTCGATGAACTTCTTAAGCGCGCAAGGCAGCATCTCCCCATCGACTCCGGCAAGTGATCGAATATCGACCTCCGCATTCTGGTGGACGAGAATCGGTCACTTGGACGAGAAGTCGCCTATGTTGAGACTGGCCGGAAACCGGCTTCGAGACGTTTCGAGCCGTCGGCCGGGCGCATGGTCGCCAAGCCTTCACTAATGCAGCTAAGCTCCAAGCCGTGCAACCGATCGCTGGGCCGTTCCCTTGCTAACACTGAGGGCTCGACACACCTGGGACCACGAATGGCCATCGTGGCGTAGCTCAGCCACTCGCTCAGCGTCAACCTGA
>DATBZX010000411.1:0-3828 GCA_036512955.1 Terriglobales bacterium
ATTCAAATCCCATAGCTCCCCGCGTCTGCCGCAAACGCCAGCGGCTTCCTCCTAGTCTCCTTATCGAAAACGCCTCGGAGCAAGGTTCCATCTCGAAAGAACCACCTTTCCCGAGGCGTTTCCGATCAAGGCTAGCGACTACTCAGCCATGTGCCAACTTCCTGTTTGTCGACCATCCTGAAGTTATCCGTCCGGTATTGAGGCAGACTGTCCATCCTCCGTACCGTCGAGCATCCTTCCGCCATAGGCCTTAGCAATCAACTCGGAAGATTCGTCTTCTGTCCTTCTCCCATCACGTCGGGGTATTCCTGGCTGCGCACTAGCCAGAACACAATACCGAGAGCAAGTGCGGCGCCCGCGAGCGCTGCGACGGTGGAAGGCCCGGTTTGATAAAGATCCAGAACAATAAATCTTCGGACGATGGCGAGCAAGGCAATCAGGATGACGGACCGGGTTTGAACGACATTGCGCTGGCGGTGAAGGACGACCATGAGCGAGTGTTTGAACTCGAGGGCAATCAGCAATGTCAGGACCATTCCGAACAGAGATTGCAACGCCTGCGTGTCCCTTGGATCGAGCAGGTGGCTCCGTATCATGCTCACGGTATGAAGAATCAATTGCCAGGTAGCGACGGCCACGATCACGGCAATGATCCAGGTCAGGATGGAGACGATCAATTGCTCGAACTTCTCATAGATCGAGAGCGTCTTCCAGCGAGAGTTCCACTCTAAGCCAAACAAACGAAATGACATTTCCTTTTCTCCTCCAAGGAAATTCAAGGCAAGAGCCTCTGAAAGTTCAGTTCTGGATAAGAGACGCACCTCCACGTTTGGTCGTAAGCGGCGCTCAACAATCTTGATAGAGGAGCACTAAAATTTTGAGCAACCTTTTTTCTGGTTGCGCGTCTATTCGGTTAAAACAGCGGGAATCTCCCGCGGAGGTGAATAGCAATGACTGTGCTGACAAGATGGCAGCCGTTCCGCGAAGTCACTTCGTTACAGGAACGCGTAAACCAGTTGTTTAACGACGTGTTTTCAGACATCGATTCTCCCGATCGATCCTCGCTAACCTCGTTTTCGTTTGCTCCGAGAACGGACGTTTATGAGGAAGATGACCGCATCGTCCTTGAGATGGAAGTGCCGGGCATGCGGGAAGAGGATGTTCATCTGACGCTCGAAGGCAATACGCTGTCGATCAGCGGCGAGCGAAAGATCGAAAAGAACCGTAAACCGGACCGCTACCAGAGGATCGAGCGTTATTACGGAAGCTTCTCCCGCACCTTCACCCTGCCGGCCACTGTCGACCCCGACAGCGTGGACGCAAAGTACGAACATGGAATTCTCCATGTGAGTATGGCGAAGAAAGCCAACGCCAGACCTCGCCAGATCAAGGTGAATGGTGGCGCGAAGCAACTGACCGCAAACGCTGCCTAATTCAAATCTTCTGACACGATAAGGCCCCGGCAGTCGGCGGAGCACATTCGAGTCATCCAATGCTCGATCCTTTCGTTGGCTGCCGGCCCTTGTCGGTGGAACTGTACCTATGTGGTACGGCATCACTGGAGGACTGCCATGAAGTTGTGGAGAAAATCTCTTTGTATGCTTGTAATTCTTGGATTGTGTACCGCTGCACGCCATAGCGTTGCCGCCGTCGTGAAACCTGCGGCGCATACCGGCCCCGCTTATACCGACGCTAACCTCGAACAGGCAGCGGAAAAAGCATTGAGGCGCAACCCGGCACTCGGTTTCGTAGACGCGAGTGCGTGGCACGGGACAATTACTCTAACGGGAACCGTGGACCATTATCAGGACAGGGCTGACGCCGAAGCTGCTGTCCGCGAATTGTCAGGACTCCGAAGTCTCCAAACTGCAATTACTGTTGCAACGACTCCGGTCGACGACTTTGAGTTGCAGAAGCGATTGGAAGACCGGCTCCACTTTGCGCGGGCCGATATGGGAATGACATTTCCGCAGGTGCGTGTCGAGGTCCATGGGGGTATGGTTGTGCTTTCGGGAACGGTAAAAGACTCGATCGAGCGCTCAACTGCACTTGCCCTGGTCGGAAGTACGGATGGAGTGATTTCAGTTCGCGAGGAACTGAATCTTAATCCCGACCTGCTGACTAACGACGACGTGCGAACAGAGGTCAATAAGGTCATCTATCACGGCACCGATGCGACCTCATCAACATCCGTTCATGCGACATTCCGCGACGGAACTGTGACGCTGATGGGCGCAGTTGCAACGCCAAAAGAGAAAGAAGCCATGGTATCGAGGCTGCGCGACATCTATGGAGTCGTCTCTGTCGAGGATGAGCTCGTGGTTAGAAATCCTCAACCTGCACTCAATGAGGCGGCGCTGACCCGGTCCGCGAGCGGTTGCATGAAGCAGTAGGAGATAGGTCCGTGATGCCTCTGTTCTCAGATTTCGGATAACCCGCTGTCTGAGGAAGGCGGCGGCTAGAACTCACCAAATACCCCTATGGAGGAAAATTGTATGTTTCAGGTACACACTCTTTCCATTCGACTCAATCGTCGCGGCCCAGACGGGCCAACGAAACACCCGCTGGACCAAGTCCGAAGAACGTCTCTCATTCATCTCGCGCTCGTGATCCTCGTGATCGGAGTGCTTCTGGCTACGCCCGCGGTTTCGTCAGCACAACCAGTACCACTGACGCCGCCGCAACTGGACCAGCTCGTGACACGCATCGCGCTCTATCCGGACCCGCTGCTCGCCCAAGTACTTACCGCTTCGACGTACTCGAATCAGATTGCAGATGCGGCGACATGGGCGGACCAGCACAGCTATCTCAAAGGCGATGCCCTGGCGCAAGCCATTCAGGACGACCAGTTGCCCTGGGATGCAAGCGTACTCGCGCTGCTGCCATTCCCGTCGGTTCTGGATATGATGGCGCACGATCCCGCTTGGACTGAGCAACTCGGCAATGCGGTTCTCACGCAACGTCCTGAGGTGATGGATGCCGTGCAGCGGATGCGTCGCAAGGCCAGGGATTATGGCTATCTTGGACCCAACGGCTACGTGAATGTTCTTACGGACGGAGGTTACATTCAGATTCTGCCGGTTAACCCAAGCGTGATCTATGTACCTTATTACGATCCCTACGTAGTTTTTGCGCCACCTCGGCCCGGATTCGTCGTTGCAACCGCAATTCACTTCGGTCCGGCAGTCACGATTGGAGCCGCTTTTGGTACCTGGGGTTGGTGGTTCGGCTCAGGCATTCTCTGGCCCTCCCACGCAATCCTCATCGACCATCGGCCGTGGGAGCGGGTGTGGGTTGGGCGGGATGTCTACGTTCATCCCTATGCCCACCCATGGGTCCATCCGGTTGGACCACGCGTGGAGGTCCATCATCCAAAACGGTAACTCGGGAATCGTTGCAGAGCTGAAGAACCCGGAAATCAGTGGATTTCCGGGTTCTTCAGCACAGAACAGTACGCCTTAGATCAACTCCTATAGAAAGCCCTTGGCGCCCCAGGGAAATTGAACTGAAGTTCAAACCCCGAGGCGCTTTGACTACTCCCGGAAAACGAACTAACCAGAAGTTAACCAAGTTGCTGTAAAACGCCCAAACCGCTCTCGACCACCGACGTAGGCTCTTCCCCAGCCGCTAAAGGAGGCGGCTGGAATGAGAAGAAAAGCTACGCGCAAATTTGGGAATCTAAAACGACCGAAGACAAAGCTGGGGCTTCCCGATCTGGATCACAGCAAGAGTGCCGTGTTGAACAGCCTTCGCTCGCCCGAATCGAAACGAGGATACCGGCACGCGATTGACGAGTTCATTCAGTGGTACTGCTCCGAGCCGCGCCTG
>DATBZX010000412.1:0-8557 GCA_036512955.1 Terriglobales bacterium
CAGGCGCGGCTCGGAGCAGTACCACTGAATGAACTCGTCAATCGCGTGCCGGTATCCTCGTTTCGATTCGGGCGAGCGAAGGCTGTTCAACACGGCACTCTTGCTGTGATCCAGATCGGGAAGCCCCAGCTTTGTCTTCGGCCGTTTTAGATTCCCAGATTTGCGCGTAGCTTTTCTTCTCATTCCAGCCGCCTCCTTTAGCGGCTGGGGAAGAGCCTACGCCGGTGGTCGAGAGCGGTTTGGGCGTTTGTCGCGACTAATCCGGGACGCATTACTTCCGGTTAGCTCGTCACTCGCCCGGAATCCCGCAAAGACCTGGTTGAACAGGTTATTGATGCAAACGGCTGTTTTAGCTTGGGACGGAACATCCGGCCGGCTAAGACGACCGCAAAAAAGAGGGGTCCGTTTTCGCCAGACCCCACAAATCAACGACGAACAGGTTTAATTTACGGCGTGCAATCCTGGACCGGTGGAGAAGCGATGCCGATCTGCGTGTTCAGTGAGGGCGAGTGGGTGAAGTCAAACATGTCTACCAGTGTGTGCGCATGCAAATCGCGGTTGGTTAGATGGGGCCGTGTTGCATCGTCGTTTTCATCTTCACTATCTTGAACCGGGCCGGTTGTCATGAAGACTTTCTCGATCAGCGCCAGAATTGAAGTGTGATCGCCAACAGTGTGCGAGACGTAGCTGGGTTTGGAGAATGGGGAGATAGCCACGAACGGCAACCGCACGCCATACTGGTCGAAATTGGCGCAATCTGCCGGATACGGGCCGGTGGGATCGGCTGCGAACGCAGGACACAGGTTAGCAGCGTCTTTTACCGTCGTGTCTGTTGTGCTAAACAGATTCCAAGAGCACTCGGCGCCCTGGCCGGGTTGCAAGCTGAGCGGAGGGTTGGAAAGATCAGCGCATTGTCCGGGGCTGATCCCATCCGGGTTCGGAGCGTGTCCCTGCCTGGCGCGCGGCGGTATCACGTGATCGTAGAATCCGCCATGCTCATCGTAAGTAAGAATCACAATCGAGTCCTGCCAGTAGGCGCTGTTTCGCAGAGCATGCAAAACCTGTGAAACCCAGGCTTGTCCTCGCTGAATATCGGTGGGCGGGTGCTCGTCATTTTCCTTCTTCGGGTTCAAGAAGCCGAGGTTCGGATCGACGAACGAAACCTGGGGCAACGGTGGCAGGTTCGGATTGCCAGCAAGTTGTCCCAGTAAGACCGGGAGCGGCAGGAAATGTGGGTCCAAGGAGCAATGCGGGTCTATGGGAGTAGGAATCGGACGGAAGCTACCGCCGTTGGGAAGATCCTGGAAGTAGTTAGCCCAAGTAACACCGTTATTCTCCATCAAGTCGAAAATGGTGCCGGTAATGGGCTTGTACCCACAGCTTCCCGGAGGTGGAAAACTGTCAGCCGTGGTGAGATGGCCGAAGGACGTGGCCGCCATCAGGTAGGAGCGGTTCGGAAATGTGGGCCCCAGCACTGAGGAGAAATATCGGTCATTCACGGCGAACTTCTGCGCCAGGTCGTAATAGAACGGGATTTCGTTCTGGTTATAGAACGCCATCGTCTGGTCGTCTGTCGGGTTCTCCTGACCGTTATCGATCTGCTCGGTTTGGTCGTTGATGAGAACGAATCCATCCATGAGCGATTGCAAGAGCGTGTTATTGGGAAAGTTGAAGTTGACTTCGCGATGGGTATTGGCCCAGCCATGATCCAGGTCCGGCGTTACGCAGCGGCGCGAATCGTGGAACGCAAACACGGTACTGCCGTCGTCATCCACATTGGCGTTGCTGCAGGTGAAGTTGCCCGCACCATCGACGGTGCAGCTCAATCCATCGACGCAGTTATGGTCGCCCTGGCTGCAGCCGTTGCGGCCCGGAGTGTGGTAAGGGCTCCCAGGCGCATAGGCCAGCGCGCCAAAGTAATTATCGAATGAGTGGTTTTCCTGCACGATGACGATGATGTGCTTGGCTTTGTGGGCATCGCCATCAGCGCGGGCAGCGTTCGCAGCGAACAGTGTCGCAGCAATAACGGCAACCGAGAGCAAACGAGTGGTTGAAAACGCGTGCATGTTCTCTCCTTGTGTTGAAAGCAGGGTGGGATTCAAAACCGCGACCACCGCATTAGATTCTTAGCTCGACCGCTCTCGGCCCGGGCTTGGTTTCCAGTAGCACCGCATCACGGTATGGTTACGTCTCCGCTCGGCGGCACAATGCCATAATTCACCCACAGAAACAAACCCTGGAATGAATTCAGGATTTCTTCTGGCTTGAAGTTGCAGTGCCCGTATCGATTGACTGACTGCTGAACCAGGAAGTTCGAGGCGTGAGCCCCGGCAACCACACCGGCGTAATGCGCTTCCTGCGAGAACGCAATCGTTTGATCCTGGGTAGTGTGGAGTGTGAGGGTGGGTATCTGAAGGTGTCCGTTCGGGTCGTAATAGTGGGCGACATAGTTCGCGCCTGCCGGGTCAGCCGAGTAACGCCGAACTCCGGCATTCAGAGCCGCATCATTGAACGAACCCGAATACACGGTCTTGGTGTTGTCGTAGAAATTATGTCCGTTGGTGCGCTGCAGCAGTTCGTTGAATCCGGGATAGGCGCCCACAAGGGTCAAGCCGGAAAAGATGATCTCATTCACGTTGGAGCCAGGTAGTTGGGCGACGTTGGCAAATTGCAGAGTCGGCTGACCAGGCGCAAATAACCCCGCAACCAGCGCGTTCAGCACCGCATTGTAGGTTGGACTACCGGGAGAGAAATCGAGGTTGGGAATATGCAGCAGGTCTCCCGGCAACACACCGGGGAAGAAATAGTCGAACAATACCCGCCCATCGCCATTGTGTTGGTAGGTGAGAGGAGTACCTCCAACTACTCCGCAGATGGAGAGGGTACATCGTATTGGCCGGAGTACCCTTCTGTCAGATCCAGCGCGATGAGTCCGCCCTCCGATGTGCCGACGAGGTAGGTCCGCGTGGGTTCGGACACTTTAGCGGCAAATAATCCGCGAAGCTGATGCGTCGTTTGTGCGCCTTCCTTCACGGCCCAGCCGTTCTGGCTGTAACTTGACATAGCGGCTGCGAACCCTTGGCTGGTGATGGCCTGAAACGCTGCCAACTCAAGCGGGTTGTTCGGGAGCGCGATCGGATTACCCGCTGCTACATAGCCGTGCGCATACACGACCAACTGACCATTCCAGGGGCTGGGAACCAGGAATCGGTACAAGGCACCGTCGGCAGTAACACCGTCGATCACCTGCTGCGCCGTCGCAACGCCTACACACAGACTCGCGGCAATCACAAGCAATCCGATAGTACGAATAACTCCTCGGAATCGGGTCACAGTAGACATAGTTCTCCTCGAAGTTCAGATTTTGGTGGTAAGCCGGTATTTCGCTTTCGGATCCAAGTCGCGATGGTAGCTACGGACCAAGACAGAGGCTCCGCAGGTCAGACAGCCGTCTCGACCTGCTTGCTGTACAGGGAGATTCAAACGTAAGGCAAGAGCGCCAACTCTACCCGCGGTCAACTCAGATGTCAATTACATTGAAGTGCCTACTACCACCTACATCAAAGGTGGCCGACGACTTCCCTAACTAAAGATGGACAGTACGGGTTGATTAATATTAATCAGGTTAGAAAAACTAAGGCTTTCATTCTGACGTGGGAGGGTTGGGGGCGCGGCCATCGTCGTGAGAAACGCGCTCAGGAGATCTCAACGAAGCCGTTACTGTTCCGGTATGTGCGTGTTCATCCGAGCGATATTTGGCGCGTTGTCGGCCAACCTTACCTTACGGGATTACGAAAGGGTTGGGCGTTTTCTATGAGCAGGTCACTGGTGTCAAGGTCTGTTCTTCACTTATTCCTTCGTAGGGTTCTTGCTTTTGCTGTTGTTCCTGGTTTTCGTGGTGCCGCATGTTGCTCTCCACCGGGTTTCTATACGCACTCTTGATGAGCTTTCTTGATGCAAGCTCGGTGCCGGTTGGGGTTCGAGAGGAGAGTCGATGCTGCCATTTCTCGTTCGGCCTCTAGGACCAAAACGCCCTCGCAGTCATCGGAACACGGTGTTGTCGCAACGGGTGAACATGGTCAAGCCTCAAGCAGCTTTTGCGTAAAAGGGTACGTACGGCTCTTGCGTGATCCAGATGCGGTGGAGCAGGACTGCCAGCTTGCGTGCCACAGCTACCACTGCCTTGTTCCTCGCCTGCTTACCGCCGCGTGAAGCCAGATGCAAGCCCCACTGTCGAAGCGATGAGTCCTTGCCCTGCGGTCGGAGGATATGGCCGGCACACTCGATCAGCAGACTTCGCAGGTAGACGTTGCCAGCCTTGGTGATGCCGAGTTGAGGGTCGCGATCCCCCGACTGGCTGCGTCGTGGTCTCAGGCCGAGATAGCACCCGACGTCACGACTCTGCTTGAAGCGCTCCTTGCTTCCCAGGGTCAACACGAACGTCAGAGCCGTAAGGTGACCGACCCCGGCGACCTTGACCAAGGCTTGTGTCTCCGGATACTTCGCCTGTCCGAGCTCTAGGATCTGTCGATCGTACTGCTTGATCTTGAGCGTCATCTCGGCGATCTGCTCGAGCACCGGGCCAAGTGCCTGTGCCAGCCCTGGCGGCATCACGGCAACACTTCGCTTGGCGAAGCAGCGGGTTGAAGAAGCTGGCATCCGGTGCCCGCAGGACTTCGTCAGTCCGCGGACGGCGTTCACCGCGGCCGTGCGCAGTCGGACCATGAGGTCACGCGCACGGATCAAGGTCAGAGCTTCCTGCTGCTCGACGGTCCGGTGAGAGATCGGCCGCAGGATCTCTGGATCAAGCCGGGCGTAGCGAGCAAGCTTCTCGGCATCGACTTGATCGCTCTTCGGTCACTGTGAGAGATGGCCCGCAACTCGCGAACGTTGGCCACGATTACCTCGTGACCTAACTCCTCAAGCTGCTCGCTGATCCAGATCGAGTGAGTGCCCGCCTCCATCGCCACCCGCGCCGGAGGTAGGTCGGTAAACCACTTCTCGACAGCCTTCGGGATGGTCCTGAAGCGGCCCCGGTCGACCACTTCTCCGTCTTCGTTGAGGGTGCAGTAATGGCTCCAGACATCTCCAAGGTCGATACCGATCGTCCTCTCAACCCTGCGTTGTCTGCGTGGTACTTCCGCGATGAGGTGCTGCGACTGGTTTTTCATGGGAATAGTCTCTCTCCGTTCCGAAAGACCTGCTCATCCCATTTCTCGTTCCTAATCCGGCCAGATCTCCCAGAAGGATGGGCATGGCGGGCCACCTTCGGGACCTATTTGGAGTGTGCCCGTCGTAGGCGGGTCCCCGCGCCGGTTGGGGGACATTGAAAGGTACGAAGGGGCTTGGTCGCGCGATGGAAAGTTGCTGGCATACTGCAACGGCAGCGATGGGTTCGTGGCGAAATCTGACGGCAGCGAATCCCGCAGGCTGGTGACGATCAAGAATTCGGCCTTTATATTCAACCCTGTGTGGTCGCCTGACGGAACCCATTTGCGGTTCGACGTTGAGGATTTGCTTGGAGCCCCTCCCTTCCTATGGGAGGTTTCGACCGATGGCACCGGCTTGCATCGCTTGCTTTCCGGTTGGAACAGTCCGCCCAACTGGGAGTGCTGCGGTAACTGGACAAGCGACGGTAAGTACTTTGTGTTCCGGTCACGCTCGCAGATTTGGGCCCTGCCCCGAAAGAAGGGCCTTCTTGACCCTGAACCCAAGCCCGTGCAATTGACTTTCAGCCCTCTGTCTTTGGCGACACCGCTGCCGAGCGCCGACGGTAAGAAGCTTTTTGTAGTCGGGCGCACGTTCCGCGGCGAGTTGGTTCGCTACGACTTGAAGGCCGGCCAGTTTGTTCCCTATCTTGGAGGCATCTCTGCGGAATTCGTCGCCTTTTCGAAAGATGGCCAGTGGGCGGCCTATGTGTCTTATCCGGAAGGCAGCGTGTGGCGGAGTAAGACCGACGGGAGCGAACGATTGCAACTGACTTACCCTCTCGCGAAGGCTGGGTTTCCTCGCTGGTCGCCGGACGGCACAAAGATTGTTTTCTATGAAACATTTCCCGACAAGCCTGCCAGAATTTACGAGGTTCCACGGGAGGGAGGCAGCCCGCGGCAATTGATGCCGGGCAACCCTGATGCTCAAGTAGACCCGCACTGGTCGCCAGACGGGAACAGGATCGTCTTTGGCGGATACGCTGGTGACCCTGCCTCGTCGATCCGGATCCTTGATTTGGCGACCCATCAAATTTCCAAGTTGCCAGGATCGGAAGGAATGTTCTCGCCCAGTTGGTCGCCAGACGGCCGATATATTTCTGCGCTCTCGGCTGACATGAAGCGCCTTCTGCTGTTTGATTTCCAGACGCGGATATCGGCTTCGTTGGGTATGTGGTAGCTGCGATCTATAGCCAGATAGCGCAATACGCATGAACAGAAGAGCGCGACTGCCAGTATGGCCAAATCCACGGCCAAGCGCCGTTGAATGCTATAGCGAGTCAGGCTGAGAACTATGACGGTGGAGGCGAATGAAATGAATTTCAGACCGCTAGTGACCCCAAAGGCCCATGATGTAATGCCTCGCTTGACGATCCGCCATAGTCGAATCAGGACCATGATGACAACCGCCACGGCTCCGGTAACGAGATAGGGAACATAGCGCGCTGGCTCGTCAAATCGCTTTGGGGGCGGTAGGTATGTCGCGATGAGAAATGTATCGAAGGAATGGTCGGAGATGAGCGCTCGGACTAAGGCCGCGGCGATTGCTCCCAGCGACGACCAAAGCAAGATAGACAGTAACTCTCGCTGGAAGAAGTTATGGATGACCGTCTTCCCGGGGAACTGCAAAGCGGCCAGATTTATTCATGTTTGTTGCCAGGAAGTGTAGCAGATCTGGGAACGCGTATCTGGCATTTTTCCGCTTCGCACCGCGACCGTGCCAAGGTTCCCTTCTCAGCGATCAGCGCTTTGCGCAGCTTCTGCAACAAATTCACCTCAAAATTGATCACGAGCCGATCCGTCGGACTTGCTCGCTCAGCCAATACAGAAGTTGCTCGAGTGTCCGGAGAATGTCAGAACTGTTCGTGATCAGGCACTCCAAGTCAACTCGCAGTCGGCGAATGATCGGTTTGTGATCGCATTGCATTCGCCTGATGGGAATCATCAAACCGGACTGCGTGTCAGCCCCGCAGAGAAAAGAGCCGCAAAGCTAGCCTTTGGCTCCGCCAGAGCCTTTTCTCCGAGTCCGGTTTAGTCGTAAAACGTGTGGAATTGCGGGGATTTTTAGCGATATTCACCTACAAGCTGCAGAGATTCTCTGCACTTGAGACTTGCTGGCGGAGGGAACTGGATTCGAACTTGTAGTACGGTTTCACGCTAGGCGATAAGGTGCGTGTGTCAGCGACTTACCGGGGTTCCATTTCAGAATCACGCGCGGCGGAGAAACGAATCGGCGTGGGCCGCGCGATTGAGTAGTCCGGTTCTGTGGCGATTCAACGACGAAGGATTAGCGATCATCGGGCGATAGGGCGCTGTGGTTGAACCGGCTCGATTAGCAAAACGGTCGCAGTCTGACTTTTCCCTCGCCGGACAGTCAGAGGTGCCTACAGAATCTCCGGCAGCACTCGCCGAGAATTGCAGATTTCTTAAGGATTTTCGTCCTGGTCGCCCGCGCTTTCCACAGCCGAGTTCAGGAAATCTGGCGACATACTTCAGCGAGTGGAACGTCTTTCGGCAGACTCCAGCGCACTGTTTGTACTTCGTTCTTTGTGCTAGGGGAGTGCTTTGTGCGTCCAAACGCAATCGTGCATTTAGCACCGCAGCATCTCGAGAAGGTGAACGCATCGCTGCGCGATGCTGATGTTTGAATCTTCGGCCGCTCTTGCGCGCACCAAACCTTCCGTCACTGATGAGCCCTTCAGGTCCTTGCCATCATCTCAACAAAGGACTTCCTTTGAGCGACGGATTGCAGGACACGATGCCCAAACAGACAACGACTGCTCCTTTTATCGATGGACTTTACGGAAAATTGGTTGAAGGTGGGATCGGCTACTTCTTTCCTTCGGCGAAATTCGAATTACTCGACCCTGCCCTGGATGCTGGCGACTGTAAGATCATGCCGACTTCCGACGGGAGCTTGCTGAGCCTGAATTGGCTCGGATCCCAGTACTCCCTCACCCGGGATGAACCCTTCTCTGAAGCCGAGTTGAAGCTGCTAACCAGTATCGGCGCGGTTTTGGATTTCCGATATCGGATGATCGTTGACGTTAACCGTGCCGAGCAGCGATTTGAACTCTTTCGCGGTCTGCCAGAGGATCGGTACGTTTCCGCCTATATCGACGGCGCTCCCTACGCACAGAAAGTGTGGGAAGGACCCGATCGAGTGGAGGATGCCATTGAGGTCCTTCGCACAAGTTCGCTCAGCACTTACGAGAACCGGCGCATTTCGACCGGCGTTCTTCTGTTCGGAAAAGACCCGGACCCGTGCCATGAACTGCCGGTGACTCCCTCGGATGCCCTGCGTTACTCTCCAGCCTTGAACTCAATCCGGAGTTTCTATCGACTGTGTG
>DATBZX010000413.1:0-11574 GCA_036512955.1 Terriglobales bacterium
TGGTGAGGAGACTGTATGAAACCGACGCAATTACTTCACGATCTGGGACAGAGTCTTTGGCTGGATAACATCACGCGCGATCTGCTGAACAACGGCACGCTAAAAACTTACATCGACGAGTATTCGGTGACGGGGCTGACGTCGAATCCGACGATTTTTGATCAGGCGATTAAGAAGAGCGCTTCCTACGATTCTGCGATTCATGAAGCGATGGGCCGGGGCGAGTCGGGGGAAGCCTTGTTCTTTGATCTGGCTTTGGAGGACCTCACTCGTGCGGCGGACTTGTTCCGTCCGACCTACGACCAGACCAAGGGCGTGGACGGTTGGGCATCGCTGGAAGTCTCACCGCTGCTCGCCTACGACACGGCCACTACGCTGGCGGCAGCGAAGGACCTGTCCGCGCGCGGGGCACGACCCAACTTGTTCATCAAAATTCCCGGCACTCCCGAGGGGTTACCGGCGATTGAAGAAGCCATCTTCGCCGGTGTCTCGATCAACGTGACGTTATTGTTCTCGCGCGAGCAGTATCTTGCGGCTGCCGAGGCGTATTTGAAAGGCGTCGAGCGGCGCATCGCCGCCGGACTTCCAACAAATGTGGGATCGGTGGCGTCGGTGTTCATCAGCCGCTGGGATGTCGCAGTGTCAAGTGAGGTGTCTGACGATCTGCGCGACAAGTTGGGAATTGCCATTGCGCAGCGCACCTACAAGGCCTATCGCGATTTGTTGCTCACGCCCCGCTGGCAAAAGATCATCCAAACCGGATACAACCCGCAGCGGCTGCTGCTGGCGAGCACCGGAACTAAGGATCCACGCGCTTCAGACATCCTCTACATTAAGGCCCTGGCTGCGCCCGACACAGTAAACACTATCCCCGAGGCCACCCTGAAGGCGTTTGCGGATCACGGCGAAGTTGGAACGGTGATGCCTCCAGACGGCGGCAACTGCGAGCAAGTGCTGCAACAGTTTGTCGAGGCGGGCATCGACATCGATGCTTTGGGCCTGCAACTTCAAGTCGACGGGGCGAAGGCGTTCGTGAAATCGTGGAATGAGCTCTTGGGCGTGATCGAATCGAAGAGCGCAGTCCTCAAGTAAGCCGCTGCAGTCTGTGTCTGCTGGATTTGGATGGGAAGCGGTTGTTGGTCTGAACCATCGAGCGAAGTCAGGGTAAACCGATCCGCTTCTCATTTGCCCGAATGTCCAATGTGAATTCAGGTTGTCCTCCGGTTTCGGCCTCGAAGACCGGAATGGAAGTTACAGGAGCAAAAGAATGGCAGGCAGGCTGAAAGGGTTTACCCGACGTCCCGCATGGAAAGTCCTGAGTGCGCATTACAAGCAGATTCGTGAGACTCACCTCCGCAAAATGTTCGCTGACGACCCGAAGCGAGGTGAACGTTTCACCTCCGAAGCAGTCGGTATTTTCTTCGATTATTCCAAGAACCGCATCACCGACGAAACTCTGAGACTACTTCTGCAGTTGGCCGAGGAGTCCGGCCTGCGCGAGCGGATTGACGCTATGTTTCGTGGCGACAAGATCAACGTCTCGGAGAAACGCGCGGTTTTGCATGTGGCTCTCCGCGCCCCCAAGGGCCAAGTTATAAAAGTTGACGGCAAAGACGTTGTTCCGGGTGTCCACGCCGTGTTAGACAAGATGTCCGCATTCTCCGAGCGCGTTCGCAGTGGCGAGTGGAAAGGACACACCGGCAAGCGCATCCGCAACGTCATCAACATCGGCATCGGGGGATCCGATCTCGGGCCGGTCATGGCGTACGAGGCCCTGCGGCACTACAGTCAGCGCGACATGACGTTTCGCTTTGTGTCCAATGTCGATGGCACAGACTTCGCCGAAGCAGTCCATGGCCTTGATGTAACGGAGACGCTCTTCATCGTGTCGTCGAAGACCTTCACCACGCTGGAAACGATGACCAATGCCCACACGGCGCGCGCCTGGGCCCTCGCGGGTCTTGGCGGAGATGAGTCGTCGATCGCAAAGCACTTTGTCGCGGTCTCGACTAACGCGGCGGAGGTAACGAAGTTTGGGATCGACACTGCCAACATGTTCGAGTTCTGGGACTGGGTTGGCGGGCGCTATTCCATGGATTCTGCGATTGGCCTTTCGACCATGCTGGCGATTGGGCCGGAGAATTTCCGCGCAATGCTCGATGGTTTCCACCAGATGGACGAGCACTTCCGCACCGCGCCGTTCGAGCGCAATCTGCCGGTGCTGTTGGGCTTGCTGGGAGTCTGGTACAACAACTTTTTTGGCGCTCAGACCGTGGACGTGCTGCCGTACGAACAGTACCTCAAGCGTTTCCCGGCGTACCTCCAACAACTCACGATGGAAAGCAACGGCAAGCACGTCACGCTGAATGGCAAGGAAGTGGACTACCAGACCGGGCCGATCTATTGGGGCGAGCCGGGGACGAACGGCCAGCACTCTTTCTATCAACTGATCCACCAGGGCACGAAGCTCATCCCCTGCGACTTTATCGGTTTCTACAAGACACTGAACCCGCTTGGGCGGCACCATGACTTGCTGATGGCGAACGTCTTCGCTCAGACCGAGGCGCTTGCGTTCGGCAAGACCGCGGAAGAGGTAAAAGCCGAGGGCACTCCGGATTGGCTGGTTCCCCATCGCGTGTTCGAAGGCAACCGCCCGTCGAACATCATCATGGCCGATGAGCTGACGCCGGAAACACTCGGCAAACTAGTAGCGCTTTACGAGCACACAGTATTTACCGAGGGGACCATCTGGAGCATCGACTCCTTCGACCAGTGGGGAGTGGAGTTGGGGAAGGCATTGGCGCAGCGCATTATCCCCCAACTGGAGAGCAAAGACGAACCCGTGCTCAATCACGACAGCTCAACCAACAACCAGATCCGCCGCTATCGCGAGCGCAAATAGCAGTCCCAACGATTTTTTCCTAAGGAGAGTGTGAGTCATGCAACTCGGAATGGTGGGTCTTGGAAGAATGGGTGCCAACATGGTGCGGCGGCTGATGAAAGCCGGACACACTTGCACGGTATTCGATATGTCTCCCAAGTCGGTGGAGGCGTTGGCGAACGAGGGAGCGGTCGGGTCGTCGTCGATCAAAGATTTCGTGAGCAAGCTGCAGAAGCCGCGGGCTATTTGGCTGATGATTCCTGCGGCGGTGGTTGATTCGACTATCGCCGAGATCGTGCCCTTCCTGGAAGCTGGGGACATCCTGATCGATGGTGGAAACTCTTATTACATTGACGATATCCGTCGCGCCAAGGAGTTGGCCCCAAACGGTATTCACTACGTGGATGTCGGCACCAGTGGCGGTGTCTGGGGATTGGAGCGCGGCTACTGCATGATGATCGGCGGTCCCGATGCGGCGGTACAATACCTTGATCCCATTTTCAAAACGATTGCGCCGGGCATAGGTGACATCCCACGCACCCCGGGTCGTGAAAAAGCTGGAGGCACGGCGGAGCAAGGCTATCTACATTGCGGACCCAGCGGCGGCGGCCACTTCGTCAAGATGGTGCACAACGGAATTGAGTACGGCATCATGGCAGCCTATGCGGAGGGTTTCAACGTATTGAAGTCTGCCAATGTCGGCAAACAGACCCACGCGATTGATGCGGAGACGACTCCGCTGCGCGATCCTGAGCACTACCAGTACGACTTCAACCTGGCTGACGTATCGGAAGTGTGGCGGCGAGGTAGCGTGATTGCGTCCTGGCTGTTGGACCTGACGGCGTCCGCGCTGATTGAAGATCCCAACCTGACGAAGTTCGCGGGCCGCGTGTCGGATTCAGGCGAAGGGCGCTGGACGATCAAGGCTTCGATCGATGAGGCGGTTCCGACGCCAGTGCTTACTTCGGCGCTCTATGAGCGGTTCAGTTCACGGGGAGAAGGCGACTACGCCAACAAGCTCCTGTCGGCAATGCGTTACCAATTCGGCGGCCATCTGGAGAAGAAGTAGGCGGTGAGGTTAGAACTGGAGAGCCAGTTATGACGATTGAAGTGCTTGCAGATGCCGAGGCTGCGGCCTCGCGAGCTGCCGCCATCATCGCGCAGGATGCCCGGGCCGCGGTCGCCGCTCGCGGGCGATTCATCATGGCGGTCAGCGGAGGACGTACTCCGTGGGTCATGCTGCGCGCTTTGGCAAAGGAAGACGTTCCCTGGGCCGGTGTTCATGTGTTCCAGGTCGATGAGCGCGTGGCCCCGGATGGAGATCCAGACCGGAATCTCACTCACCTGCATGAGAGTCTGCTTGAAAATGCTCCGATATCACGCGAGCAGATCCATGCCATGCCGGTGGAGATGCCGGACCTCGACGCAGCAGTGAAGCAATACGCACGAACCTTGACTGGCATCGCAGGTATCCCGGCGGTGCTTGATTTGGCACACCTCGGTCTCGGTCCGGATGGTCACACGGCATCGCTGGTGCCTGGCGATCCGGTGCTCGATGTTACTGACTCCGACGTCGCGCTGACCGGCTTGTACATGGAACGCCGTCGCATGACACTGACCTACCCAATTCTGGATCGCTCACGCAGGATCCTCTGGCTGGTGACAGGAGCGGAAAAAGTCGCGATGTTGCCTCGGCTGCAGGCTGGGGATACTACAATTCCAGCTGGAAGAGTCAGTCGCCAACACGCCCTGATACTGGCTGATCGTGCCGCCGCTGGCGAAAGCTAATTCGCGGGTACGAATACTACGCAAACTGGCGTTGCCACCTGCAATACGTGAGAGGTCGATTTCAACCGTCCGTTGTTCGGATCGACGCCAAAAATCGTGATGGTATTCGAGTCTTGATTAGCCGCGAACAGCCATTTGCCCGTGGGGTCAAGTGCGAAGTGGCGAGGGGTTTTGCCACCCGTTGGCATGCGCTCCACCAATGAAAGCTTCCCGCTATTCGGATTGATGGCGAATACCTCGATGCTGTCGTCCCCTCGGTTCGATACGTACAGAAACTTGTCCTTGGCATCCACCTCGATTTCGGCCGTGGTGTTCTCGCCCTTGAAGTCGGCGGGGAGGCTCGAGATGGTTTGTTGTTCCTGAAGTTTTCCAGTACCCGCGGTGTAGGCAAACACCGTGACGGTTGAGGCCATCTCGTTCACCAAATAAACAAATTTACCGGACGGGCTAACGGCAAAGTGTCTAGGGCCAGCCCCAGGACTGATCTTGACGAACGCAGGGTCGTTCGGCGTCAATGAGCCATTCTTCGGGTTGAAGCGATATACCAGCAACTCGTCGAGGCCTAAATCAGCGGTCAGAACGTACTGATTGTCATTGCTGGCCGTTATCTCGTGGGCGTGTGGGCCAGCCTGCCGGTCTTTGTTCACGCTGGACCCGGCATGTTGCACAAATGCAGACCGAGTCCCGAGACCGCCATTTTTTTCGATGGGGAAGACCGCGATGTTCCCGCTGGTGTAGTTCGCCACAAGGAGGTACTGTCCCGTCTTGTCCAGCGACAAATGCGCAGGATCCGCGCCCAATGACGGCACTTGCTGGAGGAGTTTCAATCGCCCGGTAGTTCGGTCAATCTCAAACGCGCTCACAGCGCCGCTTTGGCTGCCATTGAAGTTATCAACCTCATTTACCGCATAAAGAAATTTGTGATTCGAATCAACCGCTAAAAACGACGGGTTTGGGGTCTCGCCGACCAACCCGATCGCATCTGAAGCGCCAGTTACAGGGTCAAAACGGTAACCGTAAATACCCTTACTGCCCTTGTCGGTATAGGTGCCGACATAAACCACATATTTGTAGTCAGTCGCGCTGACCCAAATAGCCGTCAGAACAACTACCAGAACGGCGAACATTCTTAGTTTCAAACGAAAGATGCGATGGATCATTCGAGCATTCTATTGCATATCTTCCGCGGCTATAGGATGACCGGGTTTCCAGCCTGCCCGCCGCCCCGAAGGGCGAATGACGATGTGCCTCAGAATCCCAGCCGTGTATATACCACTAAAGGGTCTTATTTGATGGTGCGAGGGTGCTATTTTGATTTGCAACTGACGGTTACTAGAGATACTATCATTGGGCATCCTCCTCAAATTCAGCTGTACCACGTCACAAGGAGCCAAAATATGCCCGGGAAATCCCGCGTCCTGCATCAGTACCTATTCGGGTTGCTGGGGCTTGTGTTAGTTCTCACCCTTACGCTGTCGGCCCAGGTTCCGCAAGGTCCGACGACGATCCGCCAAAGCGTGCATCACGATGTCTCGCTGCCTCTAACGGAGATGGTCAAGAATGCACCTGCTCCTGTCCTGGCGAGGCGTGAGGTCGAACCCATGAAGCGCATCCCGCTTCCCCCGGGCCTATCGAGGTTGCAGGAAGATCCGGTCCGGCAAGCGTTGGATCTCCCTACTACTCCCAGTCCCGCGGTAGGTTTGAGCTTCGAAGGCCTCGGACAGGGCCAATACGGATTCACGGTTAACAGTGCTCCTCCGGATACCAACGGAGCGGTGGGCGCGACCCAATATGTGCAGTGGGTGAACCAGTCCTTTGCGGTATTTGACAAGGCGACGGGAGCCAAGCTGCTAGGTCCCGTTTCAGGTAATACTCTGTGGTCCGGTTTCGGCGGAGGATGCCAAACCAACAACAATGGCGATCCTGTTGCCATTTACGACAAGCTGGCCAACCGCTGGGTGATGAGTCAGTTCTCAGTGTCGACTACGCCATATCTACAATGCGTCGCCGTTTCGCAAACTTCAGACGCGACGGGCGCCTGGTATCGCTACTCGTTCAGTTACGGCAATACTAATTTCGACGACTATCCCAAGATGGGTGTTTGGTCGGATGCCTACTACGAAACCTTTAACATGTTTCAGAACGGGCAGACTTTCATTGGCTCCGATGCTTGCGCCTACGACCGCAACAAGATGCTAGCTGGACAGGCAGCCACACAAATCTGCTTCCAGCAAAGTTCAGCAGTCGGTGGCCTGCTGCCGGCTGATCTTGATGGCACGACACCGCCGCCAACCGGCGCGCCGAACTATATGCTGTATTTCGGCTCCAACACGCTGAATCTATATAAGTTCCACGTCGATTTCGTTACTCCTTCGAATTCGACCTTCACTGGGCCCACGGTTATAAACGTCGCTGCTTTCAGTCCACTGTGCAGCGGGGGTACTTGCGTCGTGCAGCCGGGTACTACGCAGCGGCTAGATTCATTGGCCGACCGCCTCATGTACCGCCTGGCCTATCGCAACTTCGGCACGCACGAGTCGCTGGTGGTGAATCACTCCGTAGTGGCGGGCACCAGTGGAGGAGTTCGCTGGTACGAGATCCAGAACCCGAGCGGAACTCCCGTTGTCGCTCAGCAAAGCACTTACGCCCCTGACGCCACCTATCGCTGGATGGGAAGCGTGGCCATGGACCAGGCCGGTGACCTCGCCGTTGGGTTCAGCAAGGCAAGCACTTCGGTCTATCCGTCGATTGCCTATGCCGGACGCCTGGCTACCGATCCGGTCAGCACCCTGCAGGCGGAAACTGCTGTCGTGAGCGGTACAGGCTCGCAGACTAGCGGCCTGTCGCGTTGGGGCGATTACAGCGCCATGACAGTTGACCCGGTTGACGATTGTACTTTCTGGTACACGCAGGAGTACATGAAGACCACTGGCAGTTTCAACTGGAACACCCGCATTGCGAATTTCAAGTTCGCAAACTGCGGATCGCTGGTGATACTCACTCCCACCAGCCTGGCCTTCGGCAATCAACTGGTGGGAACCAGCAGCACATCGCAAGCCGTCACTCTGACGAATAATCAAACCAGCAGCCTTACGGGGATTGCTGTCAGCACGACAGGAGATTTCGCGCAAACCAACAACTGCGGAACCTCGCTGGCTGTGAACTCGAGTTGCACCATCAACGTGACTTTTCATCCGACGGTTGCCGGTGCCCGAACTGGGACCGTTACGGTGAACGACAGCGCAGGTACGCAAACATCGAACCTGTCAGGCACTGGACTGGCGCCCGTGTCCCTTACGCCGAGCTCTTGGAATTTTGGCAATCAGGGGCTGAATACCACGAGTGCTGCGAAGGCCTTTACCCTGGCAAATAACCAGGCGTCTGCATTAGCGAGCATCGCTGTCTCGATCACTGGCACGAACGCCAGTGACTATGCGCAGAGCAACAATTGTGGGACGTCGTTGGCTGCAAATTCTAGCTGTACCATCAATGTAACCTTCACGCCATCGGCTTACGGCGCAAGAACCGCGACCTTGAGCGTGACCGACAGTGTGGGTACGCAGACGAGCAGTTTGACGGGTACTGGCAAAGATGTAACCCCGCCGACCACTCAGATAACGACTCCGGCGAACGGTGCACAGCTGACCGGGACCGTCACAGTCACAGCGACGGCATCGGATAACGTCGGTGTGACCTCGATACAGATCTATATCGACGGTGTGCTGAAGTCGTCGGGTACGTCGTCGCCGCTGAATTACTCCTGGAATACAGCCACGGCGACCAACGGCTCACACACCATCTACTCAAAGGCCTATGACGCCGCTGGAAACGTTGGCACGTCAACCACGATTACCGTGACGACGTCTAACGCGAGCACACAGTTGATCCAAAATGGCGGATTTGAGAACGGAAACCTGACGAGTTGGAGTGCGACTGGTGTCTACCTGCCATTTGTCACGACCGGACACGCTCACACCGGTACCTACAGCGCGCAACTCGGTGCCAGTTCTGGAGCAGAGCCCAACGGTAACTCCTCCGTTTACCAAACCATAACCATACCCAGTACGGCGGTGAGTGCAACCCTGACCTTCTTCTATTGGGGCGCGTCTACCGACACCATCACTTACGACTGGCAGGAAGCTCAGGTGCAGAACTCCTCGGGTGCACTGCTGGCGCAGATCATGAAGATCTGTACCAACACCAAAACTTGGACGAAGGTGACCTACAACCTGCTGCCTTACAAGGGCCAGACCGTTCGTATCTATTTCAATACTCACCAGGACGGTTACGGCGATTTGACCTACATGTACCTCGACGACGTCACTGTCACGGTTCAATAGGTTCGTTTGCTTCCGAGGCCGCACGCTAATCACGTGCGGCTTTTTTGTGGGAAATGGGACACCCTTCAAACTGCGGCAGTCGAATGCGCACTCTGTTCCTACACAAAGGACACCCTCTTCCTGCCAGGAATCGATGATGACGAACGACTAGCCGCGGTCTCGAGCGTGCTGGTTTATGATCGCTGAGCAGCCGAAGGACTGCCGCAGGTGCCAACTACTCCGTCGCAGGGCCGAACAGCTTGGACGAAGCGAACGGATCGAGCCGCAGATCTTGCGGAGCGCAATCCATGGGCGCGCGAACTACTTGCGTTTTATTTGCGTATTCTGGAATTCCAGAGAGACGTTTACGAAGCATTGCCAGCCATGAGCGGCACTGCAGTGGCCGATCAGGCTGGGTTGCGCGGATCGCTCAACCTGGACGAGGCTGTGCGCAGCTTTCCTAACTTGTTGGCGTTGGTGCGGAAGAGTGGTCCGCCGAAATTGGCTCAAGAGGCAAGCCACTTGCGTGATTCTTCCAGCGCACAAATTCGCGAGATGCTGGGAAAGAGGCTGGTTATGACCGACTCTCTTGACGATGGCAATTCATTTTTCGCCCGCGCCCTTCTCCAACCCCAGGCGGAGCGGTTTGCTCAAGCGTCTGGCACTCGAGAACAGCAGGTTGTCGGGAACAAGTGCCCGCATTGTAAGTCCAATCCCCAGCTTGCTGTAATCCGGCCCGAGGGAGACGGCGGGAAGCGGCTGCTGCTGTGCTCGTTCTGCCAATCGGAATGGGAGTTCCGCAGAATCCTTTGTCCGTCCTGTGGCGAGGAACACAACGAAAATCTTCCGCGGTATTCCGCCGAAGGCATTTCTGCCGTGCGGGTCGAGGCCTGCGATGTGTGCAAATGCTACCTCAAGTCCGTTGACCTGACGGTCGATGGGCTGGCCGTGCCCGTAGTGGACGAGATTGCGACGGCACCCCTGGACCTGTGGGCCGTAGAGCACGGCTACGGCAAAATCCAGCTAAATCTCATGGGATTCTGAGTTCCTTTCGCACCGGCCACGCAGGATTATTCCCCTGCCAACTTCCTCATTGACCGCTTTCGGCTTCCGGATGTAATCTCATTGCGTTTTTGCGTATTGGTTTGGATCACTGTATCGGGTCACGACGGGTGGGAATTGTGAGTCGATCGTCGAACATATCGAGCGTTTCTAAAGTGCTGGTCTTTCGCACTCCTTTCTCGTACGTTACGCCTCAATTCAATTTCGCAGGTTCTGTTCTTGGAGGTTCGCGCCATGGACGTGTCTAGACGTGCATTTGTGAAGACAGGTTTCGCGGGAGTCGTCGGCCTCACTGCATTTGGCTTCGACGCCGAGCCGTTGTACGCGCAATCCCAAGGGCTCAAGATTTCCCGCACTACGGAAACTCGTAGCACCTGCCCGTATTGTTCCGTAAGTTGTGGAGTGATCATCCACACCTTGGGAGACAAGGCGAAGAATGTTACCGCGCAGGTGATTCATGTCGAAGGCGATCCAGACCATCCCATCAACCGCGGCACGCTGTGTCCCAAGGGAGCGTCGCTGCAACAGGACATCCTGAACGAGCGTCGCCTGCTGAAGCCGCAGGTTCGGCGACCAGGATCGGACCACTGGGAAGATATTTCGTGGGACAAAGCGTACGACGAGATTGGCCACTGGGTGAAAAAGACGCGCGACGCTTCTTTCATCGAGAAGGACGATCAGGGCCGCACCGTCAATCGTCTCGAGACCGTGGCCTGGACGGGTGGCTGCACCGACACCAACGAATTCAATTACCTCGCCCAGAAGTCGATGCGGAGCTTCGGGATTACATACTACGAAACCCAGGCAAGAGTTTGACACGCCCCTACGGTCTCCAGTTTGGGGGCCACATTCGGACGCGGGGCGATGACCAATGGCTGGGTCGACATCAAGAACACCGACATGATGTTGATCATGGGCGGCAATCCCGCGGAGAACCATCCCTGCGGATTTAAATGGGCGATCGAAGCCAAACGCAATCGCAATGCCAAGCTGATCTGCGTCGATCCGCGTTTCACGCGCACCGCCGCCAATGCAGACCTGTTCCTGCAAATTCGCGCGGGCGCAGACATCGCATTCCTCGGCGGCCTGATTAACTACGCTCTGGAACAAGATCGCGTTGCCAAAGAATACATCGTCAACTATACCAACGCGGCGTTCGTCATCAAGGAAGGCTTCAAGCTTCCCGAGGACGGTTTGTATTCGGGTTTTGACACCGAGAAACGCACCTATAACAAGTCCAGTTGGAACTATGAGGCGGGTGGGGATCTCAGCGGCCAAGCCGCCGCGGCGTGGGCTGCGCTCGCGGCCACCTCAAAAACAGACTCTGAGGAAGCAACCGCCCGTCCAGCTAATCAGAGTCAGAACTCTGCCTCTGGATCGGATACTTCGTCTAAGCCAGGAGGATATTCGCAAATGGGGGCGGTCCCAACGCCTGTCGCGTTATTGCCTCCCAACGTTGCTTATGACCTTACTCTGCAGCATCCGCGCTGTGTTTACCAGCTCATGAAGGAGCAGTATTCGCGC
>DATBZX010000414.1:0-18624 GCA_036512955.1 Terriglobales bacterium
GAATCCGGAAAAAGCTGACACTTAGTTGTAACCACGTGAGGACTCCGCCTGTGCCTTGTCCCTCCCCAAAAGGCGCTTACGGAGACGAAAGAAGGTCAGCCATGTTGCTCGCATATCGGCTGGTGAAGCTGATCGAGACACATTCCGATGGACTGGCCCGCAGCCTCCACAATCGTTACCGCAACGACAAGAAGTGTTCGGCTTATGCCAACGTATCGGACGCCGAGCTGACGTCGAAGGTTTACGAGGTGTATCGCCACCTGGGCGAATGGCTGCTGGGCAAGACTGAAGCCGATATCGAGCGCCGCTACCTGGAAATCGGGGCGGAACGCGCCGCGCAGGGCGTCCCGGCGAGCCAGGTGGTGTGGATGATTAGCCTGGTACGCGAGAACCTGTGGGACTATCTGCAAAAACACGCTGAGCTGGAAAAGCCGGCGGAGATCTTCGGCGAAATCGAGTTGCTGGAGATGCTCGACCAATTTTTTAATCGCGCTATTTACTATGCCACGCTTGGGCACGAACGAGCGACAAACGGTTATCCGGTTCGTAACGAAACCGTCAGTGTCTGATACGAGGCCACTTATGTCCTGGATCGATCCTTATAGAAGCAAGCTAATGAGCCCGCGCGAGGCGGTCAACTGCGTGGAATCGGGCATGCGCGTTTACATTCATCCCGGCTGCGCCGAACCCGAGGCGCTGGTCGAGGCCCTGATGGAACGCGCTCCCCACGTAAGAGGGGTGGAGGTCGTTCATCTGTTAACGTTGGGAACCTCGCCCTATTGCGCGCCCGAAATGTCGGAGAGCTTCCGCCACAATGCGTTATTTGTCGGCGGCAATGTGCGTGACGCCGTACACGCCGGCCGGGCCGACTACACTCCCATCTTCCTGGGCGAAGTCGAAGCGCTGTTCGAGAGCGGCGAGATGCCGATCGACGTCGCCTTCATCCAGGTGTCACCTCCCGATTCGCATGGCTATTGCAGCTTCGGCGTGGGCGTGGATACCACTCTCACCGCAGCCAAGTACGCGCACCGCGTGGTGGCGCAGGTGAATGCCCAGATGCCGCGGACCTACGGCGACAGTTTCATTCACGTCAGCGAGCTTGACGCCATCGTGGAAGTTTCGCGCCCGCTGTGCGAGATCAAGGAGAACACGATTACCGATCTGCATCGCTCGATCGGCGCACACGTCTCGTCGCTGATTGAAGACGGATCGGTACTGCAGTTAGGCATTGGAGGCATTCCCGACGCCGTGTTGCCCAATCTGATGGACCGCAAGGACCTCGGAGTTCACACCGAGCTAATCTCTGACAACGCAATTCCCCTGATCGAAACAGGCGTGATCAACGGGCGACGCAAGAACTTCAAACCGAGGAAGATCATCCTGGGTTTTATGCTGGGAACGAAGAAGCTGTTTGATTTTGTGGATGAGAACCCGATCTTTGAATTCCACCCCTCGGCCTATACGAACGATCCGTTCCGTATCTCGTTGAACGAGCGGATGGTGGCGATCAACTCTGCCATCGAAGTCGATCTCACCGGCCAGGTTTGCGCCGAATCCATTGGCTCGTGGTTTTACAGCGGATTCGGTGGACAACTCGATTTCATTCGCGGAGCCGCGCGCTCCAAGTGGGGCAAGCCCATCATTGCGCTTCCTTCCACGGCGAAAAATGACACTGTGTCGCGCATCGTGCCTCGACTGGCCCATGGAGCGGGCGTGCTGACAGGCCGCGCCGACGTGCACTACGTCGTGACCGAATACGGAGTCGCGTACCTGCACGGAAAGACCATCCGGCAGCGGGCCGAAGCCTTGATTCAGATTTCCCACCCCAAGTTCCGCAACGAACTTGTGGAGTATTGCGAGAAACAGCGCTGGTTTCAGCGCAACCAATTAGACGTCGTCGAAATGCGAGGAGAACATGGCGTTACAACCGCGCGGTGACATCACAATCGATGTCGAAGAATGTAAAGGATGCGGGCTGTGCGTAGAGTCGTGCCCGCCCAAGTGCCTGAAACTGGCGCCCGAACTCAGCAAGTACGGCGTGCACCCGGCAATGTACACCGGAGAAGGCTGCACCGGTTGCGGCGCATGCTTCTATTGCTGCCCTGAACCCGGGGCCCTGACCGTGTACCGGCTGGTGCCTCCGCCGAAGGTTGTGGCAGCCGTTGCCAACGGACTAAAGGAGGCGACACATGCGGCAGCTCTGTAAGGGAAATGTTGCGGTCGTCAAGGCCGCTGTGCTGGCTGGGTGCCGTGGCTTTTACGGATACCCCATCACTCCCGCCAGTGAAATCGCAGAATACGCCGCCCTCCTCATTCCTGAAGTGGGCGGTACTTTTTTGCAGGCGGAAAGCGAAGTAGCGGCCATCAACATGGTGTATGGGGCTTCGTCCGCAGGGGTTCGGGTCATGTCGGCGTCGTCCGGTCCGGGCATGAGCCTGATGCAGGAAGGCATGTCGTACATTGCGGGAGCCGAGTTGCCCTGCGTGATCGTCGATGTAGTTCGCGGCGGCCCGGGGTTGGGCAACATTGCTCCTGAGCAGAGCGACTACTTCTGCATAGTGAAGGGTGGAGGCCACGGTTGCTATCGCAACATCGTGCTGGCGCCGGCTTCGGTGCAGGAGATGTTCGATCTGACGGTGCTGGCCTTCGATCTCGCCGACCGTTATCGCAACCCGGTGGTCATCATGACCGACGGCTACGTCGGCCAGATGCAGGAGCCGCTGGAGATCAAGCTGCGCGACATCCCCCAGCCCGAGAAAGATTGGGCAGTGAAGGGAACGCTCGAGACCAAGAAAAACCTGATCAGCTCGATCTTCCTCGAGCCCGACCAGTTGGAAGCGCACATTCACAAGTTGGAAGCGAAGTACGCCCTGGCCCAGGAACTTGAGACTCGCAGCGAGAACTATCTCACCGAAGATGCCGACATTCTGTTAATTGGTTTCGGCATCGTATCGCGGATTCTTCGCTCGACCGTCGATCAGTTGCGGGCGCAGGGCGTGAAGGCGGGACTGTTCCGCCCCATTACGCTGTGGCCGTATCCGGCGCGCGAGTTGCGCGAAGTGGCGAAGCACGTGAAGTCGGTGATGGTGGTCGAGCTCAGCACCGGAATGATGGTGGAAGACGTGCGGCTGTCCTTGAACGGCACTGTGCCGGTGGAGTTCTACGGCCGGGCTGGCGGCAACGTTCCCACACCAGAAGAAATCACCGCGGAAGTAACGTCGCGCATGGCGGCCCTGGTTTAGGCCTGGGGGAGGAAATTGTGAGCGAATACGAAGTAATCCACGAAAAATCGCCGTCGTTCTACGACACGTTTGAACGCAAGGCGGAATTGCAGCAGCAAACCCACTACTGCCCCGGCTGCGGGCACGGCGTGGCGCACAAACTGATCGCCGAAGCGCTCGACGAACTGGGCCTGCAGGACCGTGCCGTTCTGATCAGTCCGGTCGGGTGCTCGGTCTTTGCTTACTACTATTTCGACGTTGGCAACGTGCAGGCGGCCCATGGCCGTGCCTCGGCAGTCGCCACCGCGATGAAGCGGTCGCATCCCGAAGCTATCGTGATGTCGTACCAGGGAGATGGCGACCTTGCCGCCATCGGCACAGCAGAAATCGTTCATGCCGCTAACCGCGGCGAGAACATCTGCGTGTTCTTCGTCAACAACTCGATCTATGGTATGACGGGCGGCCAGATGGCTCCCACAACGCTGATGGGCCAAGTGAGCACGACTTCCCCGTGGGGACGCCGCGCCAACAACGAAGGCCTGCCGCTACACATCGCTGAGTTGCTGGCATCGCTGGAGACGCCGACCTACATCGAGCGTGTCGCACTGTGCGACATGAAGAACATCATGAAGGCCAAGAAGGCCATCAAGAAGGCGCTGGAAATTCAGAAGAACGGCGGCGGTTTCTCGCTAGTTGAGATTCTCTCGCCGTGCCCGACCATCCTAAAGATGGATCCCCTCGTCGCCCGCAAATGGGTGGGCGAAACTTTGATGAAGGCGTTTCCCCTGGGCGTTTTCCGCGATCGCCGGCCCGAACTGCCCACGCCGCCGCAAGTTCCGGTCAAGACCGTGGCCCAGGCCTTGGGAGTGGACGGTGTCGAGGAAGAAGCTTCGTCACGCCGCCATCACACACGTGAGATCACCGTGAAGTTCGCGGGCTTCGGCGGACAGGGCATCCTGCTGATGGGACAACTCCTGGCCGAGATGGGATTGCGCGAGCAGATGGAAGTGAGCTGGCTGCCCTCCTACGGTCCGGAAATGCGTTCCGGCAGTGCGCATTGCCATGTCACGCTGTCGCATGAGCGCATCGGATCGCCGCTGATTTCGCGTCCGGATGTGCTGGTTGCAATGAATGAGCTTTCGTTGCGCAAGTTCGCTGCGGGAGTGATGCCGGGCGGGCTGATTCTCTATAACGCGGACAAGCTGCCGGCCGATTTCAAAGTCACGCACGCGCGGGCAATTTGTATCCCCGTGTCGGAGATGGCCGACAAGATTGGTTCAGCCAAGGTGGCGAACGTGGTCATGCTGGGGGCGCTGCTGGAAGAGACTGGATGCCTGCCGACCGACACTGCCATAGACGTGCTGGAACATTCCGTGAAGAATAAGAAGTTGCTCGAACTCGATCGCAAGGCCATTGCTGCCGGGCGCGATTACGTGGATACCACCGTCGAAGTCGGCGCTGTGGCCCAACCCGACGGCTATTCGTACTGATTTCTCTCCTCCGAGAAGCCCTTTCTGTTGTCGCCGTGCCAACCAGCACCGCGACGGCAGGAAGGGCCGGTTGATTGGTGCTGCTAAGATTCAAGTTGTTCCGGCCGGAGGGACCGATGCCGTCAAAACCACGCAAATTCAAGCCGTTCAAGGCATCGACAGCGGTGAAAGCAGCTGCGCGAGAGAAGATCGGCGCGCCTCCGCCTACCCGCTCTGTGCCCTCGGTGAAAGAGCGCACCGCCAAGGCACCGAAGCATAAGCCCACGTTGGAGAAGTTGCTGGGCGAAGACGAGTAGGCGTTGTTAGTACGATCTCAGAAAGACAAAGCCTGCACCCGCACTCCACCCTGCTTGAGGCGCTCATTCACCGCGCGTGCGATGGCCACGCTGCCGGGGGTGTCGGAATGGATGCAGATAGTAGCAGCCATAACCTTCAACTCCGATCCATCAGTAGCTACGGCGACATGGCGGGTTGCGATGTCCAACGCCTGCTGGGCTGCTTTTGCTGGATCGTCGAGTAGCGCGCCCGGCAGCGTGCGTTTGCGCAGGATACCATCGGGCTCGTAGGCCCTGTCGGCAAAGGCCTCGGCGGCGCACGATAGACCCATCGACTCCCACAATGTCAGGGTTGATGATCCGGCCTGCCCCACCATGATTAGTTGCTCGTCGCTTTCGAGCACGGCGCGTCCAATGGCCGCTGCGACCTCCGCGCTCTTGTTGGCGGCGTGATACAGTGCGCCGTGCGGCTTGCAGTGCACCAGTGTCACGCCCAACGGCGCCACTATCGCTGCCAGCGTTGCTATCTGGTCGCGCACCGTGGCTTCGATCTCCGACGGAGTCATGGGCGACTCAACGCGGCCAAAGTTATCCCGGTCGGGATAGCCGGGATGCGCCCCCACCGCTACGTTCAGTTTTTGAGCAGCGATCACCGTCTCGCGCATGGTGCGCTCGTCGCCTGCATGGCCTCCACATGCCACGTTGGCCGAGGTGATATATCGCATCAGCTCGAAGTCGGTGCCGTTAGCCAGCGATTCTTCCGACTCACCGAGGTCAGCGTTGATGTCGATCCAGAGATCACTCATTTGCAATTCCTCATTCAACCAACAACTGTGTCGCTCATGTGACAAAGATCCCTTTTAACCAGAGTTCCTGGTGGCGCAGCGCCTCAACCGCGTCCGCGATGGAAACCTCGGCAAACCGCACTTGGTGGCGGGGCCGGAGTTGTCCGATGCGGTGCATATCGGCAGTGATAATGTTGGCGATCTTCGGGTACCCCCCGGTGGTTTGTTGATCAACTAAAAGGATAATCGGCTGCCCGCTCTGCGGCACCTGAATCGCGCCCAGCGGGATGCCGTCAGTCAGCAATTGCGTCTTTTCGCTGGGCGACACCGCTTCCCCCTGCAACCGCAGGCCGGCCCGGTCTGATTGTTCGGTGACCTGGTACGGCGTGGACAAGAGCTTCGCATACATCTCGTGACTGAACCAATCGTTCTGCGCGCCCCTGGTCACTCGAACCGGTCCGGAGGAGCGCACTTCTTCGAGTACCCCCGCAGGCCGCCGAACTTCTGTTGCGCGACTCTTGCCCACTCGCAACACATCACCGCTCTTCAACCTGCGTCCCTCGAAGCCTCCGAATTGGCCTCGCACATCCGTAGACGCACTGCCCATAACCAGCGGGACGTCAAGTCCTCCCCGGATCGAAAGGTAGCAGCGGGCCCCGTCAGTCATACTCCCACATTGTAGGACTGATCCTGCGGCAATTTCGACTGCCTCATTCGCCCGAACTTTATTCTGTCCTGCTTTGCAGTCGCACTGAGCGCCACTGACGGCAACGACAGCACCTTCTTCGAACTCCAGGCTCGCGCCCAGCAACGTCATTTCGAGGGCCGGGGCGTACTCGCCGTTGCCCACCAGCAGGTTTGCGATGCGCAGCGACAGCGAATCGGCGGCACCCGCAGGCGAGATGCCGAGGTGGGTATAACCATAGCGTCCACCGTCTTGAACGGTGGTGGACAGGCCGGGCTTGAGCACGCGAATCGTCACGGACGCTCCTGCCGGAGCCGCTCGAACGCCTCGCGGTCAATGGACGTAAAGCGTACCCGATCGCCTGCCTGCAGGCGTGTTGGAGGCTGTGCCTGGGGATCGAACATGCGGAGCGGCGTGCGTCCGATCAGCCTCCACCCGCCAGGCGTTTCCGTGGGATAGATGCCTGTTTGGCCGCCGGCGATCCCGATACTCCCGGCCGCCACCGTGCGCCGAGGAGTAGCGAGTCGCGGCGTGTGCAGAACCTCCGGCAGCCCGCCGAGATAAGCGAAGCCAACCGTGAAGCCGAGGAAGCAGACCTGATAAGTCGCACTCGCATGCAGCCGAATGACTTCGTCGATGGGCAGCCTTGCGTGTGCAGCGACGTCTGGAAGGTCGGGACCAAACTCCGCGTCGTAGCAGACAGGGATCTTGCGAAGGGCATGGCCTTCTGCGACAGCAGGTTGCCTGTTATCCGCAACCGACTCCACGAACATTGCGAGGTCCTCGTGCGTCATCAGAAGCGGATCGAAGTCGATCAGTAGCGACGCGTAGGCAGGATGCAGGTTGCGGATGCGGGAGTCCTGGTTCGCCTGTAAAGCGTGAAACAGCGCCAGGACGCGCTGCTGTACATCGGGCGAGATCGTATTGCCGAAGACCACCAGCAACGACGAGTCGCTTGCCGGAATGATCTTCATGCCAATTTATCCGCCATTATTTTCCTCACTGTTTTCGCTCGCTCTGTCCTCACGATCAATAGAACAAGCGGGCGGAAGTGTCAATCTGTCAGTCTCCGCCCTGGCAGTTACGCCACAGTTTATCCCACACTGTGGGATGCTAAATTTGCCCGATATACCTCCGGCTGACGGGCCCCGTTAGCCATCCCACACTGCTGAATTCCGCCACAAATTGCCCGCACCCAACCCACGGCTGGGACTGCAGGAGTGGGCAATTTGCCCTGCTGCACACTACAATGTGCAGTGGGGCTTTTACTCCCGTCACTGACCCCACTCAATTTATGGCAAGTTCCGCAAAAGCCGCACCCGCAAAGATACGCCGCACCCCTCGCAAAGCGTCATCGTCCGCCGCAAAGCGCGTTGTCCAGCCACGCCCACTAGCTCTGGACGATCCGAGCCTGTTCATCAATCGTGAACTGAGCTTGCTCGACTTTCAGCGCCGTGTACTCGAGGAAGCTCAGGACAGCACCAACCCGCTGCTCGACCGCGTCATGTTCCTTTCTTTCGTCGGCTCCAACCTCGACGAATTCTTCATGGTGCGCGTCGCCGGGCTGAAGCGGCAGATCGAAAAGGGAGTGACCGACAGCGGTCCCGACGCCATAGGCCCCGCAGAACTACTGCGCGCGATTCGCGCCTCGGTGATCCGCTTGAACCGTGCTGCTTATGAATGCTGGTTGAAAGAGCTGGTTCCTGCGCTTCGCGAATCCGGACTGAGTATTGTCAACTTCGCTGATCTCACTGAGGAGCATCGGGCGGTCGCGGACGCTTACTTCCAGGATACGATTTTTCCCACGCTAACTCCGCTCGCCTTCGATCCCGGCCGCCCTTTCCCGCACATCTCCAATCTCAGCTTGAACCTTGCCGTCGTTCTGCGCGATGCCGAGGGGATCGAGCACTTTGCTCGCGTAAAGATTCCTGACACGCTGCCGCAGTTGGTCCCCGTAACGGCCGCTCCGAAGGTCAAGAGTCGCGCCAAGGTTGGTGTGAAGGAGCAGGTGTTCGTGTGGATCGAACAACTGGTGACGGCCAACCTGGGTGCTCTTTTCCCAGGGATGGAAATTGTCGAGGCGCATCCCTTCCACGTGACTCGCGACGCCGATTCTGCCATTCAAGACCTTGAAGCCGGCGATCTGATGGAATCTGTCGAAGAGGGTGTTTGGCAGCGGCGTTTCGCCGACGTCGTGCGTGTCGAGATCAACGAAGCCATGTCCGCCTCGGTGCTGGAGATCCTGGTCACAAATCTTGAGCTCGACCGCGACGACATTTACAAGATCACTGGCCCGCTGTCGCTGGTGCGGGTGCGCAACCTTGTGAAGGTTGACCGCCCTGACCTGAAATATGCACCGTTCGTGCCCGCTCTGCCCGCCGCTTTGTTGAAGGACGAGGAAGAAGACATCTTCGCCACCATCCGGCGCGGCGATGTTTTGTTCCACCATCCCTTCGACTCTTTTCAGCCCATCGTTGGTTTGCTGCAGAAAGCCGCCAATGATCCCAATGTCCTGGCCATTAAGATCACGCTGTATCGCGTAGGACGCAACGCTCCCGTGGTTGACGCCCTGTTGGAGGCGGCGGAGAACGGCAAGCAGGTCGCAGTCCTGCTGGAGTTGAAGGCGCGCTTTGACGAGGAGAGCAACATTGTGTGGGCGCGCAAGCTGGAAGAATACGGCGTCCACGTGGTTTACGGACTGATGGGCTTGAAAGTACATTGCAAGGCGGCACTGATCGTACGCAAGGAAGGCGATGTGATCCGCCGCTACGCGCACCTTTCCACTGGCAACTACAACAGCGTGACCGCGCAGCTCTACACCGACATTGGTATGCTGACCTGCGATCCTGACATCGGCGCAGATTGCAGCGATCTGTTTAATTTCCTCACCGGCTATTCGGCAAAATCGAAGTACCGCAAGCTGCTGGTCGCGCCCATTTCGCTGCGCGAGCGCCTGCAGGGACTGATTGAGCGCGAGATCGAGCACCGAAAGGCCGGCCGCCTCGGACACATCATCCTCAAGATGAATTCGCTGGTGGACAAGAAGATGATCGAGTTGCTCTACCAGGCGTCACGGGCCGGCGTGAAAGTCGATCTCCTGGTTCGTGGCATCTGCTGTTTGCGGCCTCACGTGCCCGGTGTCAGCGAGAACATCCAGGTCACCAGCATCGTGGGACGCTTCCTCGAACACAGCCGCATTTATTACTTCCGCAATGGCGGCGACGAGGAGATCTATCTCGGTAGCGCGGACTTGATGCCGCGCAACCTGAACCGCCGCGTCGAGGTGGTCTTCCCGGTCGAGGAAAAGGACCTGATTCGCGTGCTGAAGGAAGATATCCTCGGCACCTACATGAAGGAACAGGCCAAAGCCCGCCACATGCAAGCGGACGGCAAGTACGTGCGCGATCCCAACTTCGGCAAGAAGAACGCGCTCAACAGCCAGGAGGCTTTCATCGCTCGGGCGAGCAAACGCTCGGGAAAATGATGCGACGTGGCGGCGCCTTCCGCCGGTCCTACTCAAGCCAATTGCTCGGGAAATGCAACTCCCTCCCATCCTTTGGTGTCTGTAGTGGAGTGGGCTGGGCGAGCGCGTCGCCTGGTCTCGGGATCCTCTGATGCAAGTCTACCCCTTCATTCGGCTTCCGGCCGCCTCACTTTCAATCTGTACGTCTGTCTGGCTCGTGGGTGCGCTCGTGTCGGGAGTTCTCGGTTGCGCACTGCCGCTACCCGCCCCCGCGCAGACCGGCGATACGATCCAGGTTTGGTCGGCTCCCGGACTGCCTTCGAACCAAGCTCGCGGCGAGAAATACTCGGTCTCCGGGACCGTGATCAACACGGTTACCGGTGAACCTGTCCGCAAGGCGCTGGTACAACTGTTCGGAAGGCAGCAGCGCAGCACGTTCTCCGACGGTGATGGCCGCTTCCAATTTGAGGCGGTATTCGCCGGTCACATCTCATTGAGCGCGCAAAAGCCCGGCTACTTCAGCGAGCAGGACATCCGGCGGCAGGGACAGCTTCAGGTCGAGGTCGGACCTAAGTCAGACTCGGTGGTGCTCAACCTCACGCCCGAGGGCGTGATCGCGGGCAGGGTCACCACCGCGACAGGAGTACCGCTGGAGAATGTCCCACTAAGTCTGACATACCTCAATGTCAGAGAAGGCCGCAGGCACTGGGAATCCAAGGGAATCGCAAACAGCGCCGAGGACGGCCGTTTCCGTTTCGCCAATCTGCCGCCAGGAACCTACTACATCGCTACCACGCCGTTCACTCCGCGGCCCGAGACGTTGTTTGATTCCCAGCCGGAAAGCAAGACCGGATATCCTGGCGTGTACTACCCGGGCGTTCCCGATTTCAATTCCGCCTCGCCCATTTCGCTCAGCGGTGGGCAGCAGGCTGAGGCCGACTTCACCTTGAATGAGGTGCCCGCGTACAACATTTCCGGAACCATCAGCGGTTACGCACCCGGCCAGTATGCAAATGTTCAGTTGTGCGACCAATCCGGGGGCCCGCTTCCTTTCTCCTATCAGTTCAGCCCGGACAATGGCCGCATTGATTTCCACGGTGTGCCCGCCGGAGTATATATGCTGAAGGCGACTTCGCAGTCTGCTGCGAAGCAACCTGTCCGCGGCGAGGCGCGCCTCAATGTCACTGCTAACACCTACAACGTGAACCTGGCTCTCGCTCCCTGGACTTCGATCCCCGTCTCAGTTCGAATGGAAGCGGCAACGCAATCGGCACCCGGCGCAACGAATCCGGTTCGCTCGCCTTCGCAGGGTCCGCCGCTTGGAGTGGTCCTGCTAGCCACCAGACCGGGCGCGCCGGACGCTTACGGAATTCTGGAGGGTCCGCCCGGCCAGCAAACGCTCGCATTCCCTAATGTTGAACCGGGCAGGTATTCCGTCTCGCTCATGCCGCAAGATCCCTGGTATGTGCAGTCGGCTGAATACGGCCAGACGAACCTGCTCACCGACGATATGACCGTTTTGGCGAACGCCCCGCCGTCAGCGATCAGAGTGGTTTTACGCAACGATGTTGGCATGCTCTCGGGAACGGTGAGTCCGCGCTCCGGCGTCCCGGTCCCCGCGACGGTAGTCGCATTCCCCGAGGGGACACCAAAGGCATCTCCGAAACTGGGTTATTACAACCCGCCCAGGGACAACAGTGCCGAGCCGCCTGACGGGTTCATGATCACCTCACTGGCGCCGGGCGATTACCTGGTCTTTGCCTTCGATCACGCAGAAAGCATTGAATATGCCAATCCTGACGTGTTGCAGAACTACATCTCGCAGGCTGCGCACGTGACGCTCGCGCCGGGACAGACAGCCCGCGTCAAGCTCGAGTTAATTCGCACCGAGGAGTCATCGAATTGATTGCCCGGATGACCCTCGTGATGTTCATTGCTCTAGGGATGGCCGCGCAGACGCCTGCCCCGTCCCGAGCGCCGACCGGTTATCCCATCGCCGGAATTGTTGTTAGTTCGGTGACCGGAAAACCGCTGCCGGGAGTCGCGGTGTCCATCACCGCGACGGAGAATCGCCAGGTTTCGCAAACGGTAGAGAGCCGCGCCGACGGACGCTTTGCCTTCGCCGGACTGCCCGCGGCAAAGTATTCGCTGACCGCCAGCGCTCGCGGATACCGCGCGCAAGGCTTCAACCAGCACGGCAACTTCTTCACTGGCATCGCCGTCGGTCCAGACCTCGACGGTGGCAACCTTTTGTTCCGCCTGGTTCCGGATGGCGCTATCGAAGGCATCGTCAGCGATGATGACGGCGAGCCAGTGCGAAACGCCAATGTGCAGTTGTTCCAGCGTAACAACGATACCGGACAGCAGCGCACCCAATCCATCTCCAACGCGGTCACCGACGACCGCGGCCACTACCAGATTGGGCACCTCGCCTCGGGCACCTACTTCGTTGGGGTGTCAGCGCGGCCATGGTATGCGAACTACAACGTGCAGAGCGACCCTCCGCCTAATCCTGACAATGCCGCGCGCCAGGCTGAGGAGAAGGCCCAGCTCGATGTCGCCTATCCCCTGACCTTTTACCCAGCTGCTGAAGACTCGGCGGGCGCCACTCCCATCGTTCTCCATCCCGGCGACCGCGTGACCGCCGACGTCGCGATGCACGCGGTCCCAGCCGTACACGTGCATATCAAGACTGGCGAAGTGGATGCAACGAATACTGGTCTCGGTGGCCCGCATGGCTTTCCGCGGGTCTCGCAACGCATCTTCGAAGGGACGCTCGTGCCGGTGAACTCGGCACAGGGTTTCGGCTATTCAGCAGGAGTGTACGAATACACCGGCATCGCGCCCGGACACTACGTGTTCGAGATGCTCGAACCCGAGCGCAAGAGGAATGGCGTCGGATGGTACAAAGAGCTCGACCTGGCCGGCACCGTTGACCTCGATTCCCGGGAGAACCCGCCACTGGTTTCAGTCACGGGCGCAGTGGTGCTGGAGGGTGGGACCCGCCCGGGCGGAAAGATGTATCTGACCCTCGCCGACCGCACCTCGCGCGAGGGTTTCTCTGCCGAGGTCACCGACAGGGGCTTCTTCGATTTCAAAGACAACGAAATTCGCCCCGGTACCTACGAAGTTGAATTGGCGAACGCCCCCGGATTTCAGATCAAGACCCTCGTCGCCAAGGGAGCCAAGACCGCAGGCCGAACTATCGAAATTGGCTCAGGCAGCAGTGTGCAACTGGTGTGCACCGCCACGCGGGCCATGGCGCAGATTACCGGCGTCGTGCTGCGAGACGACAAGTCATTCGCGGGAGCCATGGTGGTACTGGTTCCGCAAAATCCGTCGGCGGACTGGCTGCTCTTCCGCCGCGACCAGAGCGACAGCGATGGGACGTTCACGCTGCCCGCCGTGCTTCCCGGACACTACAGCGCGATTGCAATCGAAAACGGCTGGGACCTCGATTGGGCCAGCCCTGCCGTGCTGCAACCGTACCTGAAGAACGGAACACCGGTAGAGGTCACCGGCGAAGGCGAGATCAGCATCAAGGTGCAGTTGCAGTAAGCGAACTTCTGGCACCAAAGACTCGTGACCGCGCTGCTAGAATTAGAGATTCGCCATGGCTTCCAGCACTTCAACTGTACCCGCCGCTTCGTCCGCCAATCCTGAACCGGTTCCCATGCTCGATCTCAAGCGGCAGTACGCGTCGATCAAAGATGATGTCGCCGCTGCCGTCGAGCGCGTGCTGACTACACAGTACTTCATCGGCGGGCCGGAGTTGGACGCGTTCGAGCGCGAGTCCGCAGCGTACCTCCGAGTTCGCTCCAGTCTGGGTTGCGCTTCCGGGACCGACGCCTTGTGGCTGGCGTTGGAGGCTGCGGGAGTTCAGCCCGGCGATCACGTAATCACATCGGCATTCACGTTTTTTGCTTCTGCCAGTTCGATCGCGCGCTGCGGAGCAATTCCGGTGTTCGCCGATGTCGATCCAGCGACCTTGAACATCGATCCTGAGTCGGTGGAAAAGTTGCTCGCAGGTCCGCAGCCTGTGCGCGCCGTAATGCCCGTCCATCTGTATGGTCAGTGCGCCGACATGGACGCATTCGCCGCACTCGCTACACAACACGGCTTCGCGATCATCGAGGACGCGGCCCAGGCTTTCGGCGCAAATTGGCGCGGGAAGAAAGCCGGCACGCTGGGACGCGCGGGCGCATTCAGCTTCTATCCCACGAAAAACCTCAGCGCTTACGGCGATGGTGGGGCCGTCTCGACTGACGACGAAGAGCTGGCGGCGCATGTCCGGCGGTTGCGCAACCACGGCAGCCGTCAGCGTTACTATCACGAGGAAGTCGGGTGGAACAGCCGCCTGGATGCGCTGCAGGCAGCGGTGCTGCGCATTAAGTTGCAGCACATCGATGATTGGAACCAGCTGCGCCGCGAGGTTGCTGCGAAATACGACACCCTGTTTGGCGATGCCGGACTGGTGAAGCATGGCGCGCTGTCCGTTGATGCGCAGGCTCCGGTCGGTCTATTGGAGACGCGCCCGGAAGCCTTCCACATCTACCACCAGTATGTAGTTCGCGCTTTCCGTCGCGATGAGCTGCGCGCCTTCCTCACTTCTCACGGAATCGGTACGGAAATTTACTACCCGGTTCCGTTGCATCTGCAGCAGAGCTTCGCCGATCTGGGATATAAGCCCGGAGAACTGCCGGTGTCGGAGGCCGCCGCGAAAGAAGCATTGGCACTACCCATCTTCCCCGAGTTGCGCGAAGACGAAGTGCAGCGGGTGGTCGCAGCCATCGCCGAGTTCTACAGCCGGTAAAGACGATCGGATTACCTGAGCGGCTAAACAGGCTGCGAAAAAGACAAAAAGCAGATTCCCCGCAGGCTGAAAGCCCGTGAGGAGTGACAAGAATACAGGCCTGTACGGCGCACTTCAAGGTGCGTTCTGCCTTGGTGTTATAGTCAACTACAACACTTAAAAATTATTCTTAACGGTTGTTTAGAATCAATGGTTTGGGAGGAAAATGTTCGCATGTCATTGATTCCATAGCTACTTATATGTATCCATTAGTGCCCGTGGGGGTTAGCTGCCATTGCTTTCGCTTTATGTTCGCTTTTGGTTGCGAGCCGTTGACGCCGGCTGACCCATGCGCCGCCGCTGAAGAGGCTGTTACGAAACTAGGCTCGCCGCTACGCGGCTCGTGACAATTTCCCACCAGACCAGGGGCTTGCGCCCCTGGCTAACAGCCAAGCCGCCGCTTCGCGGCTCATTTCAATGCTCTCGCAGCATCTCATCCCACCGCAAAGATTGCACGGGTAGTTTCGTGACAGCCGCTGAAGCGGTGCTCCACCCGGCGGTCGTCCGGGTGCGATCGGGGAATTTTCAAAGAGCGTTTCGCGGCGCGCGCTGGGCGCGAACGGCCAGGGACACAAGTCCCTCGGCCCACAGACTGGTTGTAGCGTGTCAAGAGGGAGTACGCCAGAGGATTCGGCGGCCGGGAAAACGAAGGTAACCAACGACGTTCCGAAATGGGAACTTGAGGGTTAGGTGCGTGTGGGTGAGAACTCTGCCGTCCCCGAGGGACTCAGGTCTTTTTCTCACTTGACCCAGCACTCCGCCTTCGGCTGCGTGCTGGGCTATCATGTCCCCGCCCCTGCGGGGCTGGATTTCAGGTAGTCGGTACCACCGTCGCAACACAACCCAAGTTCTCATGCACGCGCTGACGGTGCCCCAGCTCTCAGGAGGTCGAGCGGGCAGCGGCGGAACGATCGGGAAAGTGTTCTGCGGGATTCTCTTAACGCCTCAATGCTGTTTGTGTTTGCTCTTCTTCTTGGTCTTGGGTTTGCTGCTCGCGGGCTTCGCCGCGGCCGGTTGGCGAGCGGACGCACCGGCGTCATGCCTGGCTTTCTGCGCCGCCAGCTCCTCCGGAGTGGGCACGCGGCGCACGATCGGGCCATTCATCTTGTAGGTCACGTCCACCATCTGCCCGTCTTCCATCTTCTTGCGGATGGTAAAAGTCGGCAGGTCGCCTTCCTTGTCGAACACCGCGTGCCCGGTCTTCACCGGGAAGTAGCCTTCCAGGTTGCGCTCGCGATACGCCGTCTCATAGCGATGCTTATTGCGATTGCGGGTGAAGACGCGAATCTGGTTGTAGTCCCATGCCAGTCCGTCTTTCGGCTCGTTGAGCAGCACCAGGTATTGCGGCATCTGCTTGGCCTGATCGTCAATAGTTTCCTGCACCGTGTTCAAGACGAAATAGCCCAGGATGCGCTGGCCCTCGGCGTACTGCGCGATGTCGAGCGGAACGTCGAGATCGATCATGCGCATCAGCACCCATCCGACTTTGCCGGCGGAGTTCCGCACCAGGTACCAGTCTTCCATCACTGGTTTGGGCGGCTCGGCTGGCTTGGCCTTATCGGCCGCGGCACCGGTCTTCGATGCCGACGGAACTGGGGCCTTTGCGCTTGCCGGTGGAGCGGGTTGGGCAGCAGCCGGTTGACTTGGCGCTGGCGCACTCGCAGGCTGCGCTGGCGGAGTCTGCTTCTGGTCCTTCCCTGCAGGCTGGCCTTTCGCGCCAGGGACTGCGGGCTTGGGTGGAGGTGGAGGCTTCGGCGCGTTCTTGTCGGTCGTAGCGCGCTTCAGGACCTCAACCTTCTCGCCTTCTTTGAGCTGGTAAAGGCGCTCGCCATCGCGCGACGGCGTGAGATGCATGTTGAGTTCGGCGCGCGTGGTTCCGTGCGCCTGGACGTTTTGGTCTTTGCCGTCCTGCACCAGCTTCTGAAACCCGTCATAGACATCCTGCGAAACCAGACTGCGTTGCTCAACCCATCCTTCGACACCCGCGTCGGTGCGCACCCGCACGAAACGCCGCTGCCGTTCCAGCACGTCAACCCGGTCACCGTTGTGGACCGTCCCGACCTTGGAATACATGGTGGCGACGCGGTCGCGCAGGCTGGTCTCCGGGGCCGAGACGTACATGTATTCATGCTTGGTGATGACCGAGCGCTTACAGGCAGGCGTCGTCGCCAGCAGCAGTAGGGCCGCAAACGCTACAAGTGTCCGGAGAAAATAAGGGCGGGACGAGTTCACCGATACCACATTTCACTATAACCCAGTCCCGCACGGGTCTGAGCGTGATGCGGTAGTTGCAAGCGTGGTGCACGGAGGCGGCAGGCAAAACGGAAGCCCGCGAGGAATGACAACAAGAAAACCGTTGGCGGCGGGAGTGAATAGGGTGCGGAAGGTTGGAAAAGCAGATCCCCCGCAGGCTAAAGCCTGCGAGGGATGACAAGAAGAAAGTGCTTGCCGGCACGCCTGAAAGGCGTGCCCTGATACGGAGCAAAAACTACCTGCGCGCTACCAGACGCGGCACGCCGGATTGCGGACCATAGGCGCTTTCGGCTTGCATCCGAAAGCCTTGGCAAAATCGGACGAGTTCGACACCACGCCGTTGACGCGGTACATCGGATCGGAGTGCTCGTTCGACAGGGCTTGCAAGCGCGCGGCCTGGGGCGTCATGTTCTCGCACCAGATCTGCGCGTAGCCGAGGAAGAAGCGCTGGTCCGGAGTGAAGCCATCCACCGTCTTCTCCGGATTCGAGGCCAGCACGTCGAGCAGCGCCATGTGCGAGATGCGCAATCCGCCGTTGTCGGCGGTGTTCTCGCCCAGGGTCAGCTTGCCCTTGATGTGCACGTCATCGACGACCACGAAGCCGTCGTACTCTTTGACGAAACAGTCTTCCAGCTTGGTGAACTGCTCTTTGTCTTTGGCGGTCCACCAGTCGCGCAGGTTGCCGTCGGCATCGAACTGGCTGCCCTCGTCGTCGAAACCGTGGGTGAGCTCGTGGCCGATCACGACGCCGATGCCGCCAAAGTTGGTGGCATCATCCGCCTTGTAGTCATAGAACGGCGGCTGCAGAATGCCCGCCGGAAAGTTGATGTTGTTTTCCAGCGGATTGTAGTAGGCATTCACGGTGGGCGGAGTCATGCCCCACTCGTTGCGGTCCACCGGCTTGCCGATCTTGGCGAGCTGGCGGTTGAACTCGAACTGGTTGGAGCGCATCGAATTGCCCATGGCGTCGCCGCGAACGATGTTGAGCGAACTGTAATCGCGCCACTGGTTGGGATAGCCGATCTTGTTGTCGATACGCGACAGTTTTTCCAGCGCCTGCTTCTTGGTTTCCGGCGTCATCCACGAGAGCTCGCCAATGTCGGTCTTAAGAGCGGCTTCCAATTCGTGGACCATCTGCAACGTATGCGCCTTGGCTTCTGGCGGGAAGGTCTCGGCCACATAGGCCTGGCCCAGCGCCTCGCCCAGATCGCCGTCGGTAAACTGCACGCAGCGCTTCCAGCGCGGACGAAGTTCCTTGGCTCCCCGCAGGGTCTTGCCGTAAAAGTCGAAGTTTTCATCGACGTAGGCCTTGGGCAGCATTGGAGCGGAGGCGTGAAGAGTTTGCCAGCGCAGGTAGGTCTTCACGGTGTCGAGGTCGTTATTGGCGACGACCTGGTTCATGGCTTTCACGAAATCCGGAACCGCAACATTCAGGCTGTCAAAGCTGGGCGTCTGGATAGTCGTGAAGTACTGGTTCCAAGCGAAGGCGGGACTCAGTTCCTGCAATTGCGCAGTGGTCAGCTTGTGGTAAACCTTGGTGGGATCGCGCTGATCGGTGCGGTCCAGCGACGACTTGGCCAGATCGGTCTCCACTTTCATG
>DATBZX010000415.1:0-4698 GCA_036512955.1 Terriglobales bacterium
CTGCTTGCGATGGCGCAGGAGGCGGCAGGCGCCGCAGGGTCGGCCGCGGCGCTTCGCGGCGGCTTGATCGCGCTCGCCGCGAACATCGGCATCGGTATCGCGGCGTTCGGCAGCGCGCTTGCCCAGGGCAGGATGGCGGCCTCCGCGATGGAGTCTATAGGGCGCAACCCGAACAGCGCCGGTCAGATCTTCACGCCGATGATCATCGGGCTGGCGTTCATCGAAGCGCTGACCCTGTACGCGCTCGTGATCGCATTCTTCCTGCAGGCGAAGATCTAGCGATTACGGACTCGGACAATGTCGTAATGACAGCGGGGCCCGACCGGGCCCCGTTTCTTCTTTTCAGGGGCACCAAGCCAGCACCCGCCCGCTTGGCCCACGGTAGCTGAGGGTTCTGCGCGCTTTCGGAGTGCAGGCCAACCAGTCCGCTACGTCGAGCGCCTCAACGGCGCCCAGAGCGTCGGCATCAGTCCGAGAGAAAAAGCCCCCGCCTTATGCTTTCGCTCCGCCTTGTCCGTAACGAACCGGAAGCAGCAGGTGGAACAGCCGCAGCCGGTGTGTCTTCAGATCATGTTCGGTCTCTCCCAAGCGGGTGCCTTCCAATGCATTCCCAATAGCTTTTGAAAGAATCGACTCTGTAAGCTCGCAGTTTTCGATGAGCTTGAGACGTTCCCGTCGAGATTTGACGCGTTTCTGCAATCCGCTCCACGCCTTATCTGACCTACCATCCATGACATAGCTGAGCATCCCGGCTGCCGGAAGTAACTTCGAATACTGTCCGTCCACAAAGGCCATCATTCCTCCGTCGCCAACGTAGGTGGGATATTCAGTTGAGAAACGGCCCCCAGGATAAGTTACATGCAGCCGTTTCGACTCAAAGGCAAAGTAATCGCGCTGGGAATGACGGTGTTTAAAGCGGAGGTCCAAACGCCCAAGTCGCCGGCCGTTTAAACCCAACAACCAGTATTGAGCAACAACGTCATAAGGAATCTCAGCGAAGTTGGGGTCCTTGGTCAGCCGTCCGGCCAGACGGAAAGTGATTCGGTCTTCGATTTCGCTTCGCATCGGATGCTTCATGCGCGCCCAAGCAACAGCAGTGGCTTCAATAATCTCAGCCAGGTAGTTATCGTCGAAAGGATTGAATTGTGGCTCAAGCGCGCCATTGAATCTTCGCGCGCTCATGCACTCTGCCCCACCAAGTCCTCGAATATGGCATCGGCATCGTTAAGTGCTGCGGTGCGGGACCAATTCCGCATAGTGGCGGGCTTCAGCATGTGGAGGCGGTTGGATTCGAAGTAGCTGAAGCCGCGCAAATAACTGACCGATCTATTGTCGTGTTGTGCTGCTTTACCAATCCGGTCAAGCGCTTTCCACAGTTCTGCGTCGCCTCCCGTTTCGTTGTATGGCTTGCGCTGGTCGCCGAAAATCACCGTGAAAAAGAATAGATTCAGTGCCTTTGAGATTATTCCCTCTGCTTGGATCTTGATGCCGCGTTGGCGGGCGCGCCGATTTAGCACCTCGACAAGCGTGTCAGCATAGTGCTTGCGGGCGGCGCTTTCGGGGAATTCCAGTGACGGCACTTTGCCGTCGAGATTAGAACGATGGATACTTGGCTGGCTGAGATTGAGCGTGTCATCAATGAGGATTTTCTCCGCGTCGGTCACGGAAAAATACTGCTCGACGAGCGGCTGAATCCTAGCCCAAGCATCTTCTGCTAGATCTGAACGTTTGGACGCGGCGGTGTTCTTTCCGACTCGTTCTAGTTCTTTGAAGATGCCTGCAACTTCGCGCAAGATTTCTACAGCGTTTGATGCTGCAAGCTCGTGGTCGGGAAGCGGAAATGGCGTATTGAGACTCTCATAGAGGTGCAACTTCTCGCGTTCGATACCGTTGCTTGAGCCAGAATGGAACGCTTGATACTGGACTAAACGCGACCCAAGCACGGCAGTAAGAAATCGAAGCAAATCAGCGTCGCTTTCCGGTCCCGTGATCGAGCGAAGGGAGTTCTGAAAAAAGACTTTGTGCCGGGAAAAAGCAAATTTCGTGAAACCTTCGCTGAAGATTACCATCGGTGGCTGAAACACGGAGTCTGCGGGCTTCCTACGCAATTCCTCTAACGAAGCACGAATGCTCTTCCGTTGATGAACCGAGGTCTCCAAGCCCTTTTTTAGCGTCGTGAAATCTGTTTCCTGCAAAACTAGCGGCGGGAAACTGTTGTCATTCGCTAGGTAGTTGTCTGAAAGCTTCCAAGGCTTCAGAGGTTTGCGCTTGCCCGAATATGCTCCAGGATAAAATGGCTGTAACCCCACGCCACCGCCCCAGTTTTTCTGTTTCGCTGAATCCGACAATCGTGGAAAGAAGTCCAAACGCCTCAAGAATGTCTCATCGCGCGGCGTTCCCCAGAACTTCCGGCTCCAAAGCGATTGCAGGCGCTTTCGGAGCGCCGCTTCCAGGACATCATGCTGCGGCACGAGCTTTTGGTCGTCCGGTTCGACAACAATCACGCCCCGACGTCGGTCGAACCGGCTCAGCTTGGGAGTCTCATAGGCAACAGTGTGCTCCAGAGTCGGGGTCACTTTGAGATACCGGAGGATGAAGCACGGGTGCGTGGCCTCGAATAGCACAAAACGGAAGTCGGCAAGCTGAACAATCTTTTCAACGCTCACCTTGCGGAACCAATCTCCGTCAAGCGTGCCATGGCGATTGACGAGGATTGCCGAAGGCAATAGGAAGCACCCAATACCGCCATCTCGAAGAAAGCCCGGCGACTTCAGAGCGAAGTGCAGGGCGATTTGTTCCTTGCCCCGGCTTTCCCATGGAGGGTTGCCAATGACGAGATCGAAATCGTTCTCTAGCGGCAGTTGGTCCTCCAGAAAATCCCCCTGCAGGACCACGGGCGCGTCGATAGGATCAGTTCCACTCCAGACTAAAGCAGGCAAGAACGGGCCGTGACTTACCTTTTCTTTGAACTCTTCCACATCGATTGGTTGCAGCTTCTCGAAAAGTGCGAGATAGAGGCTGAAAGCGGTAATGCGACAGGCGTCAGGGTTACGATCCACACCGCGAATTTGCTTTTGCAAAATATCCAACAGCGCCTGGGCCTTGGTTTGCTTACGGCTCGTGGAATTCTCTCGCAGCCACTGCTCCGCCAGCAGGTTGAACATTGCGACAAGGAAAATGCCGGAACCGCATGCCGGGTCGAGTACGCGCCAATGGCGGATTCCCGCATAACGGCCTTCGAGCGCAACATGGAGCGTGGTTTCGGCGAGGTGCCTAGGAGTGTAATAAGCGCCCTCACTTCGCTTTTTTTTCAAGTCGGCATCTTTCATGAACTCTTCGTAAATGGCGCTGATGGTCTCCACCGGAATAAAACGAAAGTCGTATGCCCAGAAGCCAAGTGTCATCTGGCCAGACTGCATGTCATGGCCGCTAAGGAAGTCAGCCAAGATGTCGAGATGGGCCTTGCCGATGTGGCGCTCTTCGTCAGCCAGTGCCGTATCGAACATCGTTCCGTTGAACTCGTCTTTGAGTCGAGGAAAGAACTCTCGGTAAAGGAGGCGCTTGATCTCGTCTATGTGCGGCTGATTCAGTATGTCGAGGAGGCGGGTGGTTCCCTCCGGATAATAATCTGGCTTTATGAATTTGCGCTCATGGAGAAAGGACACGAATAAAGCCCGACCCAGCAGAGCATGAGCCTGCGCCAGATCCCATCCAGCATTTTTCAACCTGCGCGCCGTGTATATGAGGTTTTCAACAAGACAGCGGTCCACTGTTTCGTTTGCCGGGAAGAATCGGGCGTTGTCTTGGAAAAATTGGCCAGTTTCGATCGAGCGCACTAAGCGCGCGAACTCCAGTGCATCTGCAATGTTACCGAGACTCGGGATCAGACTCGACAAATTGACATTGAACAGGCCGCCGTTATCTGGGTCCTTTTCCGGCTTCTTCACCGTGCTATGGACCTCTACTTGGTTGGGCGTAATGAAGACGAGTAGCGGAACTAAGCCTTGGTTCCATACAAAGCGATGGTGCTCCCGCTTTTGCTCCCGGGTGAACCGTACGCCTTCGCAAAGGTAAACGGCCGGCCGGCCGTCCACACAGAGAACGCCGCTTAGACCGATCTCCCTCCACGCCTGTCGCAAGTAGTGAGAGTACGGGAGCAGCTGCGGCCGTTCCTCGATCTCGCTCGCCTTCGAGAGAAACCAGGAACCCGGTGAGGCATGCCGGCCAAACTCAAGGGTCTTCGTTTCAACGGTCTCGGGCATCAGCGGGCTCTGCGGGCATACTACTCGTTGTAGCCGAGGCGATGCGACAGTTCGCGCCCCGCGTCGAGCAGGCTCGGCGCGGCGCCTGCACCTCCACCTACCGACCGCCAAGCGGCCGGCGGCCGTGTGGCTGTGACACCTCACGCAACCAAGCGGACGAGCGGGGGTAACAAGTCGCGCCGGAGGCGCGGCACCCTAACTCCGGCGCTTGGCACCCTGCAAAATGTCGAACGGCGCGCGGCTTTTTTCCCGCTTCAACAACACGTACGTCGCACCTGCCCCGCCATCTGCGGGTCGCGCGCTCGTGAATGCCAACACGTGCCCGCCAATCGCGCCATGGGACAGCCATCCTGCCGACGCGTGCTTGAGGACAGAATGCCCGCCGGGCGATCGCAGTCCGCGTCCATGCACGACCAGGACAGTCCGCAGCCCCTTG
>DATBZX010000416.1:0-8106 GCA_036512955.1 Terriglobales bacterium
GATTTTCCGGAGTGCATCGACGACTTCGGATTCCTTTGGTTCGAGGATGAAGCCGTCGTGGCCGGGTCGGCAAGCTGGGTCGTTGCTGGCAACGCTGCGGACGCGATCACCAAGGAATCGAACTAGGGCCACGTCCTAGAAGCGCCCGGCGGCCCCCAGGGTTGCCGAGCGTTTTTTTGTTTTGCAGAAATCCTTTGCGGCGCGGCCTTCCATTGCATTTACGAGAAGGGCGACATACAGGGGGTCGGATTCTGGGCGCATGCACGCGCAAGTTTTACGACCTGCAGCAGGCGCATGCGTCGCGGGTCGTTGCGCGTGCGCCGAAGCCATATGGCGCCGCTCGGAGGAAACATCGATAGCTAACGACAAGTCTTAGACGGGATGACAAGGTCGATCCCCGATCACGGATGGCGTTAATTAAGCTACCAGTGATCAAGGGAAAAGCTGGATCCAAAGATGACAGTAGCCGTTTCGCAGTGGATTCGTGCCGTGATGTACAGGCAGTCACCCCGATCCGTATAATGGCGCGTTTTCTAAGACGTTCTCGATAGGAGTGGTTCTCCATGCCATACCCACGTACCTGTGCCTTGTTCAGGGTAGTCTTTTTCTTTTGGCTGCTCGCACTTGCCGCGTCTACCGCGCCTCCCCAACAACAGACCGCCGACCAAACGCTGACTTACATGAATCCGGCGCTGCCGGTGGGCCAGCGCGTGAAGGAACTGATCGGCCGCATGACCCTGGAAGAAAAGGTTTCGCAAATGCGGGATCATTCGCCGGCCATTCCGCGCCTCGGGGTACCCAAGTATGACTGGTGGAACGAGGGTCTGCATGGAGTCGCATTTGCCGGGTATGCCACGAATTTTCCGCAGGTGATTGGAATGGCGGCGACCTGGGACACGGACCTCGTGCATGCGATGGCGCAGACGACCTCGACTGAGGCGCGCGCCAAGTACAACCAGGCCATGGGCGACGATGACCACGAGATGTTTTTCGGCCTCACGTTCTGGGCGCCAAACGTCAATATCTTCCGCGATCCCCGGTGGGGGCGTGGCCAGGAGACCTATGGCGAGGACCCGTTTCTTACCGGGCAGATGGCGGTTGCCTTTGTCTCCGGAATGCAGGGCGACGATCCGAAATATTTAAGAGTAGTTTCCACTCCGAAGCACTATGCGGTACATAGCGGCCCCGAGCCCCTGCGCCACGGATTCAATGTCGATGTCTCGCCGCATGATCTCGAAGACACCTATTTGCCAGCGTTCCGTGCGGCCGTAACTGGAGCGCATGCCCAGTCGGTGATGTGCGCCTATAACGCGATTGACGGCGCTCCGGCGTGCGCTAACACCATGCTTCTGCAGGAGCACCTGCGCGATGCATGGCACTTCGATGGCTACGTGGTCAGCGATTGCGCCGCCGTCGCCGACGTGTACACCGGTCATCACTACGCGCCTGATATTGCCCGCGCGGCGGCGGACGCGGTAAAGGCCGGGACCGATCTGGAGTGCGGATACGGTAAAGGCCAGGCTTATCCTGCGCTGGTGCAGGCGGTGCAGCAGAAGTTGATCACCGAAGCTGAGCTCGACATCGCGCTCACACGCCTTTTTCGCGCGCGTTTCGAACTTGGGATGTTCGATCCCCCGTCAAGTTACACCTACGGCCGGATTCCTTTCAGCGAGGTCAATTCACCTGAGCATCGGCAGCTTTCACTTAAGGCAGCGCGAGAGTCGATGGTTCTGCTGAAGAATGCCGACCATGCGCTTCCTTTGAAAGCCGGAATCGCGAGCATCGCCGTGGTCGGCCCGACGGCCGAACTGGTGCAGTCACTGCAGGGCAATTACAACGGGCCTCCACCGTCGCCAGTCTACCCGCTGGCTGGAATCGAAAAGCGCTTTCCGTCGGCCCGCATTGCGTATGCCCAGGGGTCCAGTCTGGTAGAAGGTTTTGCGATGCCGATTGAGCACACGGCATTGCACCCTGCCAGCGGCTCTGGCTACGGACTGACGGGTGAGTATTTCAGCAACAAAGATTTCAACGGCACACCGGTGCTTACACGCACCGACCGCAGCATTAACTTCAACTGGGACAGGGTCGTTCCGGTGGCGGGCCTGCAGCGCAATAACTACTCCGTGCGTTGGAGCGGCACCTTTACTCCGCCGGGGCCCGGAGAGTACAAGCTCGGAGTTCGAATCAATTACTGCTACGCCTGCGAAAACACGGAGGGGTTCCGGCTTTACCTGGACGGCAAACTGCTTGTCGCCAGCAATGAGAAAGGCACTCCTGAAAGGGGTGCGGTGACCGATGCAGCGGTCCACTTCAGCGACACGCAGCCACACCAAATTCGCCTGGAGTACCTCCACGGCACCGGCAGCGCCGGCATCGACCTTACCTGGCAGGCACCGGCGGCGGTGTTGCGGGATGAAGCAGTGAAAGCTGCCGGGCAGTCGGATGTAATTATCGCGACCTTAGGTCTTTCACCTTCCCTCGAAGGCGAAGAGATGCCGGTGAAGCTGGAGGGCTTCAGCGGAGGCGATCGGACCAGCATCGATTTGCCGGCAGTGCAGGAAGATCTGCTGAAGGCGCTGGCCGCGACCGGCAAGCCGCTGATCGTGGTGCTGCAGAACGGCAGCGCGCTGGCGGTGAATTGGGCGCAGGAGCATGCGAACGCGATCCTCGAAGCCTGGTATCCGGGCGAAGAGGGTGGAACGGCGATTGCCGAGACGTTGGCTGGCGACAATAATCCAGCGGGGCGCCTTCCATTGACGTTCTATTCGTCCCTCGGCCAGGTGCCGAAGTTTGAGGACTACTCGATGAGCGCGCGCACGTACCGGTATTTTGACGGCAAGCCGCTCTACGGTTTCGGATACGGACTCAGCTACACGACATTTGCGTACAGCAATATCAAAATTCCATCGCAGCTAAAGGCAGGTGAACCTCTTACGGTGACCGGGGATGTGAAGAACACCGGGAGCACGGCGGGAGATGAGGTCGTCGAACTTTATGTCAGTCAGCCGAAGCAGTTCGAGACGCCTATCCGAGTGCTTGCATCGTTCCGGCGAATCCACCTGGAGGCAGGCCAGTCGGCGCACGTTAGCCTGGCGGTTGATCCGCGCTCACTCGGGCAAGTCGATGCGAAGGGGAACCGTGTGGTCGTCCCCGGAGACTACGTCGTGTCGTTAGGTGGTTCGCAACCAAGCGAGTCGGCGTCGATTCAAACCGCGAAGTTTAGGGTCATCGGAAAGGCTGAGCTTCCCAAGTAGATCACGCGGAAAACATACAGGGCACTCTGTGGCAAACAGGGAGTGCCCTCTTGTTCTCCCTCTACTGTGAGGACCTAATCCATCCAAAGCGCGCTGGTAATGATGCGCGGATAGTAGCGGCTGGCTTTGCCTTCCCCCGACACAATCTGGTCGCAACATGCCCAGTAGGAGCTTCCTTCCGTCTGCCACTTGACGTGAGCGGCATCGGCCGCGCGAAAGATCTCTGCCACTGCCGGATCCTGATCGAGATGAAATACCTTCCGCGTCACATGCATAAAGATGGAAATCTTACTCATCCAGGAATTATTGCTGGTCGAGGACAGCTTGATTCCGCCGTCCGCAAACAAGTTGCGGCGCTCGACGTCGAGCAGCAGCTTGCGGGTGTGCTCTTTCAGGGCGTCGTACATTCGCTTCTCCGACGGCGTTCCGAACACTTCGTCCAAGGTCCCTGTCACCCATCCGGTTTTTACGAAGTACAAGGGATACGCGCAGCCCTCGACTGCCGGCAGAATGCGCGAGTTGTATCCCGAATTTCCCTTTTCGAAGATTGCCGGCAGCACGCCGTCCACGGCCTGGCCGGCGACAACTCCTGCCACCTTAATGGCCAACTCCTCCGACCGTCTTTGATTGTCCTTCGTGCCCAGATCGCGGAAAAGCAACGCCAGTGCTCTGTAACTCGCCCAGCTCTTTACCGCGATATACACGTTATTGCGCGTCTGAGCCAGAGAGTGGTCGAGCGAGTCGTAGGTCGTGATCTCCTGGCCGCCGGCACATTTTGTGCTGTCGTACTGTGCGAAGCCGACATCGCCGCTGCGATTGACCATGCTTTCCAGGCACGCTTCAATCACGTGCTTGTTGGCCTCGAGCCACTTGATATCGCGTGTCTTCGCCACGTAACACGCGGCCACGAGAATCCAATTGCAAAGTTGCTCCTGGGTCATATAGCTGAAGCAACCTGTGAGGTTTGCTAGTTCGTAGCTGCTGTGCCCCTTGGGCGAGAAGTTGTTATGGGCCCCCATATCATGGCAGAAGCTCAGCCCACCCGGTTTCCTGTCATATGGACGGTTCAGTTGCGCCTCATCGGGCGGGGGCGGCGCCTGTGAAGGATCGATTTGAGCGGTGTGCGCAGCCATTGCAACGTCAGCTTGATAGACCTTGACCTCGTCGGTGTAGCTGTAGCGCTGCACAAAGGCGTCAAGCAGGTTCTTTACCAGCCACGGATTGTGGTCAAGTTCCCAGAACACGTGATCGACCGCGAGATCGAGAGTGTTCATCATGCAGTATTCGCCTTCGTTCACGACCCATAACGGTTGACCCTCGACCTCCAGCAACTGCGTGCTTCCGTAGTAACTGTGCGTTGCGTGCGCGATGATGAAGCGCTGATCTTCGGAGAGCCGCGCGGAATCAAGTTTCTGATCGAGCGCCTCAGCCTGCGCCATCAAATCGGCAGCCCCATCGAGCGCCGTCTTCAGCACGTCAGCCAATCCCTTGTAGTAGCGCGTGAACAAATAACGGCCGTCCAGCCCGTTCGTTTGGAAACCTTCCAGAAACGATCCCAGTGCGATCACCAGCCCGTACTTCTTTCCCGGCGGGATCTCAAAGCCAAATCCGGGGCACGACCCCAGCAAATGGACCGGGTTGTACTTCTCGCGCACGCCGTCACTTGCCGACCAGCGCATGAATACAAAGGGCTCTGTTGGGGCCTTCGTTCCTTTTTCGTCTGAAGTAAAGTCGAATGACTCGGCCGCGCCGCCCGCCTCGCGACGGAAGGCGAATCCCAATCGCCCGGTTCCGAGGTTATCTTCGAGAATCCGCGTGCCCGGACGGGCATGATTCAGCGCAAACATCGCGGTCTTGGTAGTCGTGCCAGCGGTGTTGTCAAGCGTGAGTCGAGCCACAACCGCAGGCAGCAATCCCTCCCTCATCTGCTGCTCGGAGTCTTTCGCCGGGTCGGGAATCGGGCCAAATGGCGAGTAGACCTTGAACGTCAATCCATCGGCCCGCCATTCGTCCGTGCACCAGCCGTACGATCGCTCAAATTCGCCAGCCTTGAAAGACTCTGCATCGGGCTTGACGTTTTGCTCCGCTGGGCCGGCCTGCTCGACTAAGAACGCGTCGGCGGCGCGGTTCACCGCTCCAACATAAAACGGCAGGCACTTCAGCGTGGCGCCGGAGTGACGATCACCGTCCTTATATCCAATGAAGATCTCCTGGTCCCCTGGTTGCCCGATCTGCAACCCGATTCCGCCACGAGTTCCAAAGTTCCCGCATGTGAAGCTCATGAACGCTCCCATCGGCGAGTTCTGAGCGTTGAAGCTGACGTTATATGGGAGTGGAACGCGTCTAGTCACAATGCTTCCTCACAATGGCAGTTCAGCACAGTCTTTGGCACGAACTTGCTCTTGTACGCTGGCAATAAGCCACCTGTCAAGCACTGCAAGGCACGCACACATCGTCGTCGCGTGGCCTCATCGTGCGATTTCATCTCCAAATTAGACTGCATACGGAAATCGCGCCACTCTGGGCACCGCCTGGGTGAGTCATCTCACGGTTCGTGTCGGGGTGGTGTGATACAGTTCGGCCTTTGAATGAATTCAATTTGTGCGACACGTTCTAGCGGACGTCAAGCCCGTGGTCGAACCGGGTGAGTTTGCGATCATGGTCGGCAGTCCACGTACGCTGCTGATCTCCAGAAAGTGGTGTTGCACGCCGGCTAGTCGATGCTTGTATGAGGCTGGCGTTCAAGCTGAGGCGCTGGTGCGTCGGGCACAATGAGGAAAGGATGATTCAGAAACTCTCGATCGGCGAAAAGGTTGGCTATTCTCTGGGCGACATGGCCGCTAATTTTGTCTTCCAGGCCATGCTCGCCCTGCAACTGGACTTCTACACCCACACCTTTGGCCTTACAGCGGCGCAGGCAGGAACCCTATTCCTTGTCGTCGGCTTGGCAGTCGCTTGCCTCAACCCCGTCATGGGCGTGATTGCGGACCGCACCAACACGAGATGGGGCAAGTTCAGGCCCTGGCTGCTGTGGACGGCACTGCCTTTTGGCATCATTGGTGTTCTCACTTTTACGACTCCCAATATCAGTCCGGCCGGCAAGATCATCTATGCCTGGACCACCTACATCCTGCTTAGGGTGATCTATACCATCAACAATGTGCCATACGCGTCGCTGACGGCGGTCATGACCACTGACCCCGACGAGCGGACCAGCATCTCGTCCTACCGCCAGATCGCTGCCAATTCCGCCGGTTTCATCGTAGCCAGCCTCGCCATTCCAATGGTCAAGTTCTTCGGTCACGGCAATGACGCTCTCGGTTACCAACTTACGATGGGTCTCTTGTCCGCCGTGAGTGTCGTTTTCTTTGTCATTGCCTTCCTGGCTACAAAAGAGCGCATCCAGCCCGATCCGCAGCAAAAGACCTCTGCTGGCCAGGACCTGAAGGACCTGTTCCAGAACCGTCCGTGGATCGTGTTGTTTCTCGCCACGTTGTTTTACTTCATGGCCATCCTGGTGCGCGGCAACGTGATGCTGCCCTATTTCCGATTTGTAGCCGGCAACGTGGACCTCTTCTCCTGGTTCAATGGGTTTGGGCTCGCCTCTTTACTGCTAGGGGTTGCCTGCTCTACCGCAGTGTCGGTCCGGGTAGGTAAGCGCCAGCTGTTTATCGCGAGTATGGTTCTGGCGGGCGTCTTCAGTGTTGTGCTGCTCGTGATTCCGCCGAGCGCTACAGTTGCCATCGTCGGGGCTGAAGTGCTTCGTCAATTTTCCTTCGGCCTGTCGGGGCCCATTCTGTGGGCAATGATGGGAGATGTCGCCGACTACGGCGAATGGAAGACGGGCCGCCGCGCCAGCGGTACGGTGACGGCAGCGGTGGTATTTGCTCTATGGGCGGGTCTCGCACTGGGCGGCGCCATCGCAGGCTGGCTCTTGTCCTTCTACGGTTTTGCTTCCGCGGCTGCGGTGCAGTCGGCGCGCGCGCAGTCGGGCATCCTGTTGACCGCGAGCGTTTACGCGGGAATGGCCTTCTTCGCTACCGCGGCATGTTTGTTCTTCTATCCCATCACAAGAGAAGTCAACCTGGAGATTGCCAATGAGCTGGCTGAACGGCGCAAGAAGTTCGCTTCTTAGGCGAACACGTACGTCGGAATCGCCTTTTCGGCGGGACATCTCAGGGCGAAGGAATCCGGTGCTGAAAACACGGACGGCGTTGATACTGGCAGGAGTGGCGGGGTTGATGGCGTTTCATGTGGCGATGTCTGGCCAGGCGCCAACCTCACTGAAGGACGCCTATCAAGGGTGCTTTCTGGTTGGAGCCGCGCTGAATCCGGCCCAGTTTTCCGGAAAAGATGCGCGGGAAACTGCGCTGGTCAAGGCCCAGTTCAACAGCATCAGCCCTGAGAATGTTCTGAAGTGGGAAGTGGTTCATCCCAAGCCCGACACCTACGACTGCGCGCTAGCGGACCAGTATGTGGACTTTGGTCTCAAGAACCACATGTTCATCATCGGGCATACCCTGGTATGGCATTCGCAGACGCCGAAGTGGGTGTTTGAAGATGAGCAGGGCAATCCATTATCCCGGACCTCGCTGTTAAAGCGCCTGCACGATCACATTCAAACGGTAGTGGGTCGATACAAAAGCAAAGTCAACGCATGGGACGTTGTGAACGAAGCCCTGAATGAAGACGGCACGCTGCGGCAATCACCGTGGATGAAGATCATCGGCGAAGACTACATCGAAAAGGCGTTCGAGTATGCTCACGAGGCTGATCCGCAAGCTCAGCTGAATTACAACGACTACTCACTGGAAAACGAAGCCAAACGCAAGGGCGCCCTCAAACTTGTAGA
>DATBZX010000417.1:0-13577 GCA_036512955.1 Terriglobales bacterium
GTCGATGAGAAACACCCGCACGTGCGGCAATGTAAAGAAGGTTTCCCGAGCCCATTTCTCGACCAGGTGTGGTGGCGCCATCACCAGGCCCGAGTATGGCCTGCCGGCGCTATGAACCAACATGCTTCCGAGAGCAATGAGTGTCTTGCCAGAGCCGCACTCCGCTACGACATTGGCGTTGCGAGCCAAGAGCCATCGCTTGCTCACACCCATGATCGCCAGGGTTTGTGCCGGATAGGGCGCGCGCAGCATCCGAGAGAGAAGTGGAGACGGCGTTTCGTCGACGCCATGCAGGGCGGGGTACGATGAGAGGATTCGTTTTCCGAGCTCCGCACTGTGGAGCTGCATATACGTGTAGATGTCGACAGGGGTCTGCATGAGTCTCTCCGGACAAGATCGGTGTGGCAAGTGCAATTACGTCGGTCAGTTGTTTGGGTTCGGCCGTGTCGGCCATCCAAGTAGGATCGAGCCAGGTTGTTTGTCTCCGGCGCGTGAGAACGAAGGGAAGAGAAGGGGAGATGAAGCTGGAAGTGGATTGCTACTCTGGGCGGACGGCGGATGAAAGGCCGGTTCGATTTCGGCTTGAGGATTGCCAGTACATGGTCGAGGAGGTGCTTGACCAGTGGTACGGGCCACAGGATGCCTTCTACAAAGTACGCGCGGACGACGGCAGTCTCTATATCCTGCGCCGGGAAACGTCGACGCCTGAGGGCCATTGGCATCTGGTGTCGTTCCGGCAACTGCCACGCCAGAGCTGATTTGGGAGGTTGATCGTCGTCAGCCTTTTCCGATTCGTCCACTGCGGCTCAGAGACCGACCACCTTCAATCTTCGTCCGGCAGCATGAACGTCATCACGGGCTCGCCGTCATCGCCAGGCCCAGAAACCGCCTTCAGCGTTACCAGCCGCATCCCCTCTGGCCCGCTTCTGGCAATCGCGTTGATCGTCTCGTTTGACGACAGTGCCGGATCAGCAACGATGCAGTAGAAGTCGAACAGCAGGTTGCACGGGTCAATGCGCTGGGCTGGGACTGCCCCCTTGACGGCCGCATGGAACATCCAAATCACATCCCAGAACCGGCCTTTCAAACTCTGACCTGGCGGCAGGTTCGCCTCCTCGTCTATTGGCCACAAGTAGCGATGAAATGCTGTGGCGGTCATCGCCAGCGGCCACTTCATAAGCTGGCGGCGCATCTCACCCATTGGAGCTTGCTCGCAATCGACCAGGATGCCATCCTCAATCGCTTGCTGGCGGGTGTAAACGCTTACTACTTCGACAGATTCGTCGCCAGCGCACGCTAGCTGATGACGGCCGTTGATGCCTCCGCACGACGCACAAATGCGGTCGCCTGTATGTAGCAACGCCATAAGTCAGGTCCTCCCAGAACTGTTCGGAATGTGGGTCTGTAGTACATCCGCGAATGGTCGGTTCTCCGCTGTAGTCAGCGAAGGCACTTGTTCACGCGGGACTCAGGCGGTCTTCTTCGTGAGCTGGATTTCGGGCCATTCGACGGCCCCATTTTGGAAAGGAAACGCGAGCCGATTGCTGCGCAGCCCCTTCCGAAGCAGCGCCAATAACACTTTCCGCTTGGTCTTGACGGCTACTCCGGCATATCCAAACGCGGGAAGTGGCTGAATCCGCTTTTGCGATTGCAATTGCGAAATCTTCCAAGCGCCCCATTCCGGTGTAGCCGGCAGACCGTAGTGCCGCACCAGCGAAGACCAGATGAAGGAATGGTCGTCACTTATCAGGAGCAGTTTCCCATTGGAGGTGGTGTCCGCTAAGTCCTGTGAGCAGCTCACAAGATGTCTCAGCGGCCGCTTCCGGCCATGGACCAGGATCGAACCTCGGAAGCACAGCGGTTTCTCGCCCAGCGAGACGATACTCTCTTCACCGTAAGGATCGACCACTGTAAATGAGTCACCATTGGCAAACGCTGCAGCTAGGGCGCCGATCTCCACGTCGCCGCCAACCACCGAGACCAAATGGGCTTTGCCGCGTTCTTCTCCAACAAAGGCGTCCAGAAAAACGCGGAGGTTGGTTGCCGTCTTTTCTGTGCGCCGCCGATAAACGAGTTTGCCGAAACGTTCATGAGCGTTTTTCATCGCTGGGCTTGGCCTCCTTGGTCTCCTTCAACTCGATGATCTGGCCACTCTCATAGGCGAGGGTCAGCTCATGGCTGAAGCGTTCGCGTTTGGGGACTCGGAGGTTTGGGGTTCTTCTTCTTGGTGGCCAACATTCCCGCAATGTTCTCGGCCATGGGAAGAGAACCGGAAGCTGCGCCGGGGCCGGCGGAAGCGGCGACCGCGGGAAGGCCGGTGCCGGCTGCTTTACCGCACTTCGGACAGAATGACGTGTTATCGGCCATCTGCGTACCACACGCGGAACAGAATGCCATTACGACCTCCATGTCAGACTATGGATGAAAAAAACAAGGAGCGGAGGCCTTGCAAACTCCCTGCACGTCGAAGCTTGCAAGCCGTGTCTAGAATAGCCCAACGATACTTCTTGGGGCAGTTGAATTGAACTTGCGCGGCAAAAAATTCGCGCGACGTTTCCCATATCGGGCAACTTCGAAATCCGCGGGGATTCGGTGGTGGGGTATCCGCGGCAGGAATGCAAACAGAGCATTCACGCTTCTCCTTCATTTCCCTTTAAGCAGCGCAATCCCTTTCGCTCGGCCAGCAAATTTGCTCCGCCCTGCGGCCTCCACTTTAGATCGTGCCGGATCCGCACCAAGGAAGGCCTCCAGCTAGAGCGCGGTCTCGCCTCGTTCGTCATTGCGAATGCGTATGGCTTCGTCGATGCGGGAAAGAAAGATCTTGCCGTCGCCGATCTTGCCAGTGCGGGCCGCCGTCGTAACGGCCTTGACTGCGGCGTCGACCAAACGGTCAGGCAGCACGGTTTCGATTTTCACTTTAGGCAGAACGTCGACGGCATATTCGCGTCCGCGATAGAACTCAGTATGGCCCTTCTGCCGTCCGTGGCCGCGCACCTCCATCACCGTCATCCCTTCCACGCCGATTTCGAGCAGCGCGTCTTTCACGGCTTCATACTTCGACGGTTGGATCACTACTTCCAGCTTTGTCATAAGTGCCTCTGTGAACTCACGATATTAACAACTTAGCCTGCGCGCTCGACTCAGGTCGTTGAACTCTCCCAGTAGTAACCCTCTTCGCCGTGTTGCGAGAGATCCAGACCCTCAACTTCATGTTCGGGGGCAACTCGCAGTCCGATCACTACATCGACGATCTTGAGGATGATCAAGGATCCCACGACGGCGAGAACGACCGCCATCCCGACACCCACCAATTGGTTCAGCATCTGGTGAAAGTTGCCGTCGAGCATACCGACGGGAAGGGCGTTGCCCTGCGCATCCTTGTATATGGGATTGATGACTCTGGAGGCGAAGACTCCGGTCAGGGTTGCGCCGATGGTCCCGCCGACTCCGTGTACTCCGAAGGCGTCCAGGGAGTCGTCGTAGCCAAGAGCGATCTTCACTCGCGTGACCATGAAGAAGCATCCGACACCGGCGACCAGGCCGATGAACAACGCTGACATGGGCCCGACGAAACCGGACGCGGGGGTAATCGCGACCAGTCCGGCGACACATCCGGAAATCGCGCCCAGTGCGCTGGGCTTACCGTTGCGAATCCACTCGGCGACGGACCATCCGATGGCCGCGGCGGCAGCGCCGAAGTGGGTCGCAACGAAGGCGCTGGTGGCCAGACTGCTCGCGCTCAAAGCGCTGCCAGCGTTGAATCCGAACCAGCCGACCCACAAAAGACACGCTCCGATGAAGCTGATCACGACGCTGTGCGGCGGCATCAACTCCTTGGGGTACCCGAGCCGCTTGCCCAGATACCCAGCACAGACGAGCGCGGAAACTCCCGAGGTGATGTGGACCACCGTACCCCCCGCGAAATCCAGCGTAGGAAATCGTCCGCCGAGGCTGGCATTGAGCAGGCCGCCTTTGCCCCACACCATGTGGGCCATCGGTGCATAAACGAGCATCGACCACAGGGTCATGAACAGCACCATGGCGCTGAACTTCATGCGCTCGGCAAATGCCCCGCTGATGAGGGCCGGCGTGATAATGGCAAACATCAACTGGTAGATCATGAACGTCTGCTGCGGGATGGTGGGGGAGTAATCGGCGGCAGGTTGCGCCCCGACACCACGCAGGAACACATGCTCGAAGCCGCCGATAAAACTATTTCCCGAGCTAAAGCACAAACTGTAAAGCACGATCGCCCACAGCACGGTAATGACGGCCATCATGGCGAAGCTCTGCATCATGGTGGAGAGCACGTTCTTCTTGCGCACCAGGCCACCATAGAACAGGGCCAGCCCCGGACCAGTCATCAGCAGCACCAGGGCTGAGCTGACCAGCATCCAGGCGTTGTCGGCGGAACTTTTGGCGTCCGCGATTTGCCGCTGCAACTGGGCGATCTGGTCTGCGGTGGCAGGCGCCGGGGTGGATTGTGCCGCGATGTTGCCGATGAATATCAGAATAACGAGGAATGGCAGGAAGTTCCGAAGCAACCGCGTCCAGAATACCTTAGAGGAGACGTGAAGCATTGGCATAGGATTTCCCATGCGCCCAACTGTGCGCAGTTCGGTACTGGCCGAACCCTGAAAGATTGATCGAGAAAAGTCTACGCGCCTTCCGCGTTGACAGAATGATTTTTGGTGGCCGGGAGATTGATAAATGGTTTTGCCGCAGTTGAGAAATTCAAAGTTCTTATGCCGGCATTAGTGGGGATGATGCGCTGAGACAGCCGGCGGCTACGCGAGCAGCGGTATCCGCTTTGACTTCGCGCCCATCAGCGATCTTGCTATCTGCGATATTCTTGAGGCATGCAGGTGAGGGTGCGGTACCTCGGCATGTTAAAGGAGATCGCAGGACGCGATACGGAACTGGTCGAGGTGTCCGACAGCGCCGTGGTAGGCGAATTGTATGCGGCTTTGCAGCAGCGGATTCCGCAGCTTCCCCAGTTTCGCGATGCTATCGCGCTGGCGGTGAACTACGAGTACTCGGGCAGCGAGACGCCCTTGCACGAAGGCGATGAGGTGGCGCTAATTCCTCCCGTGAGCGGTGGTGCACCGGACGAAGTCGTCAGCAGCGCAAGTACCGCGATGCAGGCGACTGAGCACGCCGCCTTGGTGCGCGACCCCATTGATGGTGCGGCGATCGCTGCTGTCATAAAGCAGCCGGAAGACGGCGCAGTGGTCGTGTTTGACGGCATCGTGCGCAACCAGACGCGTGGACGGCGGACGTTGTATCTCGAGTACACGGCTTATGAGCCCATGGCATTGCGGCAGATGGAGCAACTCGCGCAGCAGGCGCTGGCGAACCACGCGATCCGCGATGTGTGGGTGGTGCATCGGCTGGGACCATTGCAGATCGGCGAAAGCAGCGTCTATATAGCCGTGGCGTCGGCGCACCGGGCCGCGGCATTCGAAGCCTGCCGATGGGTCATTGATACCCTTAAGAGGACAGTGCCCATCTGGAAGAAGGAGTACTTCGAAGACGGTGCGGTGTGGGCCGACGGCGAGCCGTTTCCACCGGAAGTACCAATCGTGGGCAATGCCGCGTCAAAGTAGGCGGTTTGGGGTTCTAATTAAGCGAATGTCCGTAGCCGCTCGTATTTCCTCTGGCCTCATCACAACACGAATCTGTACAGCGTGGGCTGGCGGATTGCTGTGCCTGCTGGCAGCGACGTCGCTGTTTGCGCAGAGCACCGTGCCCCGTCCACCGGACTCAAACAAACCTTCAGCAACCACGGTTCCACATCCTCCAGACAAGCAGGTACAGGCAGCGCCCGCCCCAGACGCCGGCAGCACGATTCGGGTCAACGTGAAGCTGGTCAACGTATTCTCCACGGTGACCAACCCGGGGGGCGCTCCAGTGTCGTCGCTAAAGCAGGAAGACTTCCAAATCTTCGAGGACGGCAAGCCGCAAAAGATCGCGGTGTTTCAGCGCGAGTCAGAATTGCCGCTATCGATCGTGATTGCCATCGACGCCAGCCTCAGCACACGTAATAACCAGAAGCTGGAACTGGAGTCGGCCCGCCGCTTTTCGCACGCGATCCTGCGGCCCATTGACGGCATTTCGTTGTTTCAATTCAGCGAGGTGGTTGATCAACTGACGCCGTTCACCGCCGACGGACGAGTGATCGACAAGGGCATCAGCCGGGTGCACGCGGGCGCGGCGACGGCGCTGTACGACACCCTGTATCTCGGCTCCGATGCGCTGATGGACCGGCGCGGGCGAAAGGTGATGGTAGTTATCACCGACGGCGGCGACACGGTGAGCAAGACCAGCTACCAGGAAGCAGTGCGGGAGGCGCAACAAGCGGAAGTGATCCTGTACAGCATCATAATCGTGCCTATCGAGAACAACGCGGGGCGCGACATCGGCGGCGAGCACGCGCTGATTCAACTCTCGCGGGATACTGGCGGGAAGTACTTCTATGCCAGTTCGCTGGACCAACTTGACGCGGCCTTCCGCCAGATTAGCGATGAATTGCGGACGCAGTACCTGATTGCCTACTATCCGAGTGCCCGGTTGTCCGACTCGGAATTCCGCCATATCGAGATCAAGATCGATCCCTCCACAAAGGATTATCCCAACCCGTCAGAGTTGCAGGTGCGGCACCGCACCGGCTATTACACGATGCCGGCAAAGTAACGAACAGAAGATTGATCCGTCACGGCGCCAATTTCCCTGCTAGGCATGCCTAGTGCGGCGCTATGACCGTACGGCATCACCACGGTAACTCCGGCAAGCCGCCCTTATGGAAACTTCCAAGGGGCTGAGGTATCAGGTCGCGTGATTCAGACAGTTGCAAAGTTCAGTTTCTAGGTACGAGTCTGTTGCACCTCGGCGGCTCCTTCGGGAGCCGCTTTTTTGTCGCGAATCCGGTCGGCATTTCCTATGGGAGAGGGCGATCTTTGTTACACTGCGCTTTCCGGCGCGATGCGCCTCGAGGTCATAATGGCAAATCCTACGCAACCGTCGATCCACCTCTCTAATACCTCGGACTACCGCGAGAACTACGCCAACAGCGTGCAGGTGCGCGTCAATGTGTGGGACTTCTTCCTGGTCTTCGGCACCCTGCAGCAGCAGGACGAAACCAAGGTTGAGGTCAATAATTTCCAGGGCATCTATCTGAGTCCCCAGCAGGCCAAGGCGCTTTACACCATCCTGCAGCAGAACCTGGTGAACTATGAGGGCACCTTTGGCGAGATCAAGCTCGATCCGCGCATGAATCCCAGCGGCGGACCAATTCACTAAAACCATGGGCGGCCCGCTTCCGCAGTCGCGAGCACCCCGGCCGCCCGGCAGTTCCCTGCCCTCGGCTGCTGTCGCGTGGGAGTCGGTCCGCGACCATCTGTTCGCCTTCTCGTTGATCTTTACCAGCCTGTTCCTGCTTCACGCGCCATTGCTGCGCTTGCCGTACTTCTGGGATGAAGCGGGATATTACGTTCCAGCGGCGCGCGATCTGCTGCTAACGGGTTCGCCGATTCCCCACACCACGCTGTCGAACGCCCATCCTCCGTTGGTGATGCTATGGCTGGCCTTCTGGTGGAAGTACAGCGGCTTCACTCCAGCGGTGACGCGCACCGCCATGCTGCTGGTGGCGGCGTTCGCGCTGCTGGGTGTCTGGCGACTTGCGCGTCGCGTATCGAATGACCAGGTCGCGGTCGCTACCGTGATGTGCACGGCGCTGTATCCGGTGTTCTTCACCCAGAGTTCAATGGCCCATCTCGACATGATGGTGTGCGCGCTCACCGTCTGGGGACTGGCGATGTATGTCGAGCGGCGTCCGGTGGCGACCGTGGTCTTTCTGGCGCTGGCGCCGTTAGCGAAGGAGACTGCCATCCTCACTCCGATGGCGCTGATAGGATGGGAGTTGCTGTGCCCGCTGTTTGCGGGAACGAAGTTGTCGGGCGAGTCGCTCTGTTTCCAGAAGCGCAACTGGCTGCGCAGCCTCTCCTTACTATTGTGCGTGGCGCCGCTGTTTTTGTGGTTCGCCTACCATCAACATCGCACCGGATTCTTTCTCGGCAATCCAGAATACCTGCGCTACAACCTGGGCGCTACGTTGACGCCATTGCGGGTGGCACTCGCCATGCTCATCCGGTTGTGGCATCTGTTGGGATATCTAAACCTATTCGTGCTGACAATCTTCACGGCGTACGCTATGTCGCAGCCAGCGTTGCTCGAGCGCGATGGCAGCGAACGGCGGCGCATCGCGATCCCGGTACAACTGTTATTCGGAGTGATCATCGCGGCGCACGTGGTCGCATTGTCGATCCTGGGTGGCGCGGTGCTGGCGCGATACATGCTTCCCGTGCTGCCCCTGGTTATCTTGATTTGCGTATCAACCTTGCGTCGGCGGCTGCACCACTGGGTCTGGTGCGTTGCCGCGGTGTGCGCCGCGTTCTTGTTCGCACTTCTAACGCCTCCGCCGTATCGCATCGCGCCCGAAGACACACTGCTCTACCGCGACTACGTCGTCCTGCACGCGCAGGCTGAGGCGGAGATCGCGCAGCGCTATCCGCACGCGCGGGTGTTGACGGCATGGCCAGCCTCAGATGAGATGACCCGGCCGTTCCTGGGCTACGTGAAGCAGCCCCTGGACGTGATCCAGATGGAGAATTTCTCGGAACCAGAAATGGAGCGCGTGGCTCGCGCGACTGTGGAGTTCGATATTGTGTTTCTATTCACCACCAAGTGGGAGCCGCCACGCCCGCTGTTGCAGCGTCTGGCGTTTGGCGAGGCGCTGCAGAAACGCTTCTTCGACTACTACGAAGACGTCACTCCGGAGCGCGCAGCGTCGATGTTGGGCGGACGCATCATACGTTATGAAAACCGCAACAACGAGTGGGTAGCGATCATCGCCATCGAGCGAGTTGAGGATGCGCGGAGTTTCGAATTCCCACTCTCCAGTTTCAAATAGATGTACTTGCGCGCTTCGAGTTCTGACTTGCACACTGAGTATGTGGACTTCATGATCCGCGACTACCGTGCTGCCGATTTCGATTGCCTGTGGTGCATCGATCAGCAGTGTTTTCCTCCGGGCATTGCCTACACGCAGATGGACCTGACGGGATTCATCACGCGGCGCAAAGCCATCACGCTGGTGGCCGAGTCTGCCGGAGGCAGCGAGTTCGCCGGAGACATTGCTGGATTCGCCGTCGCGCAGCCGATCCGCAAAATCGGCCGCATCCTGACCCTCGACATCATTCCCGAAGCCCGCCGTTTCGGGTTGGCAACGCGCCTGATGTACGAATGCGAAAAACGTCTGCGCGCCGTCGGGTGCGAGCAGGTGTATCTCGAGACTGCGGTCAACAATGAGCCGGCACTGCTGCTGTACCACAAGCTCGGCTATGAAATTCTGCGCACGCTGCCTCTGTATTATCCGACGCACGCGCTCGATGCCTACCTCATGGGAAAGGCCCTCTAGCGGGCCGTCTGTTATGCTCATGCCGATCCTATGAAAGTCGCCATCCAGGGAGAGTTGGGGTCGTTCAGTCACGAAGCGGCGGGACGGATGTTGCCACGAGCCACGGTGGTACCGTGCGCACGTTCAGCCGAAGTATTTGACCGCGTGGAGAGTGGCGTGGTGCAAGCGGCGGTGATTCCCATTGAGAATTCGCTAGCGGGATCTGTGGCCGAGCACTTCGACCTGCTACTGGCACGCGACGTTTTCATTCACGGCGAAATGCACCTGCGTATTCGCCACAACCTGATTGCTCCGCCAGGAGTACGGTTGAGCGCACTGCGGCGTGTCTTCTCGCATCCCGTGGCGCTCGACCAGTGCCGCAATTTCTTTGGATCGCACCCAGGTGTTCAGGCCGTGCCGTTTTATGACACGGCAGGCAGCGTGCGGCATGTCATCCACGAGAAATTGCAGGACGCCGCCGGCATCGCTGCCAAGCGCGCCGCCGCTGAATACGGCGGACGCGTGCTGCTTTCCGGCATCGAAGACGACCAGCAGAATTACACGCGATTCCTGCTGATCACGAAATCGAAAAAAGTTGCCAAGGGCGCCAACAAGACCTCTCTGGTGTTCGCGTTGAAGAACGTTCCCGGCGTGCTGTTTAAGGCGCTCAGCGTATTTGCACTGCGGGACATAAGCTTGACCAAAATCGAATCGCGCCCCATGCGCGGACGCCCGTGGGAGTACGTGTTTTTCGCTGACATCCTGCGCGGCGACGAGGAGGCCGCGAGCCACGCTCTACGCCACCTGGGCGAGATCGCCGAATTCGTGAAAGTGCTGGGCGTCTATCCTTCAGCGAAGGCCCGAGTCCGGTAGCCCATACTGGCCACGCCATCCTGTTTTGGGAATCTTTTTTGTAAACAATCTCCTGCAGCGGTTGTAGCCGCCTCCCCTGTTGAGTACAATCCTTCCGCTTGGAAAATGCGGTTCCAAGGCGTCGCCTAACCGCTCCGCGCCACGTCCGTGAGGTCAGTTCGTCTGCGGTCGGCGATTCCGGGAATACGGTCCCCAGACAGATCCGGAAAGTCCGCTAATGCCCCTGAGGGCGAAGAAATGGGTGTTGCATCTTTTATAACAGTTCGCTCATCAAATCTTGAGTGTAAGTGACTCAAGGAGTCATATGCCTAGCAAAACTAATAAGATAGCCGAGAAAGCTCCTGATGTAAGTCCGGATCCAGAGTTCCGCAACGACAGCGAAGAAGCCCGCACCCTGCCGTTGCTGCCGATTCGCGACACCGTGTTGTTTCCCCATGCGGTGCTGCCCCTGACGGTTGGACGCGAGAGTTCGGTGCAGTTGATCAACTCCCTGGGCGACGACAAGACGATCATCGTGGTGGCGCAGCGCGAAGCGCGCGTGGATTCCCCGCAACCGACGGATCTCTTCTCCGTGGGAAGTCTGGCGGTGGTGCACAAAGTCGTGCGCATGCCGAACCAGAGCCTGTTTGTGTTTGCCGAGGGCTTGGAGCGCGTGAAGGTGACGGAGTACGCGCAACTGACTCCGTTCATGCGGGCCAGCGTGGAAACCATTCCCGAAATCCCGGCGGCGCAGAATGCGCAGATCGAAGCCCTGCAACGTAACGTTCTGACGCTGTTCCAGCAGATCGTCGCGGGATCTCCTACCCTGTCGGATGAACTCTCGACGGTGGCAGCCAACATCGAAGACGCAGGACGCATGGTGGACTTCATCGCCTCGTCTCTGCCTTCGCTGTCCACGCGCGATAAGCAAGACGTGCTGGAGACGCCGGATGTACAGGCGCGGCTTGACAAGATCAACCAGCACCTGGCGAAAGAGTTAGAAGTTCAGCAACTTCGCAACAAGATCCAGAGCGAAGTGCAGGACAAGGTGCAGCAGACCCAGCGCGAGTACTACCTGCGCGAGCAGATGAAGGCCATCCAGAAGGAACTGGGCGAGCAGGACGAGACCACGCGCGACGCCGAGGAGTTGCGCCAGAAGATCGAAGCCGCCGGCATGCCTGACGACGTGAAGAAAGAGGCACTGAAGGAACTCGGCCGCCTCGCGCGCATGTCGCCAATGGCCGCCGATTATGGCCTTACTCGCAATTACATCGAGTGGTTGGCGATTCTGCCGTGGCAGAAATCGTCGGGCGTCGAGATCGACATCCCAAAGGCCAAGGAAATCCTTGACTCCGATCACTACGATTTGGAGAAGGTGAAGAACCGCATTCTCGATTACCTTTCGGTTCGCCGTCTGAAACCGAACATGAAGGGACCGATCCTGTGCTTCGTCGGACCTCCGGGCGTGGGCAAGACTTCGCTGGGCAAGTCGATTGCGCGGTCGCTGGGACGCAAGTTCGTTCGCCTGTCGCTCGGCGGCGTGCACGATGAGGCCGAAATCCGCGGACACCGTCGCACCTACATTGGCGCTCTGCCTGGCCAGATCATGCAGGGCATTCGCCGCGCCGAGACCAACGACCCGGTTTTCATGCTCGACGAGATCGACAAGGTAGGACGAGATTTTCGCGGCGATCCCGGCTCGGCGCTGCTGGAAGCGCTCGACCCGGAGCAGAACTTCAGCTTCCGCGATAACTACCTCGATGTTCCGTTCGATTTGTCGAAGGTGCTGTTTATCACCACTGCCAACCAGCTCGATCCGGTGGCCGAGCCGCTGCGCGATCGCATGGAGATCATCGAACTGCAGGGCTACACCGAAGAGGAGAAGTCACACATAGCGTTTCAATACCTGATCCCGCGGCAGATCGAAGAGAACGGCATCACCAAGGAGCAGATTGAGTTTCCCGAGGAGACTGTCGGCTTCCTGATTCGCCATTACACGCGCGAAGCGGGTGTTCGTAACCTCGAACGCACCATTGGCACAATCTGCCGCAAGCAGGCGCGCCGCATCGCGGAAGGCAAGACCGACAAGCTGGTGGTCACGCCCGAGTTAGTGCAGCACACCGACATGCTGGGCGGAATGAAGATCCGTACCGAAGGCGAAATTGCCGAGCGCACCAAGCGCACCGGCGTCGCCGTCGGACTGGCGTGGACTCCGACTGGTGGTGACATACTCTTCATCGAGGCCAACAAGATGAAGGGCAAGGGCGGATTCACCATGACCGGACAACTCGGCCAGGTAATGCAGGAGTCGATGCAAGCAGCGCTGACGTGGGTTCGCTCCAACGCGAAGGAGTTGGGGATCGACGAAGAGTTCTTCGCCGGTCACGACATCCACATCCACGTGCCGGCGGGCGCTATTCCCAAGGACGGCCCCTCGGCCGGTGTCACCATGGCGACAGCCCTGGTGTCGTTGCTCACGGACAGGCCGGTTCGACCGCTGACCGCGATGACCGGGGAGATTACGCTGAGCGGCAACGTGTTGCCCATCGGCGGCATCAAGGAGAAAGCGCTAGCCGCAAAACGTGCAGGTGTGAAGGACATCATCCTGCCGGAGGCGAACCGGCAGAATGTGCAGGAGGACCTGACTCCCGAACAGTTGCAGGGCCTCACCATGCACTACGTGAAGTCGATTCCGGAGTTGCTGGAGATTGCCTTGCCGAGCAGCCGCGCCGACGAAAAGCATGACGCAGAAGTGCGCGAGCAGGTGCTGTCGGGCGCTGCTGTGGCGTAACATCCGATACCAAACAATTGAGAGCCACCTTAGCGGGTGGCTTTTCTTTTTCAGCCAATCGCGAGGGCAACGATGGTGATGTCGTCGCCTGCGACATCCTGCGACCAGGCCCTGACTTCCCGGCTGAGCGAGGCGCAGAGCTGCTCGGCAGAAAGTGGATGGGACAGAATGGATTTAACGCGATCCGGTCCGAACTCTTCGCCGCGCCGATCGGCCTCCAGCACACCATCGGTGTAAAGCAGGAAGCGGTCGCCGTGGCCGACGGTGAGGTTCCTCGAGTCGTAACTTGCAAAAGGCATGATGCCGAGGATCAGGCCATTCTCAACGATGTCATGAATTCCAGGAATGTGGCCGCCATCAGTGCGTTCGCGGTAAGTAGTGACTTGGTCACCGAATTGTGTTTCTGCGAAACCAGCCCCCAGCCAAACAACACCGCCGGAATGCCAATCGTGAAGGTGATCAGGGCAATCTGGAATTCGA
>DATBZX010000418.1:0-10605 GCA_036512955.1 Terriglobales bacterium
CGGGATATCGAGCCTTGCTAGCGCCATCACCGTGCCGGGGATGGTCTTATCGCAACTCGACAGCGCGATCACGCCATCGAACATGTGCCCTCGCGCGACCAGCTCAATGGAATCGGCGATGACTTCGCGGCTCACCAGCGACGCCCGCATGCCTTCCGATCCCATGGTGATGCCGTCGGAAACCGCGATGGTGTTGAACTCCATCGGCGTGCCGCCTGCTTCGCGCACGCCTTCTTTCACCGCGGCGGCGATTTCACGCAGGTGATAGTTGCAGGGCCCGACTTCCGTCCAGGTGTTGGCGATGCCGATGATGGGTTTGCGCAGATCTTCGTCGGTAAAGCCGACGGCCTTGAACATGGCGCGCGCCGGAGCCCGGTTGGGACCTTCCGTGATGTGCCGGCTGCGCTCCCTGCAACTGTCTTCGCTCATTGTTCTCCTCAAATCGCTGAATCCTGTTGCGGCCTTATAGAACAAAAGCCACTTCCGCTAGGGCGGGTCAGTGGCTTTTCAGGATCTTCTTTTTCTGTTTGCCTACGTCCCCGCGCCTCCAATGTAGCCCGCTACTCCTAGTAGAAGGAGTACGAGCGTAAGTACGCGTACTAGGGCCAGGCGCCGGATCACGAGGATCGAATCGCAGTTCGGAGTGATTCGGGATTGGCCGGCTGACGTCATAAGTGATTTGTGATTTATACCTAAACTGGATGGGCTTAGTCGAGAGAAATTAGAATTTTTTACGCCTGAGCAAATTTTACTAATGATCCAACGGATTCCATAAGAGACACTAATGAGCTACTGCCGCCGAGACCGAGCATCCAGACCGACCGGCAATCGCAACTACTCTTCGCTCCCTAAGTCTTTTCCGTTGAACATCATAGCCGGGATTTTCCCCGGCGGCACGATGCCGTACTTCAGGTCGAGAAACTCGCATAGCTGCTCGGGCAGGATCGCGCTCAATTCCTGCCAGGTCAGCACCTTGCAACGCACGCGCAGTTCGACCGGACGAACGCAGCGCAGAATCGCATACCAGCTTTCCATCAGATCCGGACGGCGAGCGTCAAGCAAAACACAGAAGCCGCAGTCGGTGGCATGCGCGGCCAGCACGTTACGAATCAGTTGATACGAAACCAGTTTTCCTCCCTCCTCGGGCAAATCGCTGGATTCGAAGACCTCCTCAAAGTCGCGATAGTCGCGCAGCACTGCCGGGTTGCAGAACTGAAAATCCGACTCGGTAAGCTTGGCCTCGAACAGCATGTTGCCCAACTTCATATCGACTTCAGTGCGATCGGCCGTGCCCTTCTTCAACGGCACCCGCGCCCGCCATCCGAAGTGCGGCAACTCGGCAGCTTCGATGCCGAACAGCCCGAGCACGCGCGGGTCGTCCGAGACGTACGGGCAGCAGAAAATGTTCATCAGCAGCGCATCCGAGCTCATCGACGAGTCGAGTTCCTTCCAGCCGCGGCCGCTCCTGGGCAACGACGATTTGGCCGTGGTGTGTACTTTTTCCAGCCGCTTGCGCCATTCCGGAATCGCCACCATCGCGGCGTAACTTTCATCGAAGAAGTTGCCGTGCCGCCGTCGGGTGGGGTGCGGTTGGTAAACCGTCACCGCCATTCCTCCAAAGCTCTCCACGTGCGAGAGCTGTCGCTGCAGCGCGAAAGCGCGGTTGCGCAGGCTCAACTCGTGGCGGAGCTGCGATGCGTAATAGGCACTGCTCGCGGTCATGGCACCTCGTGCTCGACCACTTCGAGCTTTGAAACCAAGCGGTCGGCACCGCGCAGTTCGGGGAACATCCACGACCAGAGCGCAATCACAACCAGGGTCCCAATACCGCCGATCACCACGGCCGGAACGGTGCCAAACCATTGTGCGGTCAATCCCGACTCGAATTGCCCGAACTCGTTCGATGTCCCGATGAACAGCGAATTCACCGCGCTAACGCGCCCTCGCATGGAGTCCGGCGTGGATAACTGCACTAGCGTTCCACGAATGATGACGCTCACCATGTCGGATGCACCGAGCAGCAGCAACGCAAGCAGCGAGACATAGAGATTGCCGGACAGTCCAAAAACGATAGTGAAAACGCCGAATCCCGCAACACACCAAAGCATGGTGGTTCCCGCGTGCCGGCGCAATGGCCGATGCGCCAGCAGGACCGCCGTCACCGCAGCGCCAGCCGCCGGAGCACTACGCAAGATGCCCAGTCCCCACGGACCGGTGTGCAGGATCTCGCGCGCATAGACCGGCAAGAGAGCTACGGCACCGCCAAGCAACACGGCGAACAGATCGAGCGAGATGGTCCCAAGAATCAGTTTCTTTTGCCAGATGAAGCGTAAGCCGGCAAATAGCGTGGACAAACTAACCGGTTCACGTGGACGCTTGGCGGGTCTCAGTCGTATCCGGCTGGCTGCCGCCACCGACACGCCAGCCGCCAGCATCGACGTAACGTAAACTGCCGCAGGCCCTCTTGTAACGGCATAAATCAACCCACCGAGCGCAGGGCCGATAATCACAGCGGCTTGGAAAACTGTCTGCGCCCACGCGACGGCATTGGGGAAATGTTCCTCGGGCACCAGTTGCGGAACCATCGACTGACCGGCAGCGCCGTTAAACGACCGCACGACTCCCACCAGCACCAGTGCTGCATAGATCGCATGTACCGAGTGCGTACCGCTCAGGGTCAACAGGAACAGGATGGTTGAGGCCAAACCCAGTCCGGCATAGCAGAGGGTGACAATGTTTCGCCGATTGAAGCGGTCAGCAGCGTGTCCGGCCACAAGAAACAGCAGGATCGTGGGAAGAAATTGCGCCAGACCGACGTAACCGAGATCCAGGGGACGCTTGGTGATTTCGTAAACCTGCCAGCCCACGGCGACCGACTGCATCTCCGTCGCCATCACGGTGAACAGTCGCGCCAATTGATAGTAGGCGAAGTCAGGATAGGTAAACGCTATTCGCCCTTGGCGTTGCAAGTTTTGGCTATCGGCCATCCCAAACTACTGTGCCACAACAGCGAGGTTCGCAGACGCTCCAACTTATTTCGCCGCCTGCTCCAGGTAGCTCGCTCGCAACTCGGCGACAATCTCTTCTGCGGCCTGCCGCGCCAATTCAAATTTTCCCGGTGGGAACGAGATGGCACCGACACGAGCGTGCCCGCCACCGCCGTAACGCTCGCATATTTTGGCCAGGTTCACGATCGGCTCGACCGGAGCCCACGGATTCGAACCCACCGACACTTTCGTCCGAAAACTACTCTTGCTCAATCCCACGCTATAAACGCACTTCGGGTTCAAGTAGTAAGGGACAAACTTGTTGTACCCCTCGAGCTCGTGATCGGTGATATCGAAGAACACCGTGCCGTCCTTGCACGCGGTGCGCTCCCGCAGGATTTCGATGGATTTGCGATGACGGTCCATCAGGCCCGGAACACGTTCTGCAATTTCCGGCGTACTGATGATCTCAGCCAGTGGCTTATACGCCAGCATTCCGATCAACTTGGGAATGAACCCAGCATCCTGGTTCGACTCGATCACCATGGTGAGCTTCATCGCCGGTTCCTTCATTTCCACTGCCGTTTGCGGATCGGAGTACAAGGCGCCGTCAATGATGTCAGCCCATTCCACCAGTTCCGCTACCGGATCGGGATTGAACCCAAACCGTTGCTTTGTCACCTCGGCAATGAACTTGGTGCATGACCTGTAATCGGGATCGTAGAACTTCGTATTGCTCGTGTCCTGCTCAAAGTGCGAGGCGTCGTCGCGCGTCAGGAACGCGCTTTGGTGGTGGTCGAACCACCAGGTAATGCGGGGCGAGGGCGAATATTTGAAATCAACGATGGCGTTCTCGTCGCCAGTAAAATCGGATTCATTGAACAGCGCCCCGGCGCGATGCACCAGTCCGACATATTCGAATTCGACGTGCTCGCGGATGCGTTCCCGGTAGAACCGCGAAAAAAGCGCCGCCGAACAAGCCCCATCAAAACATTTGTCGTGGTAAAAGACCCTAACTTTCACAGACCCTTTCTCATGCCTTCGGCCCCCGCTGCGCCGAATTGTCCGTCACAAAACTGAATTCATCAGGATACAGATTTCCGGAGAGGAAAGGTAAATAGAAATTACATTTTATGTTTGACGATGTCGAACACCGTAAGAGCACTGCATAGAAATGACCGGAAGCGCATTTTGGCATCAGGCGGCGGCTTGTTGCTCTGCCAGGTCACCGATGATCGGCAGCTTGAACAACTCGTGTTGGTAGGCCTTGACCACCAGCAGTAACCACAAGAAGAACCACGCCAGGGTAATCAGGCCCGCCAGCGGGAACACGAGCACTCGCGCGAAGGGAATCAGTTGCAGAATCGCGGTCAGTATCCCTGCTGCAATGGCGATGGCAACCCCAGCAACCCACAAAAACAAGTGTTGGAAGGCGTGAAAGCGCACAAAGAAATTGCGCTTAAACGGCTCCAGGAACAGAAAAACAACTGCAGGAAGGATCGTGATGTATGCCACCACTCCGGCGATGTTTTCGGGGAGCGGCAGTCCTTCGTCTGACCTGTCCCCCCTTGCGGTCCCAAGTGGTATTTCGCCTGGGCGCGGCGGTTCGACGCTGGCTTGCGAGACTGTCGCCCTTACTTCTTCCACGCCAGTTTGGGAGACCACGGCGCCGCAACGCGGACAGAATCGTGCCTGCTCGGACAACGATGCACTACATTGCGCGCACAGCGACATCGGCATCTCCAGAAAAGCGATGGCTATCAGCCTGGCTAAAAAGCATATCCCGCCGCGCCAGCGACGGGATAGCAAGATATCAGCGGTCAGACCCGATTACGCCCCGCAGCACTTCTTATACTTCTTGCCGCTGCCGCATGGGCAAGGATCGTTGCGGCCGATTTTATCGGGACGTACCACCTGTTGAACCGAACCTTGAGTGTCGCCACCGGCCATGCGTGCCTGGTCCAACTCGCGGCGCTTGCGGCGTTGGAACTCCGCTTCCATATCGTCGATCGTGGTCGCCATCCGCTGCCGTCTGGCGGTACTCACGGCTGCCAGCGCGTCACCATCGCCACCGCTCTCAAGTACCGGCTGCGGTGCAGGACGCGAGGGCGCTTCGATCACCTGCATCAGGTACAAGTAGCGGACGGTCTCTTCCTCGAAGCGTTCCATCATCGCTTCGAACATGTCGAACGACTCGCGCTTGTACTCCACCAGGGGATCGTGCTGGCCGTAACTGCGCAGTCCGATGCCTTCGCGCAGGTGATCCATGCTGAGCAGGTGGTCTTTCCACTGCTGGTCGAGCACGCTCAACATGATGATGCGCTCGTGATGCCGCATCGCTTCGGGTCCGATCAACTGTTCCTTGGCGTCGTAGCGTTCCTTCAGCTTGTCGAAGATCGCATCGCCCAGTTCCTGGCGATTGAGCCGATCTGTATCGACGTTTTCCTTCTCTACGTCCACACCAAAGCGGGTGAAGAGCTGGTTTTTCAGGCTTTTGATATCCCAGTCTTCGGGATGCACGTCCTTGCCGCAGTACTTGTCGAGGAGTCCACCAAGCAGCTCGCGAACATAGTCTTCGAGGATCAGTTCCTTCTGGTCGATACCTTCGAGCAATTGCTTGCGCAGCCCATAAACCGCCCGGCGCTGCTTGTTCATCACATCGTCGTACTCGAGGACGTGTTTACGAGCTTCGAAGTTCTGCCCTTCGACGGCCTTCTGGGCCGCCTCGATACGCCGCGTGATCAGTCCCGATTCGATGGGGACGCCCTCTTCCATGCCCAGCCGCTGCAACAGGTTCGACACCCACTCCTTGGCGAAGATGCGCATCAGGTCGTCTTCCAGCGAAAGGTAGAATCGTGATGCGCCGGGATCGCCCTGACGGCCGGCTCGTCCACGCAACTGGTTGTCGATACGGCGAGCCTCGTGACGCTCTGTGCCAAAGATGAACAATCCGCCCAACTTGATTACGTCTTCGTGCTCGACGTCGGTCTCGGCCTTATAGCGCGCATTGATCTCCTGCCATTGCGCGGTCGGCACCTGGTATTCATTGCCGTTGAAATAAAAGTAGGACAGGTTGGGATCGTCAGGCTTCGCCGTGACCTCGCCCGCAACCACTTTCAAGGGCTGCGCCAGTCCCTTCTTCAGGCACTCCTGCTTGGCCATGAATTCGGGATTGCCACCTAGCAGAATATCGGTACCACGGCCCGCCATGTTGGTCGCAATGGTAATGGCACCCTTGCGCCCGGCCTGCGCCACGATCTCAGCTTCCTTTTCATGATGCTTGGCGTTGAGTACGACGTGCTTGACGCCCTTTTTCTTCAGCAGGTCCGACAACCGCTCCGACTTTTCGACTGAAGTAGTACCCACCAGGACAGGCTGTCCAGTTTGCGCCATGCGCATGATTTCATCCGCAGCAGCGAAGTATTTTTCTTTCTCCGTGCGGTACACCACGTCGGAGTTCTCGATGCGGCGCAACTCACGATTGGTTGGGATCACCACCACTTCCAGCTTGTAAATCTTGTCGAACTCGGCAGCTTCCGTCTCAGCCGTACCGGTCATGCCGGCCAGCTTCTTGTACATGCGGAAGTAGTTCTGGAAAGTGACGGTGGCGAGCGTCTGGTTTTCGCGCTCGATCTTTACGTTCTCCTTGGCTTCTACTGCCTGGTGCAGTCCGTCAGACCAGCGGCGTCCCGGCATCAGGCGGCCGGTGAACTCATCGACGATGAGCACTTCGCCGTCTTTGACCACGTACTCTACATCGCGGCGATACAGCGCATGCGCCTTGATGGCGGTATCGACGTGGTGCTTCAAGTCCCAGTTTTCCGGATCGGCAATATTGCCGATACCCAGAAGCCGCTCGACCTTTTCCCACCCTGTGTCGGTGACCGTGATGGTGCGATGCTTTTCGTCAACCACGTAATCGCCGGTCAGAATCTTATCTTCGCCCGACCCACGGTCGATCTCCTCGCCAAGCTCCAACTGCGGGATGATGCGATTCACCTTGTAGTACTTGTCGGTCGATTCCTCGCTTGCGCCGCTGATGATCAGTGGCGTACGGGCTTCGTCAATCAGGATCGAGTCAACTTCGTCGACGATGCCGTAGTTATGTCCGCGCTGCACGCAATCGTTCAAATCGAACTTCATGTTGTCGCGCAGGTAGTCGAAACCGAACTCGTTGTTAGTCCCGTAAGTGACGTCGGCTGCGTAAGCTTCTTTGCGTTCACGATCGTCGAGGTCGTGCACGATAACGCCGACCGACAGCCCCAGAAACGTGTAGAGCTTACCCATCCATTCGGAATCGCGCTTGGCCAGGTAGTCGTTGACCGTGACCACGTGAACGCCATTCCCCGCCAGCGCATTGAGATAGACCGGGAGGGTGGCGACCAGCGTCTTGCCTTCACCGGTCTTCATCTCGGAGATTTTGCCCTGGTGCAGGACGACGCCACCGATGAGCTGCACGTCAAAGTGCCTCATTTTGAGCACGCGCCAACTGGCCTCGCGAGCCACCGCGAAAGCCTCGGGCAGGATTTCGTCGAGGACTGCCTTCAGCGCGACCGCTTTTTCGTCAGCGTCTTCAACCGGATCCACGCGCTCATGAATGCGTTTGCGGAATTCGTCTGTCTTGGCCCGGAGTTGCTCATCGGTGAACTGCTTCGTCTCGGGCTCGAGCGCGTTGACGCGCTCCACCAGCGGCATGATGCGCTTGATCTCGCGCTCATTGCTGGTGCCAAAAACCTTCGCCATCAGCTTGTTAATCAATGCAATCTTTCCTTGCGGAACTTCGGTTGGGGGTAATGTCTACGGGCCGAAATGCGTGAATTTCGCACACTCCAACCCACTACCAAGCCTAACACATTGGATGCGCGTTACCGGGCGTGGTCGCACTTTGCAAGTGGGGGAAAAGACGGACGTTAGCAGCTACTAACGGCTTCTTCGGACATCGGCGCTGAACCAATTGCCACCACGCTCATTACCGTCAACGATCCGCTCTGCAATCCATTGGCCTCCAAGGTTATTACGCGCTCCCGCGGTGGTCGGATTGAAGGAGGCTGTAAGATACGCGACAGCAATAATTCCCAGCATGATTGGACTGTCGAGGCGAATGTTCTACGACCGCTTTGAGGAATCGGTACAACACTATCCAGACCAGATCGCGGTCGAACTGCAACACGAGTCCTCGGCCGTAGCAGCCGGGACTCCTGCGGTTGAGAGTTACACCTTTGCGCAATTGCGCAATATGGCGGAGTCCGTTGGACACTGGCTGCTGCAGTCCGGCATTCAGCGCGGCTCCAAGTGCGCCTTTCTTGGTGCCAACCATCCCAAGTGGGTTGCCGCCTACCTCGGTGTCCTGGCGTCCGGCAATACGGCCGTGCCGCTCGATACCGCGTTCCACGTCGATCAGGTCCGCAAACTCCTGCTCGATTGTGATGCCGTTTTGTTGTTCTGCGATCGGGCGCATCTCGCGTTATCCCGCGAAGCCACCGCTGCCTTGCCGATCAAAATCGTAGTCATTGATGGCGACACGACCGCGACCGATCTGCCGTCGCTCTCTGCAATCTTTGCGGCCGGCCCCGGTAATTTCCATCCCATCCCTGTCCAACCGGAAGACATCGCCACCATCCTCTACACATCTGGAACGACCAGCGATCCCAAGGGTGTCATGCTGTCGCACGCCAACCTTGCCGGCGAGATCAAGTGCGTCTTCGCGGTCATCAAGGTTGGCCCCGACGATGCAATTCTGGGCGTGCTGCCGCTGTTTCATTCTCTGGCGCAGATGGCCAATCTCTTACTGCCCTTCGCCGTCGGGGCGCGCGTGGTCTTCCTCGAAACGCTGAATACCGCCGATCTCTTGCGTGCGTTGCAGGACCGCGGCATCACGTTGTTCTGCTGTGTGCCGCAGTTCTTTTACCTGATTCATGAACGCATCGAGAAGGAAGTTGGCCAGCGCGGAGCCGTGGCGAAGCTAGCCTTCCGGTTGATGCTGCGAGTTTCTGCCATTGGCCGCAAGCTGGGAATAAACCTCGGTAATGTCTTCTTCGCCAAGGTCCACAAGCTACTCGGGCCCCGCATGCGCTACCTCATTACCGGGGGGTCGCGCTTCGATGCTGCTGTTGGCCGGCAGTTCGAGGCCATGGGATTCACCCTGCTCCAGGCATTTGGAATGACGGAGACCACCGGCGGGGCCTGCGTCACGCCACCCAACGACATCGTGATGGGTTCCATTGGAAAGCCGTTGCCCGGCGTGGAGATGAAGATCTTCGATGGGGCTCCATCGGCCGAACATGGCGGGGCCAGCGTCGGAGAAGTTGCCATTCGCGGCGACATCATCATGGCTGGCTACTACAAGCGGCCCGATGTCACCGCAGCGATGTACCGCGACGGCTGGCTGTGTACGGGCGATCTCGGCTATTGCGATGCCGACGGAAACTTCTACATCACCGGGCGCAAGAAGGACATGATCGTCCTCAGTTCCGGCAAGAACATCTACCCCGAAGAGATCGAAGCGCATTACCTGCAGTCTCCCAATATCAAAGAAATATGCGTACTTGGTTTGCAGAGCGCGCCGGGTAAGCCATTCTCCGAACGTCTGCATGCTGTGATTGTTCCGGACTTTGAAGCCCTGCGTCGGGCAAAGATCGTTAACGTCGGCGACATACTTCGCTTCGAGATCGAAGGACTCTCAGCGAAGGTGCCTTCCACCAAGCGCATTCTGAGCTACGAAATCTGGCAGAGCGACCTGCCCCGTACCACGACCCGCAAGATCAAGCGCTTCGAAGTCGAGCAACGCGTCAAGCGGGGGGAGGGCGCCCACTCCACGACCGCCGCGCCCCGTCAGTTGGCTTCTGAAGAAATCGAATGGATGCAGCAACCCAATGTCAATAAGGCGTTAGCCACTATTCAGGGCGCATCAAAGTTAAAGAAAGACACACCTCATCCCAACGACAGCCTTGAACTGGATCTGGGGCTCGATTCCATGGAGCGCGTCGAGTTGCTGGTGTCACTCGACCAGCAGATGGGCGCCAGCGTTCCCGACTCCGTCGCCTCCGAGATCTACACTGTGCGCGACCTGGTTGACGCCGTGATCGCCCATTCCGGTGGCGCAAGTCAACGTTCCGCCGCAGGATGGGAAGAGGTGATCAATGACCCGCCAGGCGAGATCGAGCGCGACACTATCGATCACGATCACCCCATCGCCGCTCCCGTTTATTTTCTCGGTCTCAGGCTTATCTACCTGATGCTTCGCGACTTGTTCAAGCTACAAGTCGAGGGTGTGGACAAGCTTCCGCGCTCCGGACCATTCATCCTCTCGCCCAATCATCAGAGCTTCCTCGACGGACCTGTAATGATCGCTTGTTTGCCATGGACCATCATGCGCGACACGTTCTATGTGGGAACCAGCGAGATTTTCGGCAGCAAGCTGATGCGCCGTATTGCGGAGTCCATCCGCCTTATACCCATCGACCCGGATGCCAACCTTGTGCCCGCCATGCGCGCGGGTGCCTATGGTTTGCGCCAGAAGCGCGTGCTCGTACTCTTCCCCGAAGGCGAGCGCAGCATCGATGGGCCGCCCAAGCTGTTCAAGAAGGGCGCCGCCATCCTCGCGATTCACAGCCAGTGT
>DATBZX010000419.1:0-14654 GCA_036512955.1 Terriglobales bacterium
TGAGACTCGTGGCCTACAGCTTTGTTGGGTTATGCGAGGGGGCATAGGGTCTTGTTGGAGACTCGGTGCCGAAGCACACAAATCGCCTAACTTCTGGGTAGATACTCTCCCTCGACCCGAGTGTCTCAAGAAGAAACCCGAGTGCCACCGCCCAGGATGATCCCCACCCAAGGGATGGAACGGACTCTTGGTCCGAGACGCTCAAGCTGCTTGCGGTTTCAATTGTTTGGCGTCGAAATGTGCTCCCTTCTTCCACAGGATTAGAGTGATCGCCGCAATCTTTCGCGCCAAGGTGAGGCGAGCCATCTCTGGCTTCATGCCTTTGGCGAGCAAGCCTTGGTAGAAATCGTGGAACGCTCCCTCGCGGCTGCTGGCCATACTCGCCGCACTCTTGAAGATGGTTTTCATATCATGGTTATGATTTTGATTGAGCCCACGCAGTTGCTGCGGTTTCTTGGAGCGCTGCACTTGTCCGCCCACGTAACGGTATTGGGCACTGTCGCGCGTCTCGATCGCCAGCCCGCTGTAGGTCCACAGTTGCCGCTTGGTGCGGAAACGATGAGGAGTTTGGATCAGCGCGATTAGCAGTGCGGCTCGGATCGGGCCGATCGAAGGAACCTGGCGCAGTAATTTGGTCGCGCTCTGTTTCCGGCTTTCCGCCAACAGATCCTTCCGCACCGCTTGGCGCAACTCTCGCAGAGCGTCGAGCTGTTGGTAGAAGAACTCAGCCCGTCGGCGGACGCCCGTTTCTCCAATCTTGTTCAACCACTCTGCGCGATGACGCGGGGCGTAGACTTGCTGACCCTCACAGCCAATGCCCCAGCTTCGATACAGAGCCTTGACCCGATTCATCACCCGGGTAAGATCTTTGCTGATCGTCAGATAACTGCGGGCCAGCTCCTTCAAAGTTCGTAGGCCGTTTTCGCCATGGTAGACCGAGCGCAGATATCCCCCGCGCAGCAGATCGGCAAGCTTGCGCGCGTCAATCTTGTCGCTCTTGTTGCCTTCCTTCAGCAGCGCGTTTTTCCGCGGATCGCACACCACTAGCTCCGTGATGTGTGGCTTCAGTAGGTCATACAGCCAAGCCGACCAGGTCCCTTCTTCCAAGGTCACATGCAAGTCACCGCGCAGTCCCTGGATAAACTGCAAGATGGTGCTCGCCTTGGTTTCGATGATCGATTCCATTACCAGTTTTCCCTCGCCGTTCATCGCCGCGATGGCAATCGCTTCTTTGTGCACGTCCATGCCGATATACTTAATGTCCATACGGGTGCTCCTTTCGGTAGAGCTTTGCGTGACACTCAAAACCTACCTCAAAGGGGCGCCCTTTTATAATGCGTCTTATGTTGACATTGGTCGCTTTGGTGATCGGTCATCGTTTCTATCCGCTCGCATATGTTCCCCAAACTGCACAGATGTTTGCGGCTAATGTGGTCTGTGATTTTCTAAGCTTCGTGTTCTCAATTGGTCTTCTGTTAGGAGCCGTCACTCCTGAAGCGCGACCGGCGGTGTGGTCGCAGAGCGAAATCAGTCGCCTAAGGTTGCCGAAACTACCAATACCGACGGCGGTGGCGGCGGACCTGGGCATCGCTCTCGTGTTTGCGTGCTTGTCGCTTTGGTGCGGGCTCGTGTTTACGAACCACGCCATTCCCGCAACCGCAGTCTTACGCACCTTGATCGGTCGCTCTATCTCTGGACGAGAGTGGGCCTTCGGGCCGTACTTTTGGGTCATGCACACCACCTTCATCCTCACGCTACTCTACCTCGGCGCAATACTGGTTACTTTGATCGCGAAGGCCGGGCTTGCACCGACCAGGTGGTTATTAGAGCGATTTGGGAATCGTGACATCAATCCGATTCGACTCGTTGCCAGCCTTATGGCACTAGCTGGTGCATCGCTGGGCGCGCTGCGGCTGCTGCTTGGCATTATGAGATCATTGTGATGTTCACAAGTCGATGTAAGGCCGGAACGATCAATTCATCAATGGTGCTCTTTCAACCGGCGCATTCTCGAACGTTTCATAGCTTACAAATCTTCTCGCTTAAGCTCGCTGCGTGAACCATCCCCGTGTTATGCCAGGTGCGCGCCAACGGTTATGGGAAAAGCCACGGGGTGGGCTTGCGCCCACCCCGCTTCGATTGCTTCAACTTCCTGAGCCAAGGCTGAAGCCCCAGCGTTTGTGTAAGGCTCAATTCACCACGCTAAAGCGCGGTGCTTCCACCGTTACACCAGGCCCTGGTCGAGCATGGCATTGGCGACCTTGAGGAAGCCGCCGATGTTGGCGCCGTTCACTAAATTGCCGGGCGTGCCGTACATTTCGGCCGTCTCGTAGCAGTTCTTGTGGATGGCGATCATGATTTTGTGCAGACGATCGTCCACTTCCTCGCGGGTCCAGGTCAGCCGCATGCTGTTCTGCGACATTTCCAGACCGGAGGTTGCGACGCCACCGGCGTTGGCCGCCTTGGCCGGGCCATAAAGAAGACCGGCTTCGAGGAACAGCTTGGTGGCTTCGAGCGTGCTGGGCATGTTCGCGCCCTCGGCAACGAGCTTGCACCCGTTGTTGATGAGGTTCTGCGCGTCCTTGGCGTTGATTTCGTTCTGGGTGGCGCTCGGGAACGCGCAATCCGCCTTGATGTTCCACAGCGGGTTGTAGCCGAGTTTCACGTCGGACGGCATGAAGATGGCCTTCTTGTACTGGTCGGTATAGTCGCGGATGCGGCCACGTTTGACGTTCTTCAGTTCCATGACCCACGCCAGCTTCTCGCGGTCGATGCCATCGGGATCGTACACAACGCCGTCGGAGTCGGAGAACGTGACCGGCTTGGCGCCGAAATCAAGCAGCTTCTCGACCGTGTACTGCGAAACGTTGCCACTGCCGGAAACCAGGCACATCTTGCCTTCCAGAGTGTCCTTGCGGGACTTCAGCATCTCGTCGGCGAAATACACGCAGCCGTAGCCGGTGGCTTCGGGACGAATCAGCGAGCCGCCCCAGGCCAGGCCCTTGCCGGTGAGCACGCCGGCGAATTCATTGCGCAGCCGCTTGTACTGGCCAAACAGGAAGCCGATCTCGCGTCCGCCCACGCCGATGTCGCCGGCGGGTACGTCGGTGTCGGGACCGATGTGGCGGCTGAGTTCGGTCATGAAGCTCTGGCAGAAGCGCATGACTTCGTTGTCACTCTTGCCCTTGGGATCGAAATCGGATCCGCCCTTGCCGCCGCCCATGGGCAGCGTGGTGAGCGAGTTCTTGAAAACCTGTTCGAAGGCCAGGAACTTCAGGATGCCGAGGTTGACCGACGGGTGGAAGCGCAGGCCGCCCTTGTAGGGGCCGATGGCGCTGTTCATCTCAATGCGGAATCCGCGATTGACCTGGATGTTGCCATGATCGTCAAACCACGGAACGCGGAACATCAGGACGCGCTCGGGTTCCACGATGCGCTCGAGAATCCGCTCCGAGATGTACTCGGGGTGTCTCTCCAACACAAGGCGCAGCGACTCCATGACTTCCTGAACGGCCTGGTGGAATTCGGGCTCGGCCGGATTCTTCGCTTTCACCAGTCCCATTACTTCGTTGATGTAATCGCCCGGAGTCTTGATTCCAGGCGAAGTCATTATTCCTACTGTCATAAAAGGTCCTCCTACGAACCCTACTTCTAAGTTCACTGCTTAACCAAACACACTCGCGGGCCAAGACTCTCGGTTTACGGCTGCTTTCACCCCGCACTTGGCGAACAGAGTATTGGAGTCCCGTTCGGGCGGCTTCGCCGTGACCGCTATCACTCCCGAAGGTGATAGACGGGCCAAACAGTAACGTTTGTAACAAGTGCGCCGGAAGGAAAATACACCAAATCCGGCGGGGAAACAACGGGGGATTGGGGCGGGAACCGCATCAATCATGGGAGGGCGGGCAGCGTAAGTCCCACGCGCGGAAAAGCAGATCCCCCGGGAGCTGAAGCTCCCAAGGGATGACAACTGCATAATAAGTGATGCGGCACGACTGAAGTCGTGCCCTGATACAAAGCGGTTCAGAATGGAGTAGCACAGTTTGACCCGCAGATATGCTGATAGCCCTTATCAATTGTTCTTATTAGCATTGGGTGCGGTCCACCTGCTAGGTTATAGAACTCATGACTACGGCCTCGATCCAGGCTCTCCATCGCGGGCTCTTTGAGGGCTACGAGACGGGTGCGTTTTTCGACGAAATGTTTGAGGCCTCGGGTGTTCCCCGGCCACACTACGCCAAGCTGTTTGAGATGCTGGGATCAGTGCCGCAGGCGCAGTTCGAAGACCGCCGCAACCTGGCCGACATTGCGTTTCTACTGCAGGGCATTACCTTCACGGTTTATAGCGACGGAACGGGAACGGAGCGACTGTTTCCGTTCGACCTGATCCCGCGCATACTCCCGCACACGGAGTGGAGCCGCATCGAACGTGGGTTGTCGCAGCGCGTGGTGGCGCTCAACCTTTTTCTGCAGGACGTCTACGACCAACAGCGCATCCTGAAGGAGCGCAAGATTCCGCGCTCGCTGGTTTATTCGTGTCACCATTTTCATCGCGAGATGATCGGTGTCGAAGTGCCGCACGGCATCTACACCCACATCTGCGGCATCGACCTGGTGCGGTGCTCGAAGACCGGCGATTTCCTGGTGCTGGAAGATAACGTCCGCACGCCGAGCGGCGTTTCCTACGTGCTGGAAAACCGGCAGGTGATGACGCGGACGTTCCCGGACGCGTTTCAGTCCTACGAAGTGTTGCCGGTACATCACTACCCGACGGAGTTGTGCCGCATTCTGCGTACGCTATCGCCGCGCGGCGAGGCCAACGCGCAAGTCGTGCTGCTGACACCCGGCATTTACAACAGCGCGTATTTCGAACACAGCTTCCTGGCGCAGCAGATGGGCATCGAGTTGGTCGAGGGCCGCGACCTCATCGTCGATGCCGGCGTGGTGTACATGAAAACTATCCACGGATTGCAGCGCGTGGATGTGATCTACCGCCGGGTGGATGACGAGTATCTCGATCCGCTGGTGTTCCGTCCTGAATCGCTCATGGGCGTGCCCGGATTGATGGGCGCCTATCGTGCGGGAAACGTTGCGCTGGCGAATGCCGTTGGCAACGGCGTGGCCGACGACAAAGCGGTGTGCGCTTACGTGCCCGACTTTATCCGCTTTTACCTGGGCGAGGAACCGATCCTGGGGACGGTCGAAACTTACTTGTGCTCGCGTCCCGATGACCTGAGCTACACGCTGGCACATTTGCCGGAACTGGTGGTGAAGGCCGTCGGCGAGTCGGGCGGATATGGCATGTTGATCGGTCCGGCATCGGACGAGGAGACCATCGAGATCTTCCGCAAGAAGATCGAGGCCGACCCGCGAAATTACATTGCGCAGCCGGTAATTGGGTTGTCGCGCGTGCCTTCCTACGATGTCAATTCCAAGCGCATGGCAGGGCGGCACGTAGATCTGCGTCCTTACTGCCTTTATGACGGGCAGGCTGTAACCATTATTCCCGGCGGGCTGACGCGCGTGGCCTTACAGCCGGGTTCGCTGGTGGTGAATTCTTCCCAGGGCGGTGGCAGCAAGGACACCTGGGTCCTGAGGGAAGACTCCTGAGCACGGAAATGTTGTCGCGAATTGCGGATTCGCTCTTCTGGCTGGCGCGTTACATGGAGCGCGCCGAGGACACCGCGCGCATTCTCGACGTGAACTATCACATGCTGCTGGAGCAGTCGGCTGTTCCCTACCGGCTACGATGGGACCCGCTGGTGGTGATGGCGGGCGAGCAGGAACGTTTCGCACAATTCTACGAAGAAGCGAATGCGCAGACGGTGTATGAGTTCCTGGCGTTTCGTCCTGACAATCCGAACTCGATCGTGCAGTGCATCACCAAGGCGCGGGAAAACGCGCGCACCATTCGTGACCGCATCTCGCGCGAGATGTGGGAAGACATCAACGGCCTCTACCATTCGGTGACACGATTCGATCCAGCCGAGCAGATTTCCAGCGGGCCGCACCGTTTTTGCGATGCGGTGAAGTTTGGCAGCCATCGCTTCTTCGGCGTGACCGACGCTACCCTGCCGCACGATGAAGGCTGGGACTTCCTGAAGATTGGGTGGTCGCTGGAACGCGCGGAAATGACGGCGCGGCTGGTGGACCTGCAGTTCCAGTCGCTGCTGGAAACTCCGTTCATAGCGGGCACCGCCGATAATCATCAGTGGATGGCAGTGCTAAAGTCGGTGGGCGCCTACGAAGCCTATCGCCGCCAATACCACTCACCGATTGAACCGGAGCGGGTGGCTGAGATGTTGATTCTGCATCCCAAACATCCACGGTCGATCCGCTTCAGCATTACCGAGTTGCAAACCGGACTGCGGGCGATCAGTGGCACCGGGCCCGGCTCGTATGCCAACGAGGCGGAGCGGCTCACGGGCAAAGTTCTGGAAAGCCTGCGCTACGATACTGTCGAAGACATCTTCCGGCGAGGGCTGCACGATTATTTGACCAGCCTGCTGACTAAATGCCGCACCATCGGCGAGGACATCGCCCACACCTACTTCTACTACGGAGCTGGCGCATGAACCGATTTCACCTCGTGCACGTGACCGAGTTTGTTTACGACGGCCCGGTGTCGGAGAGTTATAACGAAGTGCGGTTGCGGCCGATCCACGATGAGACCCAAAGCTGCCTGTCGTTTCGCCTGACAACGGTGCCAGCCTCGCCGGCATTTTCCTACCGCGATGCGCTGGGAAACTGGGTGCACCAGGTAAATATTCTTCCTGTCCATAGCCGACTGCGAGTACAGGCTGAATCGGTGGTGCTGGCGCATAGCGTCCTACCAACGGATGGCGTGATGCCGCTCAGCGAGTTAGAGGGGCGACGAGAGGACCTGGTCGAAGAGTTTTATGACATGCTTGCCGCCAGTACCTTTGTTCCTCACCTCGAGGAACTGGCGCCCCTGATCGCCGAAGCCGAACGGCGTTGCGACGGCACGGTCGCAGGCTTTGCCCACAGCGCCGCGGAGTTGATTCACGAACGCTTCCAATACGTAAAGGGAGCGACGCACGTGAACTCGTCGATCGCGGATTCATTGCAATTGGGAGCGGGCGTCTGCCAGGACTTTGCACACGTGCTGCTGGGAATGTTGCGCAAGCGGGGGATTCCCGCTCGTTATGTGTCGGGATATTTGGTTCCGCAGAATGAAGAAAATCCCGAGGCCAAGCTGGAAGAAGTCATCGGAGGCCAGGCCTCCCACGCCTGGGCCGAAGCGTACATTCCCGACGCCGGATGGATGCCGCTGGATCCCACACTGGGCAACCCAGTGGGCATGCGCCATGTGCGCATCGCGTATGGGCGCGATTACTCAGACGCGGCTCCTATGCGCGGTGTGTACAAAGGACACGCCGGACAACGGCTGTCGGTGGATGTAAGTGTAAGGCCGGCGCTCGACGATGCCGGTCACGAAACCCTTACCGAGACAGCCGCGGTGCCTGCCGAACCCGAGCCGGTTGAGCCTCGCGCCCAACAGCCAGGGCAACAGCAATAACATCAAGTCAAGTTACGCGGTGGATTTGGTCTTGAGCACGCGATAGAGTGCGAGCAGCATGATCGCGCCGAGCAGCGACAGGACAAACCCGGGAGCGTCGCCGGGATGCCACCAGCCGGCGAGGCGTCCAACGACCACTGCCAGGATAGCGCCGCCTACACCGATACCTGTAGTGGCCCAGAAACCATCAGGGCCTTTGCCCGGCATCAGAGTCCGCGCGGACAATCCAACGATCCATCCAATGGCCACCAGTACGATCATCCGCAGCATCGATCTCTCCTCGGTTGATGAAAGGTATTTCCGCCAAAGATGCTGCGGAAAAACTACAAAGGCACATGCATTGGAGCGGCAGCGTCAGCATGTGAACTCTGCCGTCCTTCCCGGACTTGGCGTGTATTGGAACATCCAGCCCAGCATCCTGCTCCCTGTGGCGAGCTCAGTGCTGAGCTGGAATATGCCGTCCTGACGAGCAGTGTCTCTACTGCTTCGACGTGGCTTCCTGGCGCCCTTGCAGGTACAGATCCACGTTGACTTTGTCCACCAGCGATACGCCGGTATCTACAAAACGCGGAAAGGGCGAGAAGGAATCGGTCGAGTAATCTTTCTTGAAGTCCACTGGATAATGATGGATGTCATCCAGTTGCTTGAGTCCGTAGAAAGCCATGGTGTAGGGCTTCTGGGCGACGGTCGCGTCGATGAGTCCGCTCTTCACCAGGTTGAGAGTGGCTTCGTCGGTGTCCATTGCGACGATCATGCGGTCGGTCGCGTTGTTCCGCCGGACCGCCTCGGCAACATCCTTGCCCGCCGACGCCTCGAGACAGACGAATGCGTCGATGTGCTCCGCACTCTTGTCTGTCAGCCAGTGCTGAGTACGATCGAAAGCGTTACCCGCATCACCTTTGATGTTGAAGACTTCCACGACTTTGATGGCCGGGTGATCGGCGAAGACGTCCTTGTAGCCTTTCAGACGTTCGTCCATGTTGGTTTGCGGCATGGTGTAAAAGACGATATTGCCTTTGCCATGCAGCTTATCCAAAATGCGCTGGCCGCCGAGGCGCCCTGCCTGCAGATTGTTGGTGCCGATAAAGTACATGCGCTTGCTCGCCGGAGCATCCGCATCGATGGTGATCACCGGAATGCCGGCTTCAATCGCGTCGTTGATCGGCGCCTGCATCAATCCGCTGTCGGCAACGGAGACCAGGATGCCGGCAGGTTTCAGGGCGGCAGCGTCGCGAAATTCCTTTACCTCAGCCTGGGGATCGTAGGTGTCGGGACCGCGCACGTCGACCTTCACGCCGTACAGCACGCCGGCTTTCGCCAGGCCCGCACTCGCCGTCTGCCAATAGGGCAACTTCGAATTCACTGTGACAAGAATGTACCGCTCGTTGTTGTCGTGACGGGAACAGCCCACCGAGAGACAAATCGTCACGGCCAGTGATGCCAGAACCACAATTCGTGCAAATAGTTTCATGGCCACCCTCCGCTGCAATGTGATCTTTGCACCGCGCTTTCGCAGTTGCTGCAGCAAAGCAACTATATCGCAGTGTCAATGCGTAACGTGCGCGATTTTACTCCGGTCATAGCATCCACGAAAAGACAGATTCCGCGGGTTACGAAGTGATGTGGCGGGGTTTCCGGTGTCGGCAAAACTCTCGGACGGAAGCAGAACGACGTTGCGTGACTTTCGATCGTTACCAACCAGTTACTAAAGAATGCTGTGGCGACGTGTTGTCCCGTAGGTTACAATTTGGATTCGCAATCGACGCCTGAGTTTTCATACCAGCAGATCAGGCTTGCGAAGTGAACCGATTTTGTCGCACCTTTGTCACGCGGCAAAAATCAAGCCAGCCGGAACTGCGGCACACCGGATGGTCGAACGCAAACGGGCCGCCCGCTAAGAAGACGCAACCAGCAGGCGACCGGGCCAATTTCAGTCAGTATCACAAGGCAAACGAGGCTTGGAGGCCAACGAATTATGCGCAACTGTTTAGCTACAAAAATCATGAGCATTGCGATGATGGTGGTATTTCCAGCGGCAATGCTGATGGCTGAGACCAGCAACACGATGCTGTACGCGTCGGGGAACGTCACGCTGAACGGAACAGAAGTTGCCCGCTCGGCCTCCGTCACCACCGGCGACAAGATCGAGACTGCTGGCGCCACCGCTACCGCGGTCAACCAGGACGGAACGAAAGTGACCGTCACCCCCTACTCCGCAATCCGTTACGAGAGCGAGCGGGTCAACGTCGTTCGCGGCACGGCTGCCATCAGCACCACCGACGGCATGGCGGCACAGGCGGCACAGATTACAGTCGCACCGAAGGACAAGACTGCGACGTATGAAATCGCCCGCATGAACAACAACATCGTAATCACCAGCCGCACGGGCGCGTTGATGGTTACCGAAGCTGGCGCGACCACGGAACTGGCGGCTGGTGCTTCGAGTTCGCGCACGGCCGAGCCGACGCCTGCTCCGGCGCCAATGCCTGCTCCCCAAGCCGCACCGGTATTCCCGGGCAGCGGACTGTCGGGCAAACAGGTCGTCATAATCGGCGCAGTGGTTGCCGGGGCAGCCGTTGCCACCGGTCTATGGGCTGGAATGAGCGCTGCCGGCGTACCGCCGGGAGGCTTTGGCAACCAGTTGTCGACCACCACGCACCAGGGCCGCGGAATGGGCCCGGTGGCCCGCGTGGCCACGGCGATCGCCACTCCGGTGTTGACCGGCGTTGCTAACAACGCTCGCATCAACTCGGCGTCGCGGGGAACGCAGCAGCACCGCAACATCCGCGCCGGCCGCTAACCATACGTTTTGCACTTCGCGGTGAGCCGATGTTCAGAAGACCCGTCGCGAGACGGGTCTTCGCGTTTCGAGTCGAATGTCCCTGCCCGCGGGCGATGGTTTTAGCGATTGCCAGTTTCCACGGTAGGGTCACGGATGTGCTACCCTCAACCCGTCAGGACGGGTACCTCATGTTTCGATGGTCCAGCCTGCTAGTGGTCTTCGCGCTCTCCAGCGCTTGCCTTGGTGACAACGTAACTTTTCTACGACTGGACAAATCGGTCGTCCAACAGCGTCTGCAACAAGCCCCACAAAATTCCGACCAGCGCGTTCGCTCCCTGCAAACGATGTTTGAACGAGCAGGATGCGCCAAGGGTAACATCGAGGTGCAGACTGTACCCGGCCAGGCGCTCCCGAACGTGCTCTGCACTTTGCCGGGGACCGAGTTTGGGACCATCCTGATCGCAGCACGACTTGATTATGACGGCCGCGGCGAAGAAGGGGTGGTCGGGTGGGGCGGCGTGGTCATGCTTCCGCTGCTGGCGGAATCGCTGACCTCCACCAGCCACCGGCATACCCTGATTTTCGCTGCTTTTTCCGGTAGCAAGATGGAGGGTGCCACCTGGTACTGGAAGAACCTCACTGACGCGCAGCGCATCGAATTTCGTGGCATGGTCGACCTCGACCACCTCGGCAGAACTGCCGCAGGATATTCAACCTCGGCCAGCGGCGCCGTCATGGCGCGTTTACTTCCGGCTGCCGGCCGCACGCTGCAGGTCAGTCCCGAACCGCAACCGGTTGCCGATGCACCCGACACCGACGCTCTCTTCTTTCAGCGTGTCCATGTCCCGGCGATTACGATTTTTTCGCCGGGATATGTTTCGAAGGGCCCCGAAGTACCGCAAACATCGGTCGGAGCAAATCCGCTGGTGCCGGAAGATGTGCGCAAAGTTGCAGCCACGTCATCCAACTCGTTCGCGTTGAAGACCGGCCTCGATTCGGAAATCTATAACCAGACCTACAACCTGCTCTGTGTGTATGTACTTTTCCTTGATCGCGGACTGGGAGCCAGCAAGCATCCCGCGACTGAGGCGCTACGCGCGCAGTCAGCCCCGCCTTCACCTCCCAAGCCGCCGGAAGCTGTGACTGCTCCTGCGGTTGTCACGGCTGCCGAATCCACTCAACCGGCTGCGGTGATGACGGCCTCCAATGCCACGGTTGCAGGGGCCCCCGTGGCTTCGAAAGATGCAGCACCGCCGAGTTCCACGTCTCCTTCGCCTGCGGGCGCCACCGCACCGAATCAGTCGGCGGCTGCGACCATTCGAGTCAATGCCCGGCTGGTGCAGTTTGACGTGGTCGTGACCGACAACCAGGGGCATCCGGTTAAGGATCTACAGGCTTCGGAATTCACCGTGCTGCAAGATGGACAGCCGCAGACGGTACGGGCATTCGAAGCTCACGCACCGGCCGCAGTCGACAGAGCGGCTGGGCTTGGTGCAGCCGCCACTACCAAAGCAGGGTCGGCGGTGTTGCCCGCGAATACCTTTAGCAATGTTCCGGCGAAAGCTGCACAGAGCAGTTGGACCATCATTCTGTTCGACCTGTTGAACACTGGAGTCTCGGACCAGGCCTACGCGCGTAACCAGTTATTGCAATTGCTGAAGGCCGTACCGCGCGGCGAGCCGGTGGCATTGTTTGTGCTTACACGGTATCTGGAAATGTTGCAGGGATTCACCCAGGACCCCGGCGAGTTGTTGCATCAGGCGGAGTTGCTGGATCCCTCAAAATCGCAGATGCTGACCACCATGGTCGAGCGAGAACGAACCGTGAGCAGCATCACCAGCACGGCGCAAATGGCTGCAGCGGCTCCAGCAGCCCCAGGCGGCGCGGGGCAGATTGACACTTCTTCGTTTGTCGCTGCGCAAGTCGCCCGGCTCTCGCAGGCCTACAACGATCACGAGGCGTTCCGCACCACGGACCGTGTGGTCTTCACCCTGGAAGCCATGAGGGGAATAGCACGGGCGGTATCCGGCTATCCTGGCCGCAAGAACCTGGTGTGGTTGTCGGGCAGTTTCCCAGTGCAGATCGAGCCCGATCCCGCTTCCACCGATCCGTTCCGCAACGAACGGGGATTTGAAAATCAGATTCGCACCACTTCCTCGCTGCTGGCCACCTCGCGGGTGGCGGTCTATCCCGTGGATGTGCGCGGACTGCAGTCGAAGGGCATCGACATCAGCGTGGAGACCGCTGCGAATCAGATTATGACCAATGCAGCGCCGGATGGAGCGCGTGGAGTAGTCGCGACCTCGCCCAGTACTCTCGGGGCCACGATTACCGCAGAATCCGTTTCCCTCTCCAACGATCGCGCTACCATGAAGACGATTGCGGAACAAACCGGCGGCGAGGCTTTCGTCAATACCAACGATTTGCAGCGGGTAATCAACCGCAGCCTCGATGATGGCTCAACCTACTACACGCTGGCCTACACTCCACCAAAGGAAGATGCGGGAGGCGGGTACCATCGGGTCGTCGTCAAGACCCCGAATAAGAACCTCAAGCTGGCCTATCGCCGCGGATATTACAGCATCCCGCACCCTGTGGCGGTGGGCGAGGTGGGTACGGCGGCGTTGCGCACCGCGTTGCAGCCCGGCATGCCTCCCGCCACCTCGATGCTGCTAACGGCGTCGACTGAGCTTCCGGATGCAACCCGGAACGACGTGAAGATCAACTACATTATCGACAGCAACAGCGTGGAATTTGCCGATGCGCCCGACAACAAGAAGCGCGCTCAGATCGACTGCATGGTGATCGCCTTCGATAGTTCGGGGAAGGAAGTTGCACACGCCTCCGACACGTTGGATGCAACGGTTCCCATGAATGCCTATGCCGCGATCCAGAAATATGGTTTGCCCGCGCACCAGCTGATTTCGCTGCCACCCGGAAAGTACAACCTGCGCATTGGCGTGATGGACCGCACCACGCAACAGAACGGCACGGTGGACGCCCCACTGGTAGTTCCCGGCCTGGCTGTCGCACAGCGCTAGATCGGGTGTACGTTGATATTCCGTTACCGACGCGGGCTGCGGAACAGAACCGTGGGGCAAATTCCCCGTCGCCGAAAACCAAAGTGAGGGTATAATCCTGCCTACTCCTCATGGCTCTGGCTCCCGGTACGATCCTCGGACAGTATGAAATTCGCTCGCCGCTGGGCGCAGGCGGCATGGGCGAAGTCTATCGCGCGCACGACACCCGGCTGGACCGTGAAGTCGCAATCAAGGTCCTGCCAGAATCTCTGACCTCCGATCCCGACCGCTTACGGCGTTTCGAACAGGAAGCGCGGGCCGCGGCGGCGCTGAATCATCCCAACATTCTTGCCGTGTACCAGATGGCGACCCACGAAGGCGTCTCGTACATGGTCTCGGAACTCCTCGACGGCGAGACGCTGCGCGAGCGGCTGCGGCGCGGGCCGATTCCGCTACGCAAGGCGATTGACTACGCCGGACAGATCGCGCACGGCCTGGCGGCAGCGCACGATAAGGGTATCGTCCATCGCGACCTGAAGCCGGAGAACCTGTTCATCACCAAGGATGGACGGGTCAAGATTCTGGACTTCGGTTTGGCCAAGCTGACGCAGCCAGGAGATGCATCCGAACTGGATGCCACGGTCGCTCAAGGCACCGAGCCCGGCATGGTGATGGGAACCGCGGGCTACATGTCTCCCGAACAGGTGCGCGGGAAGACCGCCGACCATCGCTCCGACATCTTCGCCTTCGGCACGATTCTGTACGAGATGGTGACGGGCAAGCAGACGTTCCGCAAACCGACCTCGGCAGAAACTATGACGGCGATTCTGAATGAGGACCCCCCGTCCATCTCGCAGGTCGCGGTGGCCACGCCCCCGGGTTTGCAGCGCGTGTGCATCGCTGCCTGGAGAAGAGTCCGGAGCAACGTTTTCAGTCGGCCTCTGATATGGCGTTCGCGCTGGAGGCCCTGTCGGATTCGGGCATGACAGCGTCCACGGGCGGTCATGCGCATCTGGGCGAGCCCGCCAGTAGTCGAGGAATTACGATAGGTGTAGTGGCTCTGCTAGTGCTGCTTGTTGTTGGGGCGGTGTCGTACTTCTGGATGCGGCCCGAACCGGTGCCAAAGGTTTCGAATTTCGTCCAGCTCACGCACGACGGCCAGCCGAAGTTCCTGGTGGGAACCGAAGGCTCGAGGCTCTATCTGGGATTGATAAATCGTCAGTACACCGGCATGGCCGAGATGTCCACCGCCGGCGGCGAGCCAAAGCAGCTACCCATTCTGCCTTCTCTGAACATGAACCCCCTGTCGCTG
>DATBZX010000420.1:0-21025 GCA_036512955.1 Terriglobales bacterium
CTCTTCCAGAAACACAGCCCGCCGCGTCTTCTTTGCGTACTGCTCAAACCCGTTCGCCATCGCCAGTGTCTGCTGTTGCATCGCTCTACCAGCCCTCCGCCAAATTTCCTCTCAATCTAAACCGCAGATCGGTGGAAATCGAAGTACTTGTTCAGAGTCTCCTTAATGCTCTTAGGGTTCATCGCCTTCGCCGCAGACTACACCAATCTCTGGCACCAGCGGCAATTGGCGAGGACAGCTGCCGACGCTACATGCCAGGCAGCAGCTATGGACTTGTACATGGTTGCGCTGGGACAATCGACGTCACAGATGAATTTCGTTCCACAACCGGGACTAACTATTGATTGTAAGACCGCTACGACAGCCGCCCCCTGCATCATTGCCGGCTACAACGGTTTCAACAGTACCGGCGGAGCCAGCCCACGGGACGTCGTGAAAATGCAGTTCTTGACCGCTCTCGCGGGTCACACCGCACCTGCGGGCGTATCGTTCGTCCAGGTGGATGCCACCAGGAACGTAGCCTCGTTCTTCCCGATCTACGGAGCGTTCAGGCCGGTCCACACTAGGTCAGTGTGTGGGTTGACGGCCTTTCCTTCCGCGCCACCGATCATCGTGCTGCATCCAACCCTAACAAACTCGTTTAGCGTGCAGGGCAGCCCCACAGTTCTAATCTCAGGTGGCCCAACGACAAGTGTAGAGGTGAACTCGAAGGACGCCGCCGCGGTAAGCGTTGGGGGCAGCGCTACGGTTGATCTAAGAAAAGCGGGCCCCAATTGCGCCTCTACTCCAAGCCTTTGTGGTGGCGACCTGGCAACATTCGGAGGGCCCGCGACAGCACCGGGTGGAGTACTCTTCGGCGTCAGACCTGGGCAGTGGTTGTACCCGACGCCTCCCATAGCCGATCCGTACGCAAATATTACTGCACCAAGTTCAACAGGTCTCCCGTTGAATCCAAATCCCACTCAGGTCGCTCACGGGGTTAATGGCTGCCCGGATCCCGACGGTTGCGATGAGTATATTCCTGGTATATACAACGGCTCCAAGGGTATAGACATAAAGAAGCAAGGTACGCACGCTGGAACGGCTATCTTCGATCCAGGGCTCTACTATGTGACCAACGGTCTGACTCTTGAATCGAACTCTACTGTTCGCATCAGCACGGCAACTGGAGACGGTTCGGGTGGTGTACTGTTCTACTTCTCTGGTAACGGATCGAATTGTCCAGGAGGTAACCCGCACTCCAACGTGTGCGTTTCTGCCAATTCGGGCACAGGGACGAACGGCAATGGCGCCGGCCACAATGTTGATGCTTACTATATTGCCGGCGGCGCGCACGTCAGTCCTACTGACGGAGTATCCGTGACGTCGGTAACGCTGCAGTGCCCTGGCGGCGGTCCCAACCCGCCACCTATACAAGCAATAACAAGTATAACTGGGAACATCCTGTTGGGACCTTGCGGTGCAGGGACAACTATCAACAGTAACTATTTAGATCCGAGTGGCAAGTACCGCGGATTCATTTTCTGGCAGGATCGCTCCGCCGCTGCGAGTGCGGATTGGCAGGGAGGCGGAAGCTCAATCGTGTCAGGTTTCCAGTACTTCCACCAATGTCATACCGCTAACGGCACAGGCACGGAACCCTGCGACACGGCAGGATTTGGTAGCAGTTACAATCTAAAAGGGAACTCTCCGTCAGGTTCCTACACCATTGGCAGCATAGTCACGGACTCACTCCAATTGGGTGGTAGTACGAACATTTACATGTATTTAAATCCCTGGCCGTCGTTCGCAGGACTTCAGGTGGCGCTACTGCAGTAGATCACTGCTGCACAATTAGAGATTGTCAAGAATGGGATTCGTTAACGAGCTGCGGATGAAAATGGTATTTGGACTATTCGTCATTACCGCAATGGCCACAATTGCGCCGGCACAATCGTCCGCGCCCTCGGCCTCTGTGGCATGCGCCAAGACCATCTCGTTCGCTATGGCTGAGGGTGGGCAGCCTGTCCCTGCCATTCCTAAGTTCGCTGCCAAGTGGATCGGCAAGAAATACCATGTTGAGGGTTACCCCGAGTTGTGCCTTTCGCAAATTCCTTCGGCTAGCACCGCCAACTACGTGGTGATCTTCTCCACCAGCGAGACCAGTTTCGACGGGCTGTCTCCTTCGGCGCATACCTATACCAGCAGCGGACCGCTGTCAGGGAACCTCGCCGGTATCAGCAGCTATGGCGGCACTTGGAACTACTCGTATACTGGGACCCTTCCCCCGGCGACCACGAACAGCATCGACCTCCAGCGAATCGACTCATCCAAAAAAGTGCTTGTGATTCGCGCCTACAGTCAGCAGGGTCGCCACGTGTCGCATTACAGTGTCGATTCGGACCATTCGCGGGAAAAGATGCTGGAACAAGTCATAACCGACATTCATCGCGACCTGATGGAGGCTCCGGAGCACAAGCGTATAACCGCTCCCCTCTCGGTCTATTACGTCAACTGCGATGTAGATTCACCGACTCCGGCAGTGCTGACGGCGTCAGCCGATTCTCCGCCCGCGCAACCGGAGGCGAAGCCGGCGGCACCGCCGCAAGCCACGCTCGACATCTCATCGAATCCCGTCGGAGCGGACGTCTACCTGGATGGTGGCTACCTCGGCAAAACGCCGTTCACGGCCAGCGTTGTTCCGGGAGAACATGTCGTCATACTGCGCAAGACAGACTTCGGCGCCTGGGGCAGAAAAATTCAGGTCGCCGCTGGCCCGCGCCGGGTTACTGCCTACCTGGAGCGGAAATTTTTGAGTCTGCCTGCGGAGCAGCCGCAGGCCAAAGGCTCGAAATAGCAGTGCAGTACACAGCAGCGCAATACGATTTCACACGAGAAAAAGGAGCGTCAAGGTACCTTGCTTCGGATATCTCCAGGGCGGCGATCCGCATTATTGATTCCGGTTCTGAGGTTGGCTTCCAACGAATTTCATCCAGGAGTAACGCACAGTTTCCCGAATTCTCGCCGTCCTTCGCCGTCGTAAACGGACTGCTGAAGTACGACCCAGTCATGCATCCATGCTTGATCTAATCTCCTGCCAGGCACCGTCAAATCGATAGACACGGAAATGCGGCCGATAGGACCGCAGCTGGAGAGCACGACGAGCTGCATGTCGCCCGTTTCGGCAATCGCTACCGGAGACGGATACGCGCACGCCTATTCCGCCTGAGAATATTCGAGCAGCCAGCCATCTGAGCTTCGGAGACTCAGACGAACATTGCCGCCACTGGCACTGTGCTGTGTTCCCGCCCAATAACGACTATGCCGGAATCGGTCACGTGCCATCCGCGCGCACGATCGGCATCGAGATCGTAGCCAACCGTGGTGTTTGCGGGAATACGGACGTTTTTGTCCAGGATGGCGCGGCGCACCTTGGCATGGCGTCCGATGTCGCAGTTGTCCATGATGACGCAGCCTTCCACAAGCGCACCGGTGTGGACGTGGACGCCGCGCCCGAGAACAGACTTGCGCACCACGCCGCCCGAAAGAATGCATCCGCCCGATACGATGCTGTCAATGGCCTGGCCGCGGCGATTTTCTTCATCAAAGACGAACTTGGCGGGCGGATCGGGGTAGCCCGTGCTTCGTACCGGCCACTCGCGATTGTAAAGATTGAGATCGGGCTTGACGTCGTTTAAGTCCATGTTGGCTTCGTAATAGGCTTCGATGGTGCCGACATCGCGCCAGTAGGGCATGGAGCCTTCGACCTCGCCGGGAATCCGGTTGGCCTCGAAGTTGTAAGCATAGATGGCGCCGTTGCCGGCCAGCTTGGGCAGGATATCCATTCCAAAATCGTGATGACTACCGGCGGTCTTCGCGTCGGCCTTGAGCAGATCCAAAAGAGTGCGCGTGGAGAAAATGTAGTTCCCCATTGAGGCGTAAACCCGACTGGGATCGCCGGGCATAGTGGGCGCGTTGGGGTTCTTTTCGTGAAAGGCCACTATGCGTCCATCCTCGTTGACCTCAATGACGCCGAAATCGCCGGCGTACTGGCGGGCAACTGGGATGGCGGCGACAGTCACTTCCGCCTGTTTCGCCATGTGGAAATCGATCATGCTGGCGACATTCATGCGGTAGATGTGGTCGCCTCCGAAAATGGCCACCAAGTGGGGATCGGACTGCTCGATGAGATTAATGTTCTGAAAGATGGCGTCGGCAGTTCCCTGGTACCAGGATTCGTCCTCCGAACGCATCTGTGCCGGAACGTTGATAATGAAGTGGCTCTTCAGCATTCCACCGAACTGCCATCCCTCGCTCAAATGCTGGAGCAACGACTGGCTGCGGAACTGCGTGAGCACGTAGATCGAATTGATTCCGGAATTCACGAAATTGCTGAGGACGAAATCGATGATCCGGTATTTGCCTCCGAACGGAACCGCAGGCTTGGCGCGCTCCCGGGTGAGCGGAAAGAGCCGGGTTCCTTTGCCGCCGGCCAGTACGATGCCCAATACCCGAGGGTGCAGGGTTCTTTGCACGGCGTATGCGGGTTCTCGTCCACTGATCACATTCTCAGGCATTCAGCCCTCCCAATGTAGTGTTCCTGCAGGATGTTATCAAACACCGCGCAGACCCATTGCCTATCGTTGCGGCTGTCTAGAACGCGTAGTTCTGCCTCCGTAGCCGCTTCCGTGATGGACACCTGGAGCGCGTAAGGCGAGCCATCATACACCGTGCGCGGAGGTGCTGTCGTGCTGTCGATTCTGGCATCGGCATGCGCGGATGGCCAGCCAGTACACCTTATTCTCAAGCGCCTGCGAGATCAGGCACCTTTAGTTTTGGACATGTGTCCGTACGATGCGATGGCCGACCGCCGCCCATATCAGAAGCTTTCTCCACGGGTGTCGGAGGCTACCTGGTGACGTATGAAGATACCGAATGCGGCGGTACAATAGTTAATGTGGAATGGGTTTCGAAATGACTGAAGCAATGAATTAGCGCGCAATGAGAAAAGAGTTAAAGTTGCATTTCAGTCCCTTCAAAAACCCCCCTTCAACTTGATTGCACCAAAATAGTGCATTTAAATCATTGGTTCTAAATGCGAAAGTGGCGGAATTGGCAGACGCACCAGACTTAGGATCTGGCGGGTAAAACCGTGGGGGTTCGAGTCCCCCCTTTCGCACCAACAACTTATAGGGCCTCGCCAGATTCGCTTTTTTCGACTGTGCCTAAAATTGTGCCCACTCCGAGTTTTTTCGGTTCTGCTGCTGTGCCCAATTTCCCGAATGCTGTGAAGGCTCGGTCCACTGCGTCCGCCTGAGGATGCACGTATCGCTGCGTGATCGTTATCGAACTGTGCCCGGCAATTCTCGCCAGCGTGAATACGTCGCAGCCCGATTCAGCAAGCCGCGTTAGGGCGGTGTGCCTCAGGATGTAAGGCTCGAACCGTGCGACCTTAGACCGGTCCACGGCAATCGCGTGCTGGTCCTTCGTTGTGTCGCCGTTCAAATGCCCCTCGGCTGAGTTGGAAGGGAACACCCAACCTTCTTCCGGCTTCCCCTGTTCTTCTCTGCGACGTTCCAGAACTGCGTACACTTCGGGGACGAGCGGCAGGATGCGCTTTGCCGCCTTGGATTTGCCCTCAGAGACTTGCAGGAGCCCTCGCTCACCACTGAGCAACACCCGCTCCCAGCGAAGCGTGAAAACCTCACCTGGCCGCATTCCTGTACCGCGAATGATCGTTGCCGCGTCTCTCCACGGCTGAGGACACGCCGAGAGATATGCCGTCAGCTCCGCGTCTGTAAGCACGCGGTCCCTTTGCCGCTCACCTTTGGCGAGCGTGATCTTGGCGGGTCTTTCCAGACTCCCCCATTGGTACGCCAGATTCAAGGCACGGCGGAGAGTCCGAAGGCCGCAATTGATGCGAGAGGCTGAGAGTTTCGACTTCTGCGCTGCGAACCGTTGCGCCTGCTGGTCGTTTATCTCGTCCAACCGCAACGAGCCAAGGTCCGTGTCACAAACCATCTTCGAGCCGTCCGTGTAGTATTCGACGGTTCCCGGTTTCTCTGCGTGTTTCACCTCGACGTAGGGCACAAAGTCTTTCTCCATGAAGTCAGAGAGGGTAGGGACGCGCTTCTTCTCGCGGATGCCGACTTCGCCCATTGCGAGCCGAGAGCGATGCGTGGACTCCATGTCCTTTGCCTTGTGCTGATTCTTCTGCCGGGTGGATTCCCGTATGGCCTCACCGTTGAAGGTGAACTTGTACCAGTAGATCGAACCGCGCTTGTAGATCGCCATCGCTAGGCACCTTTCCTTGCTTTGTTGTAGCTTCCATAGCCGAACTGCAATCTCTCGTCGATAACCTGTACTTTGGTCTTCCGATCGCGTCTCTGCCAAGCTGTGTGTGCGCATAGATGACCGCAGTAGTCGTTCCTGCGTCTGCCTCTTGTCTCAACCTCGAATATTCGCCCACAGTCGCCTCGTTTGCACACCCGAAATCTGCCACATTGCAACACCTTGATCTGAGTGATCACTATCAGAGTGCTCAGAGTGTCGTGGATTTTGAGTTCGCCCACACACTCACCCAGCCTGCGTAATACGTGAAAGCTGCAGCCCTGGGTGAAAGCGTGCTCCCATCGTTCGGGGATCAAGGTGATGTCGATGACGGGCCGCCTTGTCAAAAGCATTTCCGCCAAGTGTTCTTGAAGCTGCCAAAAATCGGTAACTCCGTAACGGAGGTCACCCGCTTCAACGTAGTCATCAAGACTCCAATAGATGTCCGCGACATCGCCGTAGGCGGGATCACAAAAGTGCCCGGTGGAATTAAGGAAAGCTAGCAAGTCTTTGCTCGTCTTGATGGCGGTGAAGTCCTGAAGCAGGTGCCAGGGGTCGCTGAACTTAATTTCGGTCTCCTCTAAACGCGCCTGAAGCTCTTCTACCGGCAGCTTGTGGGAATACACGGTTCCATTCTCGTGCGTTCGCCACTCCTGGGAGTGGATCACATCGTCAAGAAAGGTATGCTGCTCAACGATTGGAATCCCGTCTTCCTCACCTGCAAGCTGCCAACCGCCCTTTATTGAGTTGGCTCTTAGGACCACCGGCAATTTAATTTCGTGAGACATAATAAAGCTATTTATTTGTGTGTCATTATTCTTGCATACTTATAGCAGGCTTGAGTTTGGTTTGCAAGAAGATTCTCGGAGGCTTACGAATTTGGACCCATTGATCTCGGTAAACGAAGCAGCCCGCCGGCTTGGCGGTATCAGTAAATGGACAGTTCACGCATGGCTTTCACAAGGTCGGTTACAGAGAACCAAGGTCGGTTCGCGCACGATGATCCGCGAGTCGGAGTTGGAGAAGGTCATTGAAGACGGCGGCAGGTCGAATGTGCCGCGTCGCAGGCTGGTCGAATCGGGGGCGGATCTAAATGCGGAGTAAAACCCCGAAGAAAGTCAGCGATATCGAATCATTCGCAAACCGTTACAGACTGAGACCTCGCGCTAGTGAAGATTGCACGAAGATTGTTCTGGGCCGCTCCGGCCAAATTTATGAGTACAGCAGCGACCTATTGGGCGTGCTGGTCATGCCCGATCCGCCCCGAAGGCGCTACTGGGGATGTGTCCGCACCACGCTGCTCGAAGCTGGATGCAATCTCGTGCAAGACGGGGACGGCGAGGGTGCTGCCACCTTCGATCCAAACCATCCGATTCAGGCAAAGGCGGCGATCCGGGCCGCTGGTGTGAAGCCCAAACGGAGAATCTCTCAGCAGCGCAGAGAACAGCTAATTGCTTCGCTTCGTTCCGCTCAGGAACGGCACTTAGGAGCGTAGGAGCGCACGAATGGTTGGAGACGGTGTGACGCCCCTCGATGTCCCTGAAGAGTGTCTATGTGATTCTCTTGTGCCAACTCTTGCCATCCAGATGGAGCGGCTCGCCGAACTAGGCTGGCGTTTGTTTCCATGCAAACTCCGCGACAAGACGCCACTCCTTAAGAACTGGCCCGGTCGGGCAACATACGAGTTCCATCCGATCCGCTCCTGGCGCAAGAAACACCCAAATTGCAACTGGGCTGTTGCTTGCGGTCTGGCCTCGGGCCTATGGGTGCTAGACGTAGATGGGTCCGAGGGCGCATCGGCGATTGATGCACTCTGCCAACAACACGGGGGCGACTGGCTGAACACTCTGACTGCTGTAACCGCTCGTGGTAAGCACTTGTACTTCGCGTATCCGACGGGCAACACGATCAGAAACAGCGCCGGGAAGTTGGGGCTAGGTCTGGATGTCAGAGGAGACGGCGGGTATGTGCTCGTACCGCCCAGTGTTCACCCTTCTGGCCAGACCTATCGCTGGATTGATTCTGATGTGCCCGTCGCAGCCGCTCCGAGTTGGCTTTGCGAACTCGCCGCCTCCGCGAAGCAATTGCCGGTTCCTAGAGCTGAGATCGGCGTCTTGCTGGAAGGCCAGCGCAATGACGGTCTCACTCGGTTGGCTGGTGCTCGAAGACGAAAAGGCGCGACCCAACGAGAGATTGAGACCGAACTGCAAGCGGCGAACATGCGGCGATGTAAACCGCTTCTGCCGGTTGATGAAGTCTTGAAGATCGCTTCTTCGATCGCTCGTTATCCTGTAGGAGGACTCGACCCGCTGGAGTCGGCATGGGAGGCTGTTCGTAAAGAGAGACAGTCTCGCTATGAACTGTTCTTAGACCTCGCACGAGAGCTGCAAGCAGCACGGCAGGGCCAGCCAATCGCATTACCGCTGAAACGCATCGGCGCCTTGCTCGAATGTGGGTTCACCCTCATTTCCCGCTTCCGCCAACGGGCAACAAAGGAGGGACTGCTTACGCTCGTTGCCCGCCACGTTCCTCATCGGAAAGCGACATTGTTCACGTTCAACACTGGCGTGGAACCAGGAAGTGTAGAACTAAATACTGTAAGTAGTGGCTTAGTTACACAGTCGCCAGCCTCATGCCCTAGTTACACACACGAAGAAAACCGCCCTAGTTGCACACTTGACGATCCCATGGAGAAAGGCGTTTCTCTGATGATCGAGGGCCGCATATGACGACGATGGCGCTTATTGAAGCGGTGTTGCGGGCTGGTGGTCTTCTGGCTCTGGATGGCAATGGAATCCGGTTCGCATTGCCGCAGAATGCAGCTCAATTGGTGGAGGGACTGCGCGCCCACAGGACAGAACTGATGACAATTCTCCGGTCGCGTGGAGGTAGACTAGCCAACTTCCCGCACTGTCCAAAGTGTGCCGGTTACGCCCTCTATCGCCGAAATAATACCGGCGGTTATGAATGTCAAACCTGCGGCATGCGGGAAATCCCGGAAGCCCTTGCCAGAAGAGTGCAATGACAGACGTGTGCTATCGGGAGACATTACGATTGATTTCCCCATTTAATCAATGGTTTTCAAGTTGAGACGCAGTCCTTGATACCACCTAACTCTATATATCGTAAATAGTTTAAGAGAACATTCTCCAAACTACTGCAGCTTTGATTCTTTGCGGTAGTCAAAATAGCTCGCAAGTCTTCAACTCAATGATGCACAGTGACTTAACGGATTGCAGTGAGTCACTGGCGAGAGAACAAACGTCTGATTGCCTAATGATTTCGGTTCGTTGAAAGGTGACGTGATGGGGCGGTATGGCAGCGGAAGAGCCACAACGGATTACTTCCACAAGATTGACGTTTTTTCCTTGAATCGCGATGGCCTTCTTCGGCCCGGTACATCGTTCACTGTTCGCTGGGGCCGCAACGGGGTCGAAACGGGAGCAATTCAAGGCCGTACAACATTGAACTCGATCATCCTGTCCTACAGCCATAAGAGGGGCGAGTCAGGCGAGTGGCAGCAAGAGGAATACCCAGTGGAGCTTGTTCGCACGCCTTGTCGTTACGGCGGTGAGAGAACGTGGTTTCTATGCCCTGCGCGAGGATGTGGACGACGTGCGGCGGTCCTCTATGGCGGTGGTATCTTCGCGTGCCGTAATTGCCACGGGCTCGCCTATGAGAGCCAAAGGGAACAGCCCCACTACCGGGCGTTACGGCGCATCCAAGCGATTCGGATGAAGCTAGGCGGCTCCGGGAGCATGGCAGAGGCTTTCCCAGACAAGCCCAAGGGTATGCACTGGAGCACTTACCAGCGGCTGGTCTTTGCGGCAGAACGAGCGGACGCACTTTCAGTTCCGCCTTGGCTGTTCAGCCGGGTCGCTTCTCGCCCGTGAGACGCGGGAAGCCTTGTTCCGTTGGAAACATTCCGGTCATCACACCTGGGACTTTCTGCGTCGGGACGGGAGGTTGGACGGACGGCATTGGGGCGCGAAGACCACCGAACTCCCATTCGCGTGTCGAATTCGTAAACGATCCAAACTGTCACGCAAACCAGACCAATTCAGGCCCTTAGCGCGTTTCTTCCTAGAAATGCACCAGAAAATGCACCGAGAACTGCTCCAAGCCCGCTATTTATGCGCCTTTGGGACCGTGTTGTCAACGGGTTAACCAGCGCGCGTAAATCACCTAGGAATTTCCTAGAAACCAGAAAAGCGCTGTGGTTTCAATGAGTTAACCAATATTAGAGTGGGAACTAGAAATGTCATGAAGAGCAAAATACTTGTTCCGGTTCTATGCGGAAAGCGTCGTCATGAGTGGCCGAACCCTGGCTCGTTCAACGTCTACTGGAGCTTGGCTCAGCGCAATTCGCTGTCACAATTACGCTGGTCATGGATCTAGCGCCGGTTTGGTTCACGCCCTCGCGCTTCGGATGTTTCATGCAGACGGCTTCTCAAACGCTGCGTACGCTTCCTTGCGGTCATGCCACCGCAAACCAAGTCAGAGGTTGTTGACCCGCAATACGGCCTGCCACTCTAATTCTCCGAATTCAAACGCGACCACCATCCCGATCAGGAGATGTGGCGCATCACACGTGTGGTTCGGATGGCGCGTGGCGCCCTATTTTTGACGGTACAACCTGACTCCGATTGGCGAGGCACAGACGGACACGCGCTACCTTCGCGCAGAATCCCCTCGTGCTGATCGAATCAATCAAGAGGAACTCGGCTCAGCGGGTGTTGTACTCGCTTGCCCAATTACCCTTGTGAATCTGTTCTGCTAAGTGCTTGATACTACGGCGCACGAGATCGCCCAGTTCACCTGGCCACAAACACAAGGTTTTGGGCAAGGCCGTACAAGGGGCTGCAGCAATGTCTGCGGTGGAGATGAACCACCGACCTTTGGGTCGCAAGGGGAGATTCGCCGCCAACCCTTTACTACACCAGTCAAATTAAGACCAATAAGAAGACTAACGAATTGCGCCGTGAAGACGCCTCGTATTGGGCGCCACGAGCCTCGCTGACCCCTAATCACACCTGTTCCGGCATTCGCTCATAGCAATTCCCGCGCTCGTGGACTATCCTGACTGGCTACTCGTCTGATGGACTTTCTCGCAGATCGCGAATTACGGCCGGTTGCTTCGGCCGAGGCGGACGGCCTTCGGGTTGAAGGGCTCCTTCTCGGCAACGGCGCTGGTGCGCTCGAAATTCTCGTCACAACTTCCTCCGTAAAACCGTCGGTTCAGGGGCTGAGAGCTGCTTGGAAGGCGCGAGTTGCTGGCCGCGCCACTCCTGTTCTTTTGGTGAGTCTGTATGACGGCAAAGCGGCGTTAATTGGACCTTCCGGCGACCATCCTTGGACATACACTGACCTCGAGTTCGGAAGAGTGGAGCGCATTTGCGCCGCAGCGCTCGACGAGCCGGACCGTCATACAGCTCTTCGCTTCCTGAACAATGTACTCAGTGAGTTGGAGTCTCACAGCTCCGGGTTGCGGAACGAAGGGTTGTTTGCGAGCCACGAGCTGGAAGCTGGCGTTCCAGAACGCGGCGACTGGATCGAGGCCCGGAACGCTGCGACACCCTTACTCAAACTGCGTGAGCGGGATCTCCTCACCGGACTCGGCTTTACCATCGAAGCGCTTCCCGGTGCAGCCTATGTTCTGCGGGCGGCTGATTCGCGGGTCGCTGTCGCAGTTCTGCTTGAGCGCGACGAGGTTCCAGAGATCGGAAGTTCGCGCTTCTCGAACCTGTCGCCGATCTCGTATGCCCTGGCCCGTGCAGATGCCGAGAACCTCGACTACGTCATAATGCTGACCGGGCCAGCCATCCGCTTGTATCCGGTTCGGGTTGGCGTGGGAACAGGCCAGCGAGGCCGAAGTGAAACGTATGCCGAGATTCGACTCGACCTGCTTCCTGAAGATCAAGCCAGTTACCTATGGCTGCTTTTCTCGGCAGCGGCTCTCAGGAAGAACGGGACGGTTCACCAAATACTAGAGACATCAGCCCGCTACGCGGCCGACCTGGGTAGCCGCCTACGGGATCGCATCTACAATGAGGTAGTGCCTCCGCTAGCGCAGGGACTGATGGTAGCCCGCAACCTGCGGAGTCCCATCGCGAAAGACCTGGCCGACACATACGAGATGGCGTTGGTCATCTTGTTCCGGCTTCTGTTCGTCGCTTACGCGGAAGACAAAGAACTCCTGCCATACAAGACAAACGAGTTTTACCGGGACCGCTCGCTCAAGAAGAAGGCCAATGATCTAACCACGATGCTCCGCGAACAACGCCACTTTGGCGAAGCAACAACGGCGCATTGGGAGGATGTCGAGCGGCTGTTTCGTGCTGTGGATCAAGGGAACACCGAGTGGGGTGTCCCGAAATATAACGGCGGCCTATTTTCCAGCGACCCCAGTGTGTCTCCTATTGGAGCGGCGATTGCGCGAGTGCGGCTCCGAGATCACGTATTCGGTCCGGTTCTGGCGGCGCTACTCGTCGATCGCACACCCGAGGGGTGGGGGGCAGTCGATTTTCGTAGCCTCGGCGTCCGTGAGTTCGGCACCGTGTATGAGGGCCTGCTAGAAAACGAGTTGTCGATTGCCGAAGCCGATCTGACGACCGAGGTCAAGGACAAGCAGGAACGCTACCGTCCTGCCAAGACGAAGGACAAAGTCGTCGTTCGTCAAGGCCAGGCTTTTCTGCACGACACCTCCGGCGCACGCAAATCGACCGGCTCGTACTTCACCAAGCATTTTGCGGTCGAGTATTTGCTCGAACGTGGTCTAGACCCTGCAATCAAGGATCATCTGAATCGTCTCGATGAACTGTCAGTACGCGAAGCGGGGGAGGCATTCTTCGATTTTCGGATTGTAGACATAACTATGGGTTCGGGACATTTCCTGGTCGCCGCGCTGGATCGCATCGAGCTTGGATTCTCAAGATACCTTGCGAACCGTCCACTTCCGATTGTTCTAGACGAGTTACTCAGGCTTAGTGGCGCGGCCGGAGAGACGCTTGAAGCAAATGGCGCCACTATCGAGTTCGAAAGACTCTTGCGACGCCAGATCGCACGAAGATGTATTTACGGGGTGGACATCAACCCAATTGCTGTGGAACTGGCCCGCCTGGCCCTCTGGGTACACACATTCGTTCCTGGTCTCCCGCTGTCGTTCTTGGATCACAGTCTCGTAATAGGGAATGCGTTGGTGGGGATCGCCACTGTGGACGAAGCAAGAGATGTTCTACGAGACGCGCTCGATCAGCCTCTGCTTGATGTGTCCTCTGATGCCCTCATCGGGCATTCTGCTGATCCTCTTCAACGACTCGCCCGTCTTTCGGATGCAAACGCTCAGGAGATTGCCAAAGCACGGGAAGCCTTCAGAGATGCACGAAAAGCAGTCAGCGGCGCAGAATCGCTGTTTGATGTCCTCACCGCTTGTCGCATGTCTGCCGATCTTCGCGAATCGCTCTTGAAGTATGCGATGGAAGGTGAGTTCGAAGCCCATAAAGTCGTGAGCACTGAGCTTCACGATCAAGCACGCCAAGAGTTAGCCTCTCTTACCGCGTTTCACTTCCCAGTTGCCTTTCCGGAGGTTTTTCTGCGGAAGCGTCCGGGCTTTGAGGTGATCGTTGGGAATCCTCCTTGGGAAAAGGTCAGGGTCGAAGAACACGAATTCTGGGCACGCCATCACCCCGGGCTACGCGGATTAGGCAAGGCAGAGCGCGACAAATTGATCAGCCATCTCAGGAAGAGTCGCCCCGACCTTGTCGTTGTTTGGGAACATGAGCGCGATGCTACTGAAAAGTTGCGGGACGCTATACGGTTTTTCCCGGGTATGAATACCGGGCATCCAGATCTATTCCGTGCCTTCGTATGGCGCTTTATACAACTGGTCTCCAGTGACAAGGGACGAATCGCAGTTGTTCTCCCCGGCGATGCCTTCAAGATTGCCGGGGGAAAGAATGTGCGCGAGTGTCTCGTAGCTGCTGTTTCGAGATTTTCACCGCAGATGCTAACCAACAAAGGGCAGTGGGTATTCGACGATGTCCATCCGCAAAAGTTGATCACGCTCGTAACCGCTGTTGTTGAAGAAACTGAAGACACGATTATCGAACTGTCACCGGAGTTCCATGATCGTGCGCGATGGGATCGGACTTTCTCCGAGACGTCCGACGGCGAGTAGAATTCCGTGAAGGAGAGCTTGCGGGCGGGGCGGACATCCCGGAATGTAAACATCCACCGGAAGCACCTTGTCGATGCCCCCCAGCGACGCATAGTTCTCGCCGAAAATACCACCGCTGATTCCGCAAGCGCCTACCGCGACCACCACCTTGGGTTCCGCCATCGCCTGATAGGTTTTCAAAAGCGCGAGTTCCATATTGCGGGTGACTGGCCCGGTCACCAGAAGCATATCGGCGTGGCGAGGAGATGCGACGAACTGAATTCCGAAGCGTTCGATATCATGGACCGGATTGTTCAGGGCGACAATCTCCAGTTCGCACCCATTGCAGGACCCTGCGTCCACTTCCCTGATGGCGAGAGACCGCCCCAGGATCTGGTGGATTGCTTCGTACGCTTTCCGCCCGAGATCCTCGGCGTCTGCTTCGGCGTTGACCAACCGGCGATCCACTTTACGCAACCCACGGTGCGTGCGGTCGGCGTTCAGTGCGTATTCTGCGGTAAGTACCAGCTTGCGGCGGTCGCTGGTTGCCAGTTCAAATTCCTGGGTGATTCGCACCGCATGATCGGACGACGCTTCCGCGCATAGACCGCAGAAGACGCACAGTCCGTAATCGACGGTCACTTCCCGGAAATCGGCCTTGTCGCGCAGCGATATTGCTCCGGTGGGACACGCCTCCGCGGCAGGTCTCGCGTCTTTCCATTTTTCGAAGTCGAAATCCGGCCGTCCGCGAAATCGGTCCGAGATCCTAGCTGGCTGCGGCGGATAGTTGACCGTTACGATCCCCGTACTGAAGGTCTTTTGAAGGATTTTGAACATCGCTCACCGGTCCGTTCCGGAGTAGGAAAGATTAAAACTCTTGTTAATGACGGGAAAGTCCGCAATGATGTTGCCTTGGACAGCTTCGACCAGCGCAGGCCAATTGTGGAGCGAAGGATCCGTGATCTTGCAGCGTTCCAGATGATTGTCAGGGCCGGTACGAATCCAATGGATGATTTCGCCGCGCCATCCCTCGACCGCACCCAGGGCGCAGCGGCCCGCGGGGATGGCGGGAACCGGCGCACGGAACTCCCCCCGAAGGCTCTCATCGGCAGCGTGTCGGATGATGGAAATCGATTCGCTGACCTCGTCGATACGGACTTGCATCCGGTGCCAGACGTCCCCGACTTGGTAAACCGGAACGCGGAATGAGTAGCGCGGATATGCGGCGTAGGGGTGATCCCGACGTACATCCAGGTCCACCCCCGAGGCTCGCCCTCCTACACCTACGATGCCCAAATCCTTTGCTTTTTCGGACCGGAGGATGCCTGTTTGTTCCAGACGATCGCGCGTGGACTCAGAGGACTCAATCAGGCTAATCAAATCCTGAAATTCGCGCGCGAAACAGTCCAATGTGCGGCGGAGCGTGTCCAACTGGGCTACATCCAAGCTCCTTCGGACTCCACCGATGCAGGTCATACTTCGCAACAGACGGCTGCCAGTCATCTGCTCACTCAACGTAACCAACATCTCCTTCAAGCGGCTGGCATGGGCGTTGGCTATAACGAAGCCGACATCGGTCGCGATGGCACCGATGTCGGCGACATGATTGCAGATACGCTCCAGCTCCAGCAGGAGGGTCCGCATCACCAGGGCGCGTAGCGGCACTTCAATCTGGGCGGCGCGTTCGACAGCCTGGCAGAAGGCTGTGCCGTGGGAAAAACTCGAATCTCCCGAGATGCTTTCCGCCAGAAAGACGGCTTTATGAATCGGCAACTTCTCAAAGAGCTTTTCCGTGCCCTTATGGGTATAGAACATTCGAAGCTGGAGATAAAGGATCGGTTCGCCCGCCACCGCGAAATTGAAATGGCCCGGCTCGATGGTTCCGGCATGGACCGGCCCCACTGGCACTTGAAAAACGCCTTCACCCAAGGCGGGGCGGTAGATATGACGCTCTCCTTCGAAGGGTGGCAGGACGGTATCGATGGGGAAGTCTTTGCGCAGGGGATGAACTTCCGGCCAATTGTCATGCAAGGCGACCCGGCGAGGATTCGGGTGTCCCACGGCCTTGAGTCCAAACCAATCCTGGATTTCGCGCTCTTGCCAGTTCGCCGATGGCATTTGGGCGGACAGCGACGGAAACTCAAGACTTTCAGCGCGCACCGTCGCTTGCAAAATCACGTACTGAGCGCTGCCCTTCTGTTCAAAAACATAGTAGTTGAAGAACACGCCATCAGTTGATCGCCGGTCCTCGGCGAATACCGTAACCAGTCTGGCTCCAAATTCACCTCGCAGGTGTTCGGTCATGGGCCGGATGTCGGGATCGCTCAGAACCAGATAGGTTTCGTTTACGTGGTCGGCACGCACAGACTGAACTTGTTGGCCAAACTTCTGTCGGAGCGCTTCCAACATCGGGGACATTGTTTGCACCATTATCCACCCATCACGATGCTCGCTGCGTCTTGAATCAGCCGGAACAGCGGAGCGGGTATCCAGAAGCCCATTACAAGAATCACCGCGGCCAAGCCTCCGACAGAGCACTTTTTCCAGTTGCAGATGTCAGCCGGAGGAAGGGACGGGTCCGGGCCGAGAACCAGGCCGACGATATGGATTAGGAAGCCGGAAAAAATCGCCACAAGAAAGGAGACGAACAAAACGGCCAGCACAAAATAGCCGGCGCTAAAGGCTGCCCGCAAAATGGTGAACTCACTCTGGAACATACTGAAAGGAGGTGATCCAGTGACAGCGAGTGTCACCATGAGAAATGCAGCTCCGCTCAAAGGCATCGAGTGGATCAGCCCTCCCTTCGCCTTGCGGAACAAGTCCGTCTTGAGATATTGCTGCACATTCCCGGCACAGAAGAAAAGCAATGGCTTGGTCACCGAATGAAACGTCATGTGGAGGAACATCCCCAGGATGCCCAAAGGACCTCCGAAACCGAGTGCCAGCACCATGATCCCGCTGTGTTCAATACTCGAATAGGCCAGCAACCGCCGGAAGTTCTTCTGGACGAGAATGAAGGGCACGGCCACCGCCATCGAGAGCAATCCGAAAATAATGAGGAGTTGCGAGCCAAACTGCGCTCCTAAGCATTTCGAACTCAAAATGTAGAACCGCACCAAACCATAGAGAGCGCAGTTAAGGACGCCGGTGGCAAGCATCGCTGCCCCTGGGATCGGCGCCTCACTGTACGCATCCGGCTTCCAGGTATGCATGGGAGCGATGCCGGCCTTGGTTCCATAGCCCAGCAGGATCAGGATGAAGGCCAACCGCATGGTGGCTTTGTCAAATTGGCCGGCATTTCCCACGAGGACGGACCAGTTCAGGCCTGCAAGCGTGTCGGTTCCCAGGACTCGATGGGCAGAATAATAGGTCAGAATTGTGCCAAATAGGGCCATGGAGAGGCCAACGCCGCCGATGATGGCATACTTCCAGGCAGCCTCCAGAGATGTCTCGCGTCCGTAAAACATGACTAGGAAGACGGACGCCAATGTGGTCCCTTCAATCGCCACCCACAGTATTCCGAGATTGTTGGCGAGCGCGACCAGAATCATGGAAAAAACAAATAGAGGCGTAAGAGTGTAGTACTCGCGCAGTTTATGCACGACGAAGCGGCCCACGAGTTCTTGGTCGTCATGGAAGACTCCGGCTCGTTCGTCATGACGGAAGTAGCCGACAGCATAGATCGAGCACACGAGAGCGACGAAAGCAGACAAGAGCACCGTTAAGGCGCTGAGAGCGTCGGCGTAGAGAAAACCATTCCACAGCGAAACCGGGCCACTGCGAAGGACTCTAGCTGCGAGCAAGCAAGCTAGGCACGCCTCAATGGCGAAGGCGGCGACATTCACCACCTCCATCTTGGGCCGCGTTCGCAGCAAAAAGGCGAGCGGACCCGCGATCAAAGGTACGATAAGGAGCCAAAGCAGAATCATGGGTTTGCTTACTCGCGCAACCTCCGCAGTTTGCTGACGTCCATGGAGTCGAATGCTTCCCCGATACGGAACACCAGAATGCCAAGGACCATTACAGCGACCAGAACATCAAAGAAGATGCCGAGCTCAACCACCAAGGGCATTCCATAGGTCAATGAGATCGCTGCCAGGAAGAGACCGTTTTCCAGCGAAAGTAGTCCAAGGACCTGCGTCAAGGCCTTACGCCGGTTCACCATCGTAAAAAAACCGATCAGGAAAAGCGCGATGGCAACGGCGAGCGTGTTATGGCCAAGCGCCGCGCGCACAGAAGTTTCTTCCGGATGATAGAAAGATTCCGCAACCACATAGCCCAACAGCGTCAGGCCGCCTGCGATGAGAATCGACAGCGGGACGTTGATCAGCGGCTCAATCTCCCGCCGGATTCCGATTCTCTCCACCAGGCGTTCCAGCACGCGTGGAAGTACTCCCGCTTTCAAGAAGACCGTGAGCAGGGCGGCAATGTAAATATGTTCGGCCTGGTTGAAGTAAGCGATGACGACCGCGATCGCTCCCAACAGAAACGACTGAACCGCGAAAATGCGGATGCTCGAAACGATCCCGCGCTGCCCGACGGCGGCGATCTGCAGCACGAGAACCAGCGCCGCCATCAAGGTGATGATTCGGTTGCCGAGTTCGGGGTCAGGGACGAATGGCATAATGCCTCAAAACAAAAACGTCGAAATGAGCGCGAGAGCTCCTAATATAAAAGCAACCATAAGCAGTTCCGGTACCCGAAATAGCCGCAGCTTCGCGTTGGTAGATTCAACCAGAACAATGACGCACGCGAGCAGAAGCAATTTGGCAAGATACAAGATCAGCCCCACCACCACTGCCTGAGCTGTCCAGTCAGAGCTCAAGCCGTAGGGAAAGAAGGTATTGACCAGCAGAGTCATCAGCACCAACTGCTTGATGGATCCGCCCCACTCAATCAAAGCGAGGTATGGCCCCGAATACTCGAGCACCATGGCCTCGTGGATCATCGTTAGTTCCAGGTGGGTGGCCGGATTGTCAAAGGGAATGCGGCCGGTCTCGGCGATCAGCACGATAAGAAGGGCCGCGAATGCCAGCATCTGAGACGGAGCAAGGAACCTCCAGCTCTGGCCTACAGCAACTTTCGCCATCTCGCTCAGATTCGTGGAGTTTGCTCCCAATGCCACGGTGAAAATCGCGAGCATCATCGCCGGCTCCGCGATTGCTGAAATGGTCATTTCACGACTGCTGCCCAAACCACCGAAAGAGCTTCCCGTGTCGAGTCCGCCGAGCGCCAGGAAGAAGCGCCCCAGCGCCAAAAGGTAGACCACCGCGAGGACCCCACCGAACACGCTGAGAGGGGCGCGCGTTGTAGTCATGGGAATCATGAGTCCGACCAGCGTAGCCGTCCCGAAGATCATGTACGGGGCAGCCGAGAAAATCCATGACGCCGTCTCCGGAATCACCATTCCCTTGCGCAGCAACTTAAAGATGTCGCGGTAGGATTGCAGGACGCCCGGCCCGCGGCGAGTCTGCAGTCTGGCCTTCAGGGTCTTGATCACGCCGCTGAGCAGAGGAGCGACCAACAATAACAACACTAGCTGCAGCCCCGAGTTGGTGAGCACCTCAGTCATTTGCGCACCCCGAAAAGCAGAAGCAAAACGAGGGTTACAAAAATGTAGGCCAGGTAGGCATGGATACTTCCCGCCTGAATGGTCCGCATTCTGCTGGAGAGCCTGAGGATGAACTCCTCAAGGGGAACATAGAGGCGTTTCTCGAAGGTGGGCTCGATTTCGCTTTCAAAACGGATCTCTTTGGGAAAATATGGAGACACGTCGAAAACTTGCTGAATCTCACGCCGCGGCTGATACAAAACGGAAAAGATCATCCGTAATGGTTTTGAGAACGCGGTAGCCGTGTACTCATTCTCTTCGGTGAGTCCAGGCAAGCCGCAATCCCACGTTGGCCCGCGCTGCCGAGCGAAGTTCCTCCCTGTGACCCTCACCAGAAGCACCGCGGCACCCGCCAAGATCAAAAGTCCGACTGCAATAATCGCGGTAGATACAGTGCCTCCACGAGGGATTCCCCCGGAGAGCACCCATCCCTTGCCAGTAATCAGATTTCCGCCCACTCTTTGTCCGAGCAGTTGCTCCGTCATCCCACCGAATATCGGTAGGAACCAGGTAGCCCCAAAGCCCAAGGCCACGCATGCCGCCGTCAGGCAACCCATGCCAACCAGCATGGTCCGGGGCGCCTCATGCGCATTCCGGGATGCGGCCCCGCGCGGTAGCGCCAGGAATGTGATGCCGAAGGCCTTCACAAAGCAAGCTGCAGCCAACGCACCGGTCAAGGCAAGCATGGACCCAGCAAGCGGGAACAAGATTCGCGTCAAGCCCCCGGTCGCACCAAATCCGGCTAAGAGACTCTGGTAGGTCAGCCACTCGCTGACAAAACCGTTCAGGGGGGGCAGTCCGGAGATGGTAACCGCCCCGATCAGAAAACAAAAGGCTGTGACTGGCATCGGACGGATGAGGCCGCCCATTTCTTCCATGTTTCGCGTCCCCGTCGAATGGAGCACCGAGCCAGCCCCCAAGAACAAAAGGCACTTAAAGATGGCGTGATT
>DATBZX010000421.1:0-16947 GCA_036512955.1 Terriglobales bacterium
CCACAGTGGCGAATCAGCAGCAGAAGAAGCCTAGAAAAGTCGGCAGACCGAAGCTCCCGAAGGGCGAAGCCAAAGGCAAGATCGTGCCCATCCGCTTCACAAAGGCCGAGCATGAGCGTATCAGCAAGGCGGCAAGGGCCAAAGAAAAGGGCGTTTCGGAGTGGATTCGTAGCACGTTGCTCGCCGATCTTGAGGGATGAGATGAGCAAATTAGGACACTACCCAATTCCAGGGATCCAGAAGACCTGAAACAGGGCGCTTTAGGTTCTGGCGAGGCACAACTCACAAATTGGGTTGCAACGACTGCAAGAGATGCAGGCGGGGGTATACTATCATTGACCAGGAGTCTATAACGGAATCCCGGTTTAGAGAATCGAAATATCGATTCCAAAGGACACCCATATGGCGAAAGACGCACATAACAAAGCAGCTGAGCATCATGATAACGCCGCCAAGGCTCATCGTACGGCCGCGGAGCACCATGGAAAGGGCGATCATGCATCAGGCAAGAAGCACTCGACGACCGCCCTCGAGCACTCTGGTAAGGCACATGAAGCCTCGAAGGCGGCTCACGAAAAATCGTTACAACAGAAGTAACCTGCAGCTCGAATAAACCTTACGGTGGCCAAATAGGATTTGGCCACTGATAAGTAAGATCGCCTTTCGACCAGCGGTCTCTACTGCGTTCGCACGGGCAAGATCCAGCAGCACAATCCCCGTTGATTCCCAAAGTATTTTTGCTCCGATCTCGCTCATTGACCTTTGGTATTGTCAACTGCTCGAGACCGCATGCCGGCGGTCCCTAACGAAGACTCTGTGCGGCCGATGGCGGATGTCACTGTCCCAAAAGAGATCGCCTCGTTATCGGGCGGAAGTGCAGGCGCGGCGACGTCAATCAGATTCGTCGATCAACGGTTCATCGCAGAGATCCACCAGCACCGAATGGTGTTGGAAATCAAACCAACGGCAGAAGACATCAAAACTGCGGTCCACAGGCCAAGTGCTTTCATCCGTGAACCAACCCGCTAATTGCTCGACAAAGATTTCCTCGCACAGTTCTTGCAAGGCTCCCCGGATGTCCTCTTCCGTGTCACACTCCGGGATCAGCTCAAGAAGGTCTTGCCGGCAGGCATGGATTTTCCTTACGACTTTGGATTTGTTCCTTCTACCAAAGCCGATGACGGGGACCCGGTTGATGTATTAGTGCTAATGGATGAACCGGCGTTCACGGGCTGTGTCCTGAAATGCCGGATCATAGGCATTATCGAAGGTGAACAGGGCGACAAGAAAGACAAGGAAAGAAACGATCGCGTTGTTGCGATTGAAAAGGGCAATCACAGTTGGGCAGAGATCAAGCACATTGACGATCTGGGCAAAGAATTCCGCCGGGAGCTGGAGGAGTTTTTCGTGAACTATCACCGGCAGTCTGGGGAGAAATATAGTGTTATTGCAGTGAAAGGACCAGCGCAAGCCAAAAGTATATTGAAAAAGGCAGGCGGGCGGTGCGCGGCACATAACCGCGATTGGGGTTGTTCGGCTTAATTGCAAGAGCGCGATTCTGAGTTTGATAGGCTGTCAATGATTTGCGCGGACAGTGATCCGGCCACTGCGTCTTCGCAATAGGGGATTTCGGCGGACCATTACGGCATTGAGCCGAATACGGCCCGGGAACGAAACGGAACGCCTAACGGAAAAGCGCGCCTGTCAGTTGGACGAAGCGGGATAGCCGGAAGCTCAGTCTGGTCCCTTGATAGTCGTAGTTCGAGCCTCTCCGCAACTTTCGGTGCAACGTCTCAACTCGACGCCCCTCGAGCGGGGCCCACGAGGCCAATGGCGTCCACCATGACAACCTTCCTCGTTGGCGGGCCGCGACGCTCGAGCATCAATCGGATTGCTGCCACCATATCCGACGACGCCATTTTGGTTTTATCGAGTGCGTATTTCATGGCTACGCTCCCTTGTGCTAGACTCCCTAGCATGTCTCTCATCGTTATTCTCATCATTCTGTTGCTCCTATTCGGCGGCGGGGGTTACTATATGGGCCCGGGCCTTGGTTATTACGGCGGCGGCGGCCTGAGCCTCGTTCTGTTGCTAGTAATCATCTATCTGCTGATTGGGAGAGGCCGAAGCCGAGTCTAGAGCCTGAGACCGTAGGATTGGCCGGCGGGGACGACTCCGCCTCCAAACACGATTTTCGAACAGAAAATGCCGAGAATTCGCCGCCGTAAAATGCCGAATCAGTCCGGTGATAACCCGGGATGGGAATATCCTTCCGTTTCTTGCGCCGCGATAATCGAACGCTGCATGACTTAGGAGAATTTCCCGCTGCTGTTCGCGCCAAAGTCCTATTGCGCGTTAATTCACCAAAATTGTCCGCTGTGCAACGGATCAGCCGCAAGCTTGATCTATTGCCGACCTGACGAATGAGCGTTCACCAGCCGCGGCAAGTTTCTCGACGTACCCTTGGTGTTTTCGCGTTTCAGGTTGAGTCGACGAACAATCGCAGGCTGACTAAAGCTTAAATCGTTTTTTCGATCTCAAGAACGGGCACCCGTTCCTCACCGTCTCGGTGCACGAATGCGGTTCGTGGGCTACCCGGCTTGCGAAGACCCGTGACACGATGCCGTGAACTGCGGGACAAAATGGCAGAAATATACGGGAAGGCTCCCGTCCAGATGACCTTCAGAACGGACTCTCGCCCGGCCAAGCGCCGGATCCAAATTGAAGCGTCAGGACGCATCCCAGTTGCGCACGCAATAAACCGCGGTCACGCTTTGCTGCATTGCTCATTTACCAATCTAGCCCGGCCTAAGCCCGAGCCCGTTCTAGCACCGGGAAGGCCGAAGGATCGATCCCGTGCATCTTCCCGACCGCTCCGGTGTCTCTTATCGACTTGAAGAACTTGCAGGATGGAGGTGTCCGCCGGTTCGTTCGATTCCCATAAACGACGCTACGACCTCGCCAGCGACGAAGCCGCACGAAAACCGACTTTGCGTATCGCCAATCTTGGTTTATGAGCAACAGGTCGAGCCTGCGCTCCCTTCGCCATTTGCCGCCCGGCTTTGCTCTGCTCGTGCTCCCTGACGTTCGAGCATGCGTGGTTGGCTTGGGACACGGCGGAACGCACAGCGGGCAACGTGGCGCGATTCTAGGCTGTCGGACGTTCTTCGCCCGGTCCCGATGGGAATCTCTTGCCGCTGTGGCTCATCAAAACTAAATGCCGCCCAGTTGTCGATGCGGGAGGCGTCTTTCTTAAGCACCAGCGCTTTGCATAGCATGGTCTTCGACCGCTCTGAGCGTCCCGGAGACGAGCGGGCTGCCAAGATCCAGGCGTGAACCTGACTCGACCCTGCTGGCAAGCGGGTGCGCGAGTCTAGTTCACAGCTACAGATTTGTTAGGCCGCAACCGCATAGCGGTGATGCAGCCCGCCGAGTCGCGGCAGAGAAATAACGTTGTGACCACTGGAAGGCGCTGACGCCGCAACCCGACCACCAGGAGTGTCCTTCCCAAGTCCGAGATGGGTTCGGTCTTCGTGGTAATAGCGGACGTATTCATTCAGCAACCGTCTCAGATGTCTGCGATTCAGCACGATCACATGATCCAGGAGATCTCGACGTACACTGCCAACCCAGCGCTCCGCAATTCCGTTCTGCCAAGGACTTCGGAATGCGGTCCGAATCGGCTGGCTGCCCATCGCCTTCACGGTAGAGACAACATCGGCACCGAACTTCGTGTCCCGATCGAAGATCAGGAATCGCTCCGGCTGTTCGCCGCATTCCCAAGCTTCGTGCAGCTGCAACCCCACCCAAAGGGCGTTGGGATTGCGAGTCACGTTGTGATGAAGGATTCGACGACGGTCGTGGCCGATCACAAAAAAGCAGTACAGAACGCCGAAGGTCAGTGTCGGCACAGTAAAAAAATCCATCGCGGCAATGGCCTCGCGGTGGTTCCGCAGAAAAGTCAGCCAGCGCTTCGTGGGGTCGACAGGTCTCGGGGCTCGCCGAACCCATCTCGAAACCGTCGGTTCCGACAGATCGAAGCCTAGCTTCAGCAACTCACCGTGAATGCGCGGCGCTCCCCAAGTTGGATTTTCGGCAACCATTTGGAAGATCAAAGCTCGAATTTCTTTGCTCACAGGCTTGCGTCCTCCCCTCGACTTGGCTCTGGAGCGCCATTTCCAATACAGCCGGAATCCAGCACGATGCCAGGTGACAACGGTTCTGGGTGTGACCAGGATTAGAGGTTCTTTCCATCGAGCCCAGAACCTTCGCAATACGACCCAGAAAAGCTTGTGTGACGCAGTGAATCGTCGGCGAGGTCGCTTGGCATGGAGAGCCAGGAGTTGCTGACGCAGAGCGAGGTTCTCGAGGATGAGATCCTCGCGGGTACAAAAGGCACTACGAAGCCAGCCGAGGAAGTACCGGAGCCAAGCGATCATGGCAAGAATCTTATCCGACGTCGACAATCCAGCTGATCGCATAAGTCATTGATATTGCGGATGTACGACGTTTTGATGAATGACAGCGGATAGGGATAGGTTTCTCCACACCGTCTTCTTTCGGGGCCGTTCCGGCAGGAATTTCTTGCGCAAGCAAAGCTGGCGTTAGCAAGAGCAGCGCCGATACAAGAACCTTAAGCCTTAGCGTCTGTATACCCCTCAATCTCTGTAGCAAACCACAGCAGGCCTAACGCTTTGTTCAATCCTCCATAGCGAACGATCGATATCGTGCAATGACTTCGAAGAGATTACGGAGAAGAGCATCAATGTCCTTCAGTGGCAGATTCGACTGCAACGCGCGCCGCCTGGCTAGACAAAACCGCCAAGCGCCATTCGAGTGATGCAACCTGTGTCGCGGCCGACCGGCCGCTCTTCAGGCCCCTCAACGAAAGCGGCTGGAGCCAGAGCTACTGCATCCACCCGTGGCAAACGTAGAGAACAACCGGTCAATCAGCTCCGAATGACAATCCGGACATCGCAAATCGCGATCGTCGTCCTGCATGCGACGGAGCATCTCGAAACTGCCGCCGCAACTTTGGCACTGGTAATCATAGAGAGGCACAGCGAAGTCTCCTCGGCGAAACGACACTTAGCCAGAAGTTGCTATTAGGATAAACGCATCAGAAGTCGAAATCGTTACAGGCAGCATTGGCGACTACGTCGGCGGAGTGACGCGGCACAACAAGCTCTGTTCGTCCACGGTGTTCGGGTTGACCTCCGTGGGTTCGAATTGCGGCGCCGCAATCTGCTGCACGGTTGGGTCGAATGCCGACTCAACCGGGAACCCGAGCTGGCGCCAAGAGTGGAAACCGCCTTGCAATGGTCGAACGGGTGAAATCCCAACTTGCCGCAGTTTCACCGCCATGATTGCACTGCTGGCCTCGTTCGGACAGGTACAGTAGAGAACGACTTCGCGGTCCCGCGGAATCTCGCCTTGGCGCGTCTCCAACTCCTCCAGCGGAATACGGATCGCGCCGGGAATCGTGAATGGATCGGGAAGAAAATCGAGCGAATGCCGCAAATCGATAATGGTGACGGGCTCATTCTTGTCGAGCTTCTGTTTCAACTTCGATGCAGTAATTCGAGCCATACGTAAAGCCTGGAGAAAGGATCGCCGGCGCACATATTTCCGAACGATGTGCGCCACAAGAACGCCAGCCGCGAGAAAGGCGAACAGAAGTGTGCTCGCCCGGAAAGCATAGGCGGCGATCTTCTCCAGTTGTGCCGAGAATACAAATCCCAGCAGCTCGAACGTCACAATCCAAACGAGGATTCCAAACAAATCGACAAGCACGAATATCCAGTAGGGAGTGCCAATTGACCCAACTACTGGTGCAGCGATTGTGTTCAGGCCGGGCACGAATTTGGCCACCAGAAATAAGCGGAGTCCATGTCGATCGAGAAGGTTCCTCGCTCGGCGGACACACGAGTCGGGTTCCATCGAATAATGGCATAACCGTCCGATGACATGCTGGCCGCGTGCGCGCCCGGCGTGAAACCAGAAGATATCAGCGGTCAGGGCTGCGCCGGCCGCCAGTAGAATTGTGAACGTCATGTTCATGCGCCCGGAAGCCACGAGTGCGCCTGCGGCCAGCAGAATTGGGGCCGACGGCAGAGGTGTACCCATCTGCTCCGCGAATACCCAGAGGGGTAGCAAGATGTAGCCGTACCTCACCAGGTAACCCAGGGTCTCAGTCATAGGCCGCTCGATGTCAAACCAACTTTGTTGAACTGCATCAGCACCGCCCTGCCATGAAACCAGAGCCGTCCATCAGGGGATAAACGCCTCGGAGTGCCAAACTGTTACAGGAAGTTTCGTGGGGCAGTACGTTGCCTCGGATGTAATGTATTTGCGCGGGCGACTGGTGTGCCTGGTGGCGATTTTTAACCGGCACCGGGCGTACCCGCTGCTATTCCCATGTGCAATTGTGGCGAGTACTGCCCTAGAAAAACACTGATTTACTCGTAAGATGATCAATATGGAGACCAGTACCGCCAACGAGAAGCAACAGATGGAGGAGGCTTACGAGCGCTTCCTCGATCGATATCCCGAATATGCCGAAACCACCGCGTTAGACAGGTTGCGTTCGACCGACTATCGCCGGTTGGAGGAGCAGGGTCAGGTCTATCTCGACTATACGGGTGGCTCTCTCTATGCGGAATCGCAACTGGAACAACACCTAGCTCTTCTGCGCTCCGGCGTTTTTGGCAATCCACACTCGACCAACCCGACCTCCACGGCAATGACCGGGCACCTGGAGCGCACGCGCCGGTCCGTGCTGAATTATTTCGGAACCAGTGCGGAAGATTACATTCTGGCCTTCACCCAAAATGCCTCGGGCGGACTCAAGCTGATTGGCGAGTCGTTCCCGTTCGCGTCCGGAAGCCGCCTGCTGCTCACGTTCGACAATCACAACTCGGTGAACGGTATTCGCGAATTCGCACGGGCCAAGGGCGCTACCGTAGCCTACGCGCCGCTGGTTGCTCCAACTCTACGTCTCGACAGAAATCAGCTCGACACCCTTTTGGATCAGGCTGATCCGGCCAGTGAAAACCTGTTTGCCTATCCGGCGCAATCGAATTTCTCCGGCGTCAAGCATCCCTTCGAGCTTGTGGAAAGAGCGCAATCCAAAGGTTGGCGGGTATTGCTGGATGCGGCGGCTTACGTGCCTACGAATCGACTGGACTTGCGGAAAGTACAACCAGATTTTGTGACGCTGTCGTTCTATAAGATGTTCGGTTATCCAACCGGCGTCGGCGCGTTGCTCATTCGGAGATCCACTTTTGCGAAGTTGAGAAGGCCGTGGTTCGCAGGCGGGACGGTAAACTTTGCGTCCGTTCACGGCAGGGCCCATGTCCTCGCCCGGAGCGAAGCCGCTTTCGAAGATGGAACCCTGAATTACCTCTCCATCCCTGCAGTTGAAATCGGGCTGCGCCACATTCAGGCAATTGGAATGGACCTGATCACGCAACGCGTCCGCTGCCTGACCGGATGGATGCTGGATGAGTTGTTAGCACTGCGGCACAGCAACGGGCACGCCATGGTGCGCATTTATGGACCGACCACAACCGAAGCGCGCGGCGGCACCGTGACATTCAACCTCTACGACCCTCATGGACATCTGCTGGACTATAGACGAGTCGAGGAACTGGCCGGCAACGAAGGAATCTCGCTGCGCAGCGGATGCTTCTGCAATCCCGGCGTTGGGGAAATTGCCGAAGGACTGACCGAAGACGATATGCGGGCGGCCTACGCGCTGGGTGACGAGGCCAATCTGACCAGTTTCATGCAATTGATGGAAGCCCGCGGGCACAAGAGCGCTGGAGCGCTTCGCGCTTCGAACGGCTTGGTCAGCAACTTTGCCGATGTGTGGCGATTCCTGCAATTCGTCGCCGGCGTCCGCGATCAGACGCGGCTTGCTATCGGAGCCGTCACCTTCGATATCGAATCGTGCCGAATCATTCGTGATGGCAGCTAGGTTCCGCCATCGCAGACCCCGTCCTGGACTACCTTTGGTTCCTGACGCAACAGATGGGTTGCCAAGCCTAGCTAACGCTCTGTTGTGAATCGACATCGGGAGGGGAACGTGCCAGTGGCCCGGCGGTCACCTGGGATTGTGCTCACTATCACTGTTTGCTAATGATTTGTGCGTGATACTGATTGGTTTCCCCGAGGTCCGGGAAGGGCGATTACTTGCGTCAACCGGATCGCGGCCGGGGAGCCAGAAGGAAAAATCATGGACACAAAACACCTGGGTATTAACAGCAAACTGATTCATGCCGGGCACAAGTCGGAGGCAACTGGTTCGGTCAATGTTCCCATCTACCAGACCTCTACATTCGCTTTTCGTAATGCTGCGCATGGCGCAGCGCTGTTTGCCGGCGAGGAAGAAGGCTACATTTATACGCGCATCGGGAATCCCACCATCGCCGCTCTGGAAGACAACGTCGCCGAGTTGGAGCACGGCTGTGGTGGCATCGCTACCAGTTCCGGCATGGGTGCCGTATGCACCGTGTATCTGGCCCTGCTTGAGGCAGGCGCACACGTTGTTAGTACAGCATCCGTCTACGGTCCGAGCCGAGGATTGATGGAGAAAGACTTCTCGCGCTTTGGAGTTAGCGCTTCCTACGTCGACACTTCCGATTTCGCACCGGTTCAGCAGGCGCTGCAGCCGAATACCAGACTCGTATATCTGGAGACCCCTGCAAATCCCACCATGCAAGTCAGCGACATCGCACGAATCTCGGAGCTTGCGCACGCCCACGGCTGCCTGGTGGTGGTGGACAACACCTTCGCCAGCCCCTACCTGCAGCGTCCATTGGAATTGGGCGCTGATGTGGTGCTTCACTCTGTGACCAAGTTCATCAACGGCCATGCTGATGTCGTAGGCGGAATCATCGTGGCCAAGGAGAAGGACATCTACAAACGTCTGCGCAAGACGATGATTAACTCTGGCTGCAACATGGACCCCCACCAGGCATTCCTCGTGCTGCGCGGCCTCAAGACGCTCGGAATCCGGGTTGAGCGGGCCCAGCAAAACGCGATGGAGATTGCGCTTTGGCTTGAGCAACAGCCTGAGGTGAGTAAGGTGCTTTACATCGGGCTGGAATCCCACCCACAGCATGAACTGGCCAAGCGGCAGATGAGCGGCTTCGGTTCCATGATCAGCTTCGAATTGATGGGCGGTATGAAAGCCGGACGACTGCTGATGGACCACGTGCGAATTGCCACGTTGGCAGTTTCGCTAGGTGGAGTGGAGACGCTGATCGAACACCCCGCATCCATGACGCACGCCAGCATTTCACCCGCGGATCGCCGCGCGGCCGGTTATAGCGATGGCCTCGTGCGGTATTCGGTTGGCATCGAAGACGTGGCGGACCTGATCGCCGATTTACGCCAGGCTCTCAATGCCGTCGCCGAAGCGGCAGACTCGCCCGATCAAGCGAGTGAAGTTCGTGTCGAGGAGAGCGCGGCAACTTTGGTTTCGTGACCGAAAGCTTTGATTGACAGAAACTTCGACGCTGGAGAGTCACGCCAAGTTGCTCGACCGACCGGTACCCACAGAAGAATCCAAGGATTTCCTGTAACGAATCAGCCTGAGGTCGCGTTTATTGGAGGTTGCGATGGATTTGGGGCAAGTATGCCGGACGATCGTTACTTCACCATCGCAACTTAGACAGTGAGCGCATAAGGACGGCCAATAATTTACGCCGGAGAGCGAACTAATGTCAGGTCTTATTCAGATTCCAGGCGAGAGGCGCACGACAGCTTTCCATTCCATGGATCGCGAGGATCTGTTACGCGCCCTCGAAATGTTCGCGAAGAACTGGCTGGCTCATGACGGCTGCTGGTTCCTCGCAGCGGAGGAGGGCCTTGGGATCGACGCTGCCATCTATCTGGACACAGTTGCATGGCAGCGGTTCGCGGTGGCCGAGGCGAACCGCATCATGATGACCTTCAACATCCAACCCGGAAACGGCTTGGCAGCGTTGGAAAAGACTTTGGGCTTGCGACAGTACAGCCTGATCAACTTGCAGAGGACAGAATGGTCGGAAGACGGCAAGCGCCTGAGGCTGTTCATAGATGTCTGCCGGGTTCAGGAAACTCGCAGGCGCAAAGGACTGGCCGATTTTCCTTGCAAATCAGTCGGAACTGTTGAATTCGAGACATTCGCACGCACCGTGGACGCTCGTATTCGCACGAGATGTCTGCACTGTCCGCCGGAGTCTCCGGAAGGTAGATACTGCGGCTGGGAGTTCAGCCTCAGTCGAAAACCAAAGTCGAAGTAGCAATCGACGAGACGTGCATTACATGGGGTTAAACGTGACACTAAATGTCGGCGGTATCGATCGCCTGATTCGAGTTGTGATCGGGTTGGTTCTGATTGCCTTAGGTGTGTTCCACGTGGTCACGGGGACGGCGGCAATCGTGGCATACCTAGTTGCCGCGATCGCGATTATCACCGGAATTGTGCGGTTCTGCCCGGCCTGGGCGATGTTCGGCATCAACACCAGCGGCTCCAAAACCGGCCTTTAGTACTGGGGAAGAATGATGGATTGGAGTTCTACATGAGAGATTGGCTCACGATTCCACTGTTTCTAGTCGCCTATGTGGTGCTGACGCAGTGGCTGTTGCCGAAGTTGGGTGTGCCCACGTGAGGGACCAACCTCCGTGCCGTCGGGTCTCGACGGAGCGATACTGAAGAACAGGGAAGTGCAATTTCCAAGCCGCCAATTCGCAAATGTTAGGCCACAATCACAACAATGAATGATCGCGTATTCAAGCACACCGAAGCACACAAACTCGAGGATCCCGAACGATTGAAATGGTTGCCGCCGGCGGAAATCGTGGCTCATCTGCGACTTGGGCTTGGAATGAAGGTGGCGGACATAGGGGCCGGCACCGGCTACTTCAGCATCCCGATTGCGCGCGCAGTGGGCGCATTGGGTCACGTGTTTGCAGTGGACCTACAGCCGGAAATGCTGGACTTGCTACGCGGAAAGCTTGAGCAGCCAAACGCACCGCAAAATGTCTCCTTGCTTCAGGGTGTGGCGTCGCAGGTTCCATTGCCTGACCGCAGCGTCCACATGAGTTTGTACGCGAATATCTGGCACGAAATCGAGGACCTCGATTCTACCTTTCGCGAGGCCCTGCGGATTTCCGTCTTAGGCGGCAAGATCGCCATTCTGGACTGGCGCGACGACTGTTCCGCACCACCGGGCCCTCCGCAGGAGCATCGAATTTCGGATGGCTCAGTGATGTCTTTCTTGAAGGGGAAGGGCTGCGGCAATCTGGCGTCCAAGCGTGTTGGGCAGTTCGGATACCTCGTGACAGCCGATCTGAATTCCGCCCAAACTTAGGCGGCGGCAGGCGAAGTTGATTACAGGAATACTTGTATTCCCAAAATGGGAACATTGCGAAATAGTCTGTAACACATCGTCATGAGGATGCGTTTCTTCGTTAGAGCCTTGGATACCATCGAGTTTTGGTGTTCCGTAATTGGGCAGGGCTCGAAAAAAGGCGCAGTACGTCCATGGGCGAAAAACTCACCAGGCGTGATTTCGTAAAGCTGTCGTCGGTTGTTGGGGCGGCTTTGGGTGCAGGCGCAACCTCGGCCCAAGCGACCCAGAACCCGCCCGGCTGGCGAGGTTCAGAGCGGGTTGAGCGAATCGCCACCAATTGCGAGATGTGTTTCTGGCGCTGTGGCGCGGTGGCAGAAGTCAGCGACGGCAAACTCGTCCGCGTAGCGGGCAACCCCGATCACCCCCTCACCAAGGGCCGTTTGTGCGCGCGTGGCAACGCCGGGCCGGAACTGCTCTACGATCCGGACCGGCTGAAGTATCCGCAGGTTCGCATTGGACAACGCGGAGAAGGCAAGTTCCAGCGAGTGAGCTGGGACCAGGCGCTGGATTTGTTCGCGCAACGGCTCAAGGACATAAAACAGAAGTACGGGCCCGAAAGCGTGGGGTTCTTCCCGCACGGCGTCTCCTCGGGGTTTTTCAGCACGCTGATGAAAGCGTACGGCACGCCGAACAGTGCCGAGCCGGCCTTCGCGCAATGCCGCGGCCCTCGCGAAGTCGGCTATGCGCTCACCTTCGGACAAGGTCTAAACTCTCCCGAACCGGTTGATCTCGAAGAGGCCAAGCTGATCATCCTGATTGGCTCCCACGTCGGGGAAAATGTCTTCACCTCGCAAGTCACCGCATTCGCAGAGGGGCTATCTCGCGGTGCGAAGCTCATCGTGGTTGATCCGCGATTCTCGACCGCTGCGGCAAAAGCCGACTATTGGCTGCCCATTCGGCCCGGAACCGACACTGCGCTGTTGTTGGCGTGGATCAATGTCCTGGTGGCGGAAGGAATCTACGACCGGGAGTACATCGAGAAATACGCCCACGGATTTACGGACTTGACGACGCACGTGCGCGAGTTCACGCCGGAATGGGCCGAGCCGATCACCGAGATCTCTGCCCAAGTGATCCGGCAGACGGCACGCGCGATGGGCGATGCCAAACCTGCCGTGGCGCTTCATCCCGGACGTCACGTGACCTGGTACGGCAACGACACGCAACGGGCTCGCGCCATGGCGATCCTGACTGCGCTGACCGGCAGTTGGGGACGCAAGGGCGGGATTTTTCTGCCTACTCCAATCAAGACGGGGAAGTTCGCGCTGCCGCCATTTCCCAAAAGCTCACGCGAACGGGCGGACGGGGCTGGGACCCGCTATCCGCTGGCTTCTGAAGAGCAGGGACTTACCAACGGGCTGATTGATGCGACGCTGACCGGCAAACCGTATCCGATCAAAGCCTGGGTGGTTTACGGGCAGAACGTGCTGCAAAGCATTCCGCAGCGGGAGAAGACGCTGAAGGCGATCGACCAGCTCGAATTCCTGGCAGTGGTCGATATCATGCCGATGAACCAAGTCAACTATGCCGACCTGGTCCTGCCGGAAGCCACTTATCTGGAACGGTACGACATGCCGGCGGTCGTGGCGTCGGCCAAGCAGCCGTTCATCGCGATTCGCCAACCGGCGGTCGAGCCCATGTACGAATCGAAACCGGGCTGGTGGATTACAAAACAGATGGCCGAGAGGTTGGGTCTGGAGGCTTACTTCCCGTGGGACACTCCCGAGCAGCACCTGGCAACTTTGATCAAGCCGCTCGGGATCGACGCGGCGACGCTGCGGGTGCTGGGGGCAATCGCATTTCCCGGGCGTCCTTACATCGAAGACCGTCTGCCCGAGGATGGTCCGCTGTTTTTGACGGAAAGCGGCAGGATCGAACTGTATTCTCCGACACTCAAGGAGTTGGGTTTCGATCCAATGCCACGCTTCACCCCAGTGGCGGACGTCCCGACTGGCTACTTCCGCCTGATTTACGGACGATCTCCGGTCCATTCGTTTGCTCGAACTCAGAACAATGCCCGGCTGGATTCGCTGATGTCCGAAAACGAAGTGTGGCTCAACACCGACGCTGCCAGAGGCTTCGGCCTTCGCGAAGAACAGCGAGTTGTGCTGGAGAATTCCGAGGGCGTGAAAAGCCTGCCAGTGCTGATCCGCCTGACCGAAGGTATTCGCCCGGACTGCGCCTTCATGGTGCACGGCTTCGGCCATGAGTCGCCGAAGTTGCGGCGGGCCTATCATCGGGGAGCGTCGGACACGGAACTGATGACGCAGGTGCAGGTCGATCCCATCATGGGCGGCACAGGAATGCGCGTGAACTTCGTTCGCGTGCTGAAAGAAGGTGCGTGATGGCACGCTACGCAATGGTGATCGATCTCGATAAGTGCGTTGGTTGCCAGGCATGTTCCGTGGCTTGCAGCGAGGAATGGGAGGTTCCCATTGGGCAGGCGCGCACCCATATCCGTTCCACTGGAATCGTCGGCAAGTTTCCCAAGCTGGTGTCCACCTTCCACGTGGGACAGTGCAACCATTGCGACCATCCCCCGTGCGTACTGCCTTGTCCGACGGGAGCTACGTACCAGACGGAAAACGGCATCGTAAAAGTAGATCAGAGCCTGTGTATCGGGTGCGGCTACTGTATGGAAGCCTGCCCGTATGATGTCCGGTACATCAATTCCCGGACGAACAAGGTTGATAAGTGCGACTTCTGTGCGGCACGGTTGGAGCGCGGCGAACAGCCGGCCTGCGTTAATACATGCACGGCCCACGCGAAATATTTCGGGAACCTCGAAGACCGGCAGAGCTTCGTGTTTGGCGCCGTTTACGAGAAGCACGCCCGTCGTCTGGAGAACTCGAACGCGGCGGTTGGTCCCAATGTCTATTATCTGGGAAAGCCCGGGCACCTCGATCTGGTGTCTGCGACATTTGGACCGCGCGCGCCCCGCCTGTTGCGACCGGCGGAAGTTTGGAGGCGGATGCTGAAACCGCTGGTTCTGGCGGCGGTGGGAGTGACATTCCTGGGCCAGGCCGTGGCGTTCTTCTACCAGCTACGGACCGGCGAGAAAGATTTCGAGGAGTAGTCGGCAATGAGCGCTTCGAGCATGTCCCATCTTCCGGCGCAGTTAAGCGTGGCCGCGATCGACGCGATGTCGCAGCGCCAGATCAAGAAGCACCACGTCGCCATCATTCTGTTGCACTGGTTCAATGCAATTGTGTGGTTGCTGGAGCTTTCGACCGGCGTGGCGCTGATCAGCTCGACGTACTTCCGCGTTGCTCCCAACTGGTATCTGCAAATCGTACAGGGCATCTTCGGTACGCGCGCCAACATGTTGCATTTCCACATTGCGCTCGGACTGCTGTGGGCGATCGTGTTTCTGGCGTACGGGACATTCGGATTTCAGACCTACCTGCGCAAGGAAGTCTTGCAGAAGGAAATTGCCCTCGACCGTGACGACGTCCGCTGGTTGTTGGTACGCGTCGGCAACATGATGCGCGGCACCAAAGATGCGTTGCCGCCGCAAGGAGTGTACAACGCCGGGCAAAAGCTTTTTGCCATCCTGGTGTACATGATGATTCCGCTGGTCATGATCAGCGGCGTGATCATGAGCTTTCACCTGATCAGCACGACCGTTGTCGCGTGGGCAGTGGTCATTCATTTCTTCGCTGTCGGTATGGTTGTGTCCGGGCTCATGATCCACGTTTATATGGGCGCCGTGTTTCCGGAAGAAAAGCCTGCTTTCTTTTCCATGATCACCGGCACGGTCAATGAACTCTTCGCGTACCGTCACCATCACAAGTGGTGGAGGGAGGTGGCAATGGAGAGAGCGGCATTTGAACGCGAGATGTCTTCGGGAATCGCCGATCCTGAGCCAGCCGTTGTGGAACAGCAGACGTCGGCAGTAAACAAGGGCAACATGGTAATGCGCGCCCTTCGCGACCGGGATTATTGGCCGCCGTATGCCGCCGGCTTCGGACTGGGACTGACGCTGCTTGCGGCGTTCGTCGTCATGGGGCAAGGGCTGGGAGCATCGAGCGCATTTACCCGCCTGGTGGCGTGGACACTGGAGAAAATATCTCCGGCATATGCCGCCGACAGCCTCTACTGGAGCCGTTATCTTCAACCGGGACAGTCGGCGCTTTATGACTTCATTGTCTTCGAAGTCGTGGGCGCGGCCATGGGCGGATTCGTCTCCGGTTGGCTCTCGGGCCGGCTGAAGATCACGGTGGACAAGGGCCCGCGCATCTCGAAGGCCACGCGTTACGCATTCGCGTTGGGCGGAGGCATTCTCACCGGTGTCGGTGCGCGCCTGGCGCGCGGATGCACCAGCGGCTTGGCGCTCTCGGGCGGGGCGGTGCTTTCAGTTGGCGCGTTCGTCTTCATGATGAGCGTCTTTGCCGCCGGATTTTTTGGGGCCTACTTCGTGCGGAGGAACTGGTTATGAACGCACCCTACGTGGAAACGTTTTCGACCGTCAGCTATGTCGTGGCGAGCCTGGTTCTGGGATTCTTCTTCGGGTTCTTCCTGGAGCGCGCCGGGTTCTCCAGCGCCCGCAAGCTGACCGACCAGTTCTACTTCAAGGACTTTGCCGTGCTGAAAGTAATGTTCACGGCCATCATCGTAGCGATGCTAGGAATCGCGTATTTCTCGCTGCTGGGTTGGCTGAATTTTGGTCAGGTTTATGTGCCGGAGACCTTCGTGTGGCCGCAACTCTTGGGAGGGATACTGCTGGGCGCGGGCTTCATTCTTGGCGGCTACTGCCCCGGGACATCGCTGGTGGCAGCGGCCATCGGCAAGATCGACGCCCTGCTGTTCATGGTGGGAATTCTTATCGGGATCTTCGGATTTGGCGGCGCCGTCCCGCGCTTCCAGAAATTCTATCTTTCAGGTGCGCTGGGTTCGCTCACAATTCCGCAGTGGCTGAACGTCAATCCCGGAGTGGTGGCCTTTGCTGTCACGGTGATTGCGCTGGTTGCGTTCTGGGCGGCGGAAAAGAGCGAAGGCAAGTGGCATCTGTTCGCTAGAACGTACGGGGAAGAAACGGAAGGAGCTCAGCCTCATGAAGATTAACCTGGTTCTGACAGGCAAAACGATGGCCGCACTGGCTCTGATGTTCGTCGCCGTGGTGCTGGCAGTGGCTGGAACCATGTCTCACGGGACGGGCGCCGGCCCAGTCGACAGCGCCGCCATCATGCAGGGCATCATCGACGAGAAAGACCACGTTACCCCGGTCGAGCTAGCGCACTGGATCATCGAGAAGAAGCAGGACTATCAACTCATCGACCTGCGCCAGCCGTGGCAGTTCGACGATTACCACATCCCTACCGCGGTCAATGTGCCGCTGGGACAGTTCTTCCAGGAAGCCAACCTGAAGCAGCTCGACCGGAGCAAAAAGATCGTGGTTTACGGACTGGGCGCAGGCCACGCGGCGGAGACACAGCTCCTGCTGCAGATGAAGGGCTACAACGCTTATTCCGTGCGGGAAGGCATCTCGGCCTGGTGGGACCAGGTGGTCACACCCACCAGCCTGCGCTCGGAGAGCGCCGATCCC
>DATBZX010000422.1:0-16301 GCA_036512955.1 Terriglobales bacterium
GTGTCTCGATCAGCTTCACCAGCCGATATGCGAGCAACATGGCTGACCTTCTTTCGTCTCCGTAAGCGCCTTTTGGGGAGGGACAAGGCACAGGCGGAGTCCTCACGTGGTTACAACTAAGTGTCAGCTTTTTCCGGATTCTGAGCCGTGATTCATGTCACCCCGAAACGTGACAAGGGTCACGATTCGGGAAAACTGTAACAAATGATTCACCTCCGGGGTCACGGTCGAACTTGAGCGAAACCCGGCGTAACCGCGGGTGTAGTCCGGTGGCCAACTGAGCGGGAGATGCGGGCTCGGGAGCGGCTGACAACTGAACGCTTATTGCTAACCGCTGATTGCCCCATGACATTTGTCACTCGCCGCGCCTGACAATCGGCACTACTCGCCATTCCTGCAATGGCCGATCATCGCTCTCATACCGGGGATTCACCTGAAGAGGAGCGATCGATGTCCGCTGCAATTGCCGAACTGACCACTTATCTCAACCCCAGGCCCGCAGCCGTTGCCTACACCCGCGGGCTCACCAAGAAGTACGGTGACGTCACCGCGCTGCACAACGTCACCATGGAACTCCGAGCGGGAGAGCTGCTGGCACTGCTCGGCCCTAACGGCGCCGGCAAGACCACGCTGGTACGCATGTTGCTGGGCCTGGCCAGCCCGGACGCCGGCCGTGTGTCGGTGTTTGGCTCCGACCCTCGCCAATCGCAGGTGGCGGGGCGTTGCGGCGCCATGCTGCAGGTCGGCCGCGTACCGGAGACGTTAAAGGTCCGCGAGCACATCGACCTGTTTTCGTCGTATTACCCGAACCCACTGCCACTGGCGGAGACCTTCAAGATCGCCGGGCTGGAGGAGTTCAAAGATCGTCCCTTCGGTGAGTTGTCGGGCGGACAGAAACAGCGGGTACTGTTCGGCATCGCCATCTGTGGCGATCCGGATCTCTTGTTTCTCGACGAGCCTACGGTGGGGCTCGATGTGGAGGCCCGGCGCCTGATGTGGGCGCAAATCCGTACGCTGATTTCGCGCGGCAAAACCGTGCTGCTCACCACTCATTACTTGAACGAGGCCGATGCGCTGGCCGACCGCATTCTGGTCCTGCAACAGGGAGCGATCGTTGCCGAAGGAACTCCGGCGGAGATCAAGGCGCGCGCCATCGGCAAGCAGATTCGCTGCGTCAGCCGCCTGACCGCCCACGAGATTCGCCAGATCCCCGGTGTGGTCAGCCTGAAAGAAGACCGCAACGCCTACGAGCTGCAAGTCGTCGCCGCCGAGCCGGTAGTGCGCGAGCTGTTGCAGCGCGACTCCTGGCTCTCGGAACTCGAAGTCACCAATGCCGGGCTGGAAGAGGCTTTCCTGGCGCTGACCCAAAACCATACCTCGAATTCGAAACGGAGCAACTGACATGGCAACCACCACGTTTCCCGCAATCTACGCCGTGCCGCAACGCTCGCTGGGCCAACTGATCGCGCTGTACGCGAAAGAGGCGAAGTACGAAGTCCTGAAATACGCACGGATACCCATTTTCGCTCTCTCCACCATCCTGTTCCCGGTCATGTTTTACGTGTTGTTCGGCATCGTGATGGCCCCCGCCGGCCCACACCGGGCGGAGACGGCCACCTACCTGCTGGCCACCATGGCGTGCTACGGAGTGATGGGCGTGGCCATGTTCAGCTTCGGTGTTGGCATTGCCATGGAGCGCGGCCAGGGCTGGCTGCAGGTGAAGCGAGCCTCGCCCATGCCGCTGCCGGCATACTTCCTCGCCAAGATAGCTAACGCGCTGGTATTCGCGGCCGTGATCTCACTGGTGCTGCTGGCGGTGGCTGAGGCCTTCGGAGGAGTTCGGCTGGGATTCTTCACCGCCGCGAAGCTGATCGCCATCCTAGTGGCGGGTTCGATCCCGTTCAGTGCGATGGGGTTGGCGCTTGGATATTTCGCCAAACCGAATTCGGCTCCGGCCATGGTGAATCTGGTGTACCTGCCGATGTCGTTCTGCTCGGGACTGTGGATTCCGATTTTCATGCTGCCTCATGTGTTGCAGAAAGTGGCGCTGGTTCTGCCGCCGTATCACATGAGCCAGTTGGCGTTAAACGCTATCGGAGTCAATCCGCATCCGACACCGGCGTGGGGACACCTGGAGCCGCTGATTGGAGTAACGCTATTGTTCCTGGGCATCGCCGCCTACGGCTACTGGCGCGATGAGGGAGCGTCGTACGGATGAAGATGAGTTGGCCCGGCGAGGATTGTCCGCCATCACCTGTCGCCCCGATGCCGGACGAGACTCAACGGTTCCCGAGATTCGCAATTGTGCGGGTTTCGGGACAACACGAACCGTAGCCCGCGTTTCGATACCCACCACGTCGCAACGCGCGGCTTCGGATTGTGAAACAAAGGTTGACACGTTCGGGTGGGCCGGGTTCCGCGCTTTTCGGTGCTAATCCGGGGATCGCAAGATCGAAGAGGAGTTGGTTATGAGCAGCAAAACTGCGCAATGGATCGTATGGTCACTGGTGATGGCATTGTTCACCTGGCTGACGCTGACTGCACGATGGACCGATCTGGCGCTGGCCATGACGATTGCTGGGGTGGGGTGGTATGGCATTGTGCCCAAGCCCCGTTCCAGACGACAATAGTTCCGCAAGAAGGGCCAAGGTGAGGGAAGCGATGAACACGGTTCACGCAATCTGGCGAAAACTATATCCCGCCGATCACGAGCATAAGTGGATGCCGCTCATCTGGCTTCCCTTCATGGTCTGGTTCTTTCTTGATCCTGCCTGGAAACATGCCGGGCCGCTGCACTGGATCTTGAATACCGCTGCTGGGCTGTTCTTCATCGTTCTCTATTTGCAGGCCTTCTCGCGGTTCGGCCGGGTCAGGAACGTTTGCATCATCGCCATGATCCTGATGGCGGCGATTTGCATTCCCTTGAATGGCGGGGCAGCGGGGCTGCTGATCTATGCTTCGGCTGCCGGCGGGTTCAACCCGAAGATCCGTTGGGTGATTGCGCAGCTTGCCGTCGAGGTTGCCATCCTTCTTTACTATGCGGCGAGGTTTCATTTCGAGATCGGCATGTGGGTTTCCATGCTGCTATTGATTGTGCTGGTTGGCTTGGGTAACCACCACTGGGCAGTGGCCCATTGCGCTGAAGAGAAGCTCCGTGTCGCGCACAGCGAGATGGAACACTTCGCCAAAGTCGCCGAACGGGAACGAATTGCGCGCGACCTGCACGATGTCCTGGGACACACCCTGTCTCTAATCACCCTGAAAGCCGAGTTGGCGCGCAAACTGGTGGACCGCGATCCCGAACGTGCCAAGCAGGAAATGCTGGACGTGGAGACTACGTCGCGCGCAGCGTTGGCCGACGTGCGCGAAGCCATTCGCGGATACCGCACGGAAGGCATCTTCGCCGAACTGGCCCGCGCCCGCGCCGCGCTCGAAACCGCCGGCGTCACCGTCGAGTGCGACACCGACCGGGTTGCGCTCAGCCCGGAGCAGGAATCGGTTCTGTCATTGGCGTTGCGTGAAGCTGTTACCAATGTTGTGCGTCACGCGGATGCCAGCCGTTGCAATGTAATCCTGCGGCGAAGTGATGCGCTGTGCACTCTGGAAATCGCGGACGATGGATGCGGCGCTGACGGTCCGGAAGGCAACGGCCTGCGCGGCATGCGCGAGCGCCTGGAAGCCCTTGGCGGCTCGCTCCGTCTCCTCACCTCCAATGGGACCCGTCTGATTATCGATTTGCCTCTCGCCTCAGCCGCCTCCGCTCTGCGAAACTGAGGGAGTGCCGAGCGCCAAGCGTGACAAGATTCGCGTCGTCCTCGCCGAAGACCAGGCCATGGTCCTCGGCGCGCTGGCTGCATTGCTCGAAATGGAGGACGACATCGAGGTCGTCGCCCGTGCCCGTGCCGGCGACGAGGCGCTACGGTTGGTGCAGCAGACGCGTCCCGACGTGCTGGTGACCGACATCGAGATGCCCGGTCTCACCGGGCTTGAACTCGCCGCCGAATTGAAGCGACGCGGCGTCCAGGTGCGAGTCATCATCCTAACCACCTTCGCTCGCGCCGGATATCTCCGCCGCGCACTGGAAGCCGGAGCGTCCGGCTACCTCCTCAAAGACATGCCTGCCGAACAACTTGCTGACGCGGTGAGGCGGGTGCGCAGCGGATTGCGCGTGATCGATCCCCAACTCGCTGCCGAAGCCTGGACCAACGAGCCCGATCCGCTGACCGAGCGCGAGCGTCAGGTGCTGCGACTGGCAGGAGAAGGCATGGCCAGTTCTGACATCGCCACCGAGCTGAGCTTGTCGGAAGGCACGGTACGCAACTACTTGTCGGAAGCGATCAGCAAGCTGGGCGCGGCCAATCGCACCGAAGCCGCCCGCATCGCGCGATCGAAGGGGTGGCTGTAGCGTACTTCCCTCGCCGACGTGGTCGGTTATCATCTCTCCACACAGGGGTACTACATTGACCACGGAAACCACACGGCTCGAGGCATTTTCAGACGGCGTATTCGCCATCGCCATCACTTTGCTGATTTTGGAGATCAAGGTGCCGGGTTCCGACACTGGAAATCTCGCCGCGTAACTGCTGCGCCAGTGGCCGTCCTACCTGTCGTTTTTCGTCAGCTTTGCATTCATCGGCGTCATGTGGATCAACCATCATCGCCTGTTCACCCACATCGAGAAGAGCGATGACATGTTGCTGATCATCAACCTCACACTGATGTTCGGGGTGGTCGTCATCCCCTTCACCACCGCGGTACTGGCCGCGCACCTCGGGCTCCCGGCGCCAGGACGGCCGTGATCGTTTACGACGCGGCTTATCTGAGGATTGCGGTCTTTTTCAAATTGCTCTGGCGTTATGCCGCCTCGCGCGATGGACACCTGTTGGCCAAGGATACTGACCGCGAAATGGCCGACAAACTCACCCAGCAATATAACTATGGTCCGCTGGCGCGCACGGTCGCCATCGCCCTGGCGTGGATCAGCATTGGCGCTAGCCTGCTGATCAACCTTGTGCTGGCGTGCTTCTTCGCGATCCCCCCGCACTATGCCAGCAAACACATTCCGGCACGGAAACGTGCGAGCATCTCATCGGTCAGGTGTGCATCAGAAAGCCTGAGCGGGTTGCTCAGGCTTTTCGGTGAAGCAACGACTAGCTACTCACCCACGGGTGGCGGTGTCTGCGAGGTGCTCTTGGGCAGCGCCGGAGGCCTGATGTAGGTCGTGGGTATCTGCCCAGTCAGCGAATCCATCCAGCTCTCAATCGATTTCACCTGTGCGTCGGTCAGTTGCTGTCCACGTTGGTGAACCGCCATGTTGCGGATTGCCTGGTCCAAGGTCGCAACCGAGCCATCGTGGAAATAGGGACCGGTCTTATTGATGTTGCGCAGCGACGGGACCTTGAAGACCATCATGTCGATATCTTCCTTCGTGACCTGGTAGCGGCCCGTGTCTTTCTGGTCGGGCCATGGTTTCATCACGCCGAGTTTTTGATAGGCGGCTCCGCCGACATACGGGCCGTTATGGCACCATTGGCATCCGACGCTGGCAAAAGTGTTGAAGCCGGCTTTCTCGGAGTCGGTCAGGGCTGATTGGTTTCCCTCAAGGAAACTGTCCCACCGCGAAGGCGTCACCAGTCCACGCTCGAACGCTCCGATGGCCAACCCCATGTTGTTGTAGTTAACCGGTTCCTTATCGTTGGGGAAGGATGCCTGGAAGAGAGCAACGTACTGCGGGATGGACTTGAGCACATCCACGGCAACTGCATGCGATGGCATGGCCATCTCCACCGGGTTCATGATCGGGCCTTTCGCCTGCTCCTCGACGGTAGGGGCGCGGCCATCCCAAAACTGAACAAAGTGTCCCGCAGCGTTGTACACAGTGGGCGCGTTGCGGTTTCCCTTCTGGTTCTTGAAGCCGGTCGAGACCTTCGTGGACTCCGCGCCATAGGCGTCAAGCGGATGGCAGGTATTGCACGAAATCTTCTGGTTGGCCGACAGCCGGGGATCGTAGTACAGCATGCGTCCCAATTGAACCTTGGTCGCGGTGACAGGATTATCGGGCGAACCCATGACCGCGGGAAGTGGTGAGAACATCTTCAGGGCTTCCGAGTTCAGCTGTACCTTTCCGGATTCCGACAGAAGGTAGGTGGCAGGAATCAGGACGACTATGACTAACACGGCGGACCACCGGAGCGGGTGTGATTTGAAAGCCGGCATTGTTGCCTCCTCGAAGGCGCCCAATGTCTACGATGGCAACTGGGCACGTTAGTGCTATATTCGTCCTGATCGTCGGTAGCGCTCAAGGAAGCTGGTCACCGAGGCGTGTGATTGCGTTGACCTGCTGCGGGTGGCGACTATAGACCGACACGGGCGTGCCCTAAACCACTAGCAACGGGCAAATTCCTGCGACGAGGATTCGCTCTTCTACAATCGGTTCGGAGGCATCAGTTGCCATGAAGGCCGCAGTCTTGAGCAAGCCATCTCCCATAGGCGAGCGCCCCCTGCGAATTGAAGAGGTGGCGCAACCCGCAGCTCTCCCGGGTCACGTCCTGCTGAAAGTTCGCGCCTGCGGCGTATGCCGGACCGACTTGCATATTGTGGAAGGCGAGTTGGCGGAATGCCGCGTTCCACTGATTCCCGGACACCAGATTGTGGGCGATATTGTTGGTGGTGCGACACCCGATTTGCCGCTCGGCACGCGCGTGGGCGTCTCGTGGATCGGCGGCACCGACGGCTCTTGCTGGTATTGTCAGCGCGGCAAAGAAAACCTTTGCGATTCGCCCACATTCACGGGCTACACGGTGGATGGTGGCTATGCGGAGTACGCAACCGCCCGCGCCGACTTCGTGTTCCCGCTCCCCGATGCGCTCGACGATCTGCATGCTGCGCCGCTGCTGTGCGCGGGAATCATCGGCTTCCGCAGCCTCCGGGTTGCAGGAGTGCAGCCAGGGGAACGCGTCGGGCTGTTCGGATTCGGAGCGTCAGCGCACCTTGCGATTGAAGTGCTGCACGCGTGGAAGTGCGAAGTCTTTGTCTCCACGCGAGGAGAATCGCACCAACAACTCGCGCGCTCGATGGGAGCGGTATGGGTGGGTGCTGAAACCATAAGGCCGCCTGACGAGCTTGATCGGGCGATTACCTTCGCGCCCAGCGGAGATGTAGTGATCGCAGCGCTCAGCAGTCTGCGCAAGGGCGGCGTGGTGGCAATCAATGCGATCCATCTGGATCGCATTCCGCAATTTGATTACGACAAGCTGTTGTGGGGCGAACGCCAGATTCGCAGTGTAGCCAACATGACGCGCGCCGATGCCCGCGACTTCCTGCAGCTCGCCGCCAATATCGGCATGCGTCCCAAAGTGACAGCGTTTCGTCTCGACGAAGCCAACGAAGCGCTACTGGCAGTCAAGCGAGACGCCATCGACGGCGCGGCGGTGCTCGTTATATGACCAAAGGTCACACAACAACGGCTGCATTGACTGGTGTTGTGATGTAGTCGTGTATAACACTTTAAAATAAAAATCACGATCGTTTAGAATCAACGGTTTAGGCGGAAATTGTTCGCATGTCATGGATTCCATAGCTACTTACACGTATCCATGTCTGCACGTAGGACTTAGCTCGGTTTTCCGGACGCAGGTTAGCGCACTTCCGTTCCAATTTGGGAATTGTCAAAGAGCGATTTACGTTCGCGGCATCGCCGCAAGCCAGCTAGGGGCACATTTCCCTAGCTTCACCCAGTTGGTTGTAGTGGGACGGGAGGGCAAAGGCAAGAAAATTTTGGGTTCGCAGGAAACGAAAGTAACCAGTAGCCAGCAAGAGCAGATCCCCCGCGGACTGGTGTCCGCGAGGGATGACAAACCAAGAAAGTAGGCAGTACCAGTTGCCAGTAAGAACAGATCCCCCGCGGACTGATGTCCGCGAGGGATGACAGAACAAGAAAAGCTGTCAGTGGCCGGACGTCAGCAAAAGCAGATCCCTCGCTTCGCTCGTGATGACAAACCAAGAAAGTAGCCAGACCAACCGACCTAATTTACAGGCCTGCGGGATCCAGCGTTTCCGTCGCGACTCCCAGTTCTTCGAACGCCTTCTGCGCCCGCTTGACGTCGAACTTGCCATCGCGCGCTAGACGGGATAGTGCCGCCGTCGCGATCGACTCAGCGTTGATCTCAAAGTGCCGGCGCAGATACTGCCGGTTATCGCTACGTCCGAAGCCGTCGGTCCCGAGCGTGACCAATCGGTCCTGCAGCCACGGCGAAAGCTGGTCGGGAACAACCTTCATGTAGTCAGTCGCTGCAATAATCGGGCCTGCCGATCCTTCGATTGCTGTCGTGATGTACGGCTTCTTCTCCGTGTCGCCGGGATGTAGCCGGTTCCAGCGCTCGGTGGCCAATGCTTCGCGCCGCAACTCGTTGTAGCTGGTCACGCTCCATACGTCGGCGGACACTCCGTACTTTTCGGCCAGGATTTCCTGCGCCCGCAGCGCCTCATTGAGAATCGGACCGCTACCAAACAACTGCGCCACCGCCGTGCCCTTGGCGGCCTCGCGATATTTGTAGATCCCGCGCAGAATGCCTTCTTCACAGCCCTTGGGCATCTCCGGCATCGGATAGTCTTCGTTGTACAGCGTGATGTAGTAGAAGCGGTCTTCGCCCACTTCATACATGCGGCGTATGCCGTCGTGCACGATGACCGCGATCTCGTACATAAACGCCGGGTCATAGGTGTGGCAAGTGGGCACCGTGCTGGCCAACACGATGCTATGGCCGTCCTGGTGCTGCAGTCCTTCGCCTGAGAGAGTTGTCCTGCCGGCGGTGCCGCCCATCAGGAATCCCTTGCCACGCGCGTCGGCAAAAGCCCACACCATGTCGCCGATACGCTGGAAACCGAACATCGAGTAGTAGGTGAAGAACGGGATGGTGGCAACGTTGTAGTTCGAGTAGGCAGTGCCCGCCGCCGTGAACGAGGCCATCGAACCCGCTTCGGTGATGCCTTCCTCGAGGATCTGGCCACCCTTCTCCTCGCGGTAGTAGAGCAGCATGTCCTGATCGTGAGGTTTGTAGAGCTGGCCCTGACTGGCGTAAATGCCGACCTGGCGGATGATCGATTCCATGCCAAACGTGCGGCCCTCGTCGGGGATGATGGGCACGATCAGCTTGCCGATCTTCGGGTCCTTGAGCAACTGACGCAACATGCTGACATAACCCATGGTGGTGGAGACGCCACGTCCCTTGGATCCCGCCAGCGATTCGGAAAATTCCTCCATCGCCGGCCCGGTGAACTCGAGGGGTTGTGAAACGCGCGTCGGCGTGTATCCGCCTAACAGGCGGCGGCGCTCGCGCATGTACTTCAATTCTTCGCTGTCATCCGCGGGCTTGTACAACCACCCTTCCTTGGCGGCCTCGTCCGGAATGGGGATATCGAAGCGCGAACGAAACGCCGATAATGCCGCGTCGGCCAGTTTCTTTTCAGAGTGCGTCGCATTGCGAGCTTCCGCCGAGCCCAAGCCATACCCCTTCACCGTCTGCGCAAGGATCACGGTTGGCGAACCGGTGTGCTGCGTGGCCTGCAGGTAAGCGTTGTAAACCTTTTGCGGATCGTGGCCGCCGCGGGTCAGGCGATGCAATTCATCATCACTCATGTGCTCGACGAGCGCGAGCAATTCCGGATGTTTCCCGAAGAACTCCTTCCGGATGTAAGCTCCGCCTTTGGCCTTGAAGGTCTGCAGCTCGCCATCAACACACTCTTCCATGCGCTTCAACATCAAGCCGGACTTGTCGCGTGCAATGAGCGGGTCCCAGTCGGATCCCCACAATACCTTGATGACGTTCCAGCCGGCGCCGCGGAAAGTCGCTTCCAGTTCGTTGACGATCTTGCCGTTGCCACGCACTGGGCCATCGAGCCGCTGCAGGTTGCAGTTGACGACGAAAATCAAGTTGTCGAGTTTTTCGCGTGAACCCAGCGAGATGGAACCCAGGGTCTCGGGCTCGTCGGTTTCGCCGTCGCCGACGAACGCCCACACCTTCCGAGGAGTCTTGGCGATGAGGCCACGGTTCTCGAGGTAGCGCATGAAGCGCGCCTGGTAGATAGCGTTCAGTGGGCCGAGTCCCATCGATACGGTGGGGAAGCGCCAGAAGTCCGGCATCAGCCAGGGATGCGGGTATGACGACAGTCCAGGTGTGTCGCGCAATTCATGGCGGAAATTCTTGACCTGTGCTTCGCTGAGGCGGCCTTCGAGAAAGGCGCGCGAATACACGCCGGGAGACGCATGGCCCTGGAAATAAATCAGGTCGCCCGGTTCATCTCCGTAGCTGGCGTGGAAGAAGTGGTTGAATCCGACTTCCAGCAGCGTGGCGAGCGAGGAATACGTCGAAATATGGCCGCCTATGCCGGGGTCCTTCTTGTTCTGGCGATGCACCATGGCCATTGCGTTCCAGCGGATCAAACTCTTGATGCGGCGTTCCAGCTTACGGTCACCGGGATACGGGACTTCTTCCGAGGCCGGAATGGTGTTCAGGTAAGGCGTGTTGAGCTGGACCGGAACATCGACACCCGACGTCCGGGCGTGCTGGACGAGGGCGCCAATCAGATCAGCGCCTTTGCTGGTGCCTTCCTCGTCAATGACCTGATCGAACGCCTCGATCCATTCGGCCACTTCTTCTTCGTAATCCGCTTCCGGCTTAACCGGAAACTCAAGGAGCGTGTTCAATGATTTGTGCAACGCCATGGTGACCTCAGAATTTGACCGACCACCGACTGGTCCAGCGAAGCATGAACCACGGGTCAAGCCTAAAGAATCGGTTTTGTGAAATTACGTGTTACTAAACGTTGATGCCATTGAGACCGCGGGGCTTCTTTTTTACAGCCTGTCGACCTCATGCAACTTTCGCCGCGGAAGACTCTCGCGTCGAGGCTGCGTGTCTCCGATGAATATCCTGCGCCACTCGATGAATTCGATGGTCGAGAGCGGCAATAATTGCCTTGCAGAAATGAATCCCCACTTAAACGGATACCACTTTGTGGATGATTAAAGTTTAGCAGACACGCCGCCGGAGGGAATTGGATCAGCGGGCGCACTCCAACACGAGCCCGCCTGCATGCGCGGGCTGGCCACCGAAGTCGTGAATCAGAGCGAAGCGGTTCGAGTCCGCGTCACGACGATCTTCGGAATGTCCTGCACTCTGCCTGGCTATTGACAGGCAGAGTGATCACATCCGCAGGCGATCTCGACTTCTTCACTGCCTGCAGTTTTGCAAAAATCGCTGCAATACTTCTCGCCTTCCGCTACTACACATACGCACGGCTCATGTGCGCACTGGCGTGTCTTTTCTGATTCCATCACAGGCTGACTCACTTTCGTGAAGCGCGCTGCTGGGCCGGCAGTTTCTGGCTGCCGTTCCCTGTACACAGCACGGCGACTTAACTACTTAGTAGACGGTGTTCATCCGCTGCCACAATGCTATCCCCGCGATTACCAGGATGAGCAATCCAGAGGCCGCTCCCAAAATACGGACCACGGGAGTGACCTTTCTCATCTTGGAGAGCAATTGTTCCTGCTCCTCGCGCAGGTTGGACGTGGAATCGTCCAGAAAGAGCTGATCGTCCTCGTGCATACTGAGTGTGCTGCGGTAAATCAGGACAATGATCAGCGCCACGGTGATAACAGCCCAAACGGCGATCAACATCATTAACGGGGACATACGCCACCTCAGGTTCTGGCGAACCGGGCTCGCATCCAAATGGGTCTGCTGCAATCGCCCACCGGGAAGGGGCCCTCACGCCGCCATTATAAGCGCGCTTCGCCCGACTGTTAAAGATTTTTACAGGGTGGACAATAGTACTTACCAGAACGGGCCAAGCCACCGGATTTCAGTAGCGCTAACGGTTGCAACCCCAGGGATTCTTGAACATCTAAAGAATAAGGTGGCACGTTTCGGCCATCTCCAGACGGGACTCAACGATAAGCGCAGTTTTGAGCCCTAGTTTGTTATAATTCCACAAGGCTTTTCAGGAGAAGAGGAATGGCAACCACAACCACCGCACCGACCACTACGACACCCAGCGTCGAAACCAAGCCCGTAACGTTCACCGATACTGCGATTGCCAAGGTCAAAGAGATTATGGCGCAACAGAATCCCGTGCCGGCAGGGCTGCGCGTGGGCGTAGTTGGCGGCGGTTGCTCGGGTTTCTCCTACTCCATGTCATTCGAGAATGGCGCGGGCATGATGGACAAGACATTCACCTTCGACGATCTGAAGGTTTTTGTTGACGCGACGTCGCTCATGTATCTCAAGGGCGTCGCAGTTGACTACGTCGAAACGCTGGAAGGCGCGGGCTTCAAGTTCGAAAACCCGAACGTGAAGAGCACCTGTGGCTGCGGTTCTTCCTTCAGCGTCTAAGCGCGTTTTGTTAAAGAATTCATCGAGCCCTGTCCGGCAGGACGGGGCTTTGTTGTTCGCGATGAATGCATCGCCTCGCGCAACGTAACGCCGCAATTTGGGTTTCAATAGGCGTCGATGCCAGAGAAGACTCCTCTCTGTACCCTGAACGTACCGAGCCTATACAATAAGAGATTCTGTGCATTGTTCTGGCCGGACGAATTTCCGTTAGGAAGACTGGATGAGGTTTTTGCGTAGAATCACGGTCATCGTACCCTTTCTCTTCTTATTGCTGATCGAACTTGGCTGCGGCGAACAGTATCGTCCCATCGCCAATCCCATCGTTTCACCGGGCGGACAGCCGCAGAATACTCATTTCGTTTACGTGCTGAATTACAACCCCAGCGGCAATGGATCGAACACCAAGATTGACGTCTCCGGCGATACCAACCTGCAGGTCGTTGCCACCGGCTTGGGATCGGTAGCGCAAGCCTTCCAGGGCGCGGTCCAAGGCGCGATCTTCGTGGCCAACCGCGATAGCGACACCGTCAGCGAGTTCACTCTGCTCTCGACTCCTGCGGTCATCAATATTGGGCTGTATCCAGGTTCGCGTCCGGTCAACCTTGCTGCCTCAACGACAACTGCGATGTACGTGGTTAATTCCGGTGCGACTTCCGTCTGCCCACTTACTGGTTCGTTAAGCGTGATTGGCACCTCCGCCCTGGTGGTTACCAGCACGGTGTGCGTGGGAGCGAACCCGGGCCCGATCGTGCAATTGCCCAACGGAGGCAACGTCTACGTTGCCAACCTCGGAGACAGCAGTATTTCGGTGTATAGTCCGACCAGCCAGAACATAGTGGCAACCATTACGACCGCGAATGGACTGCACCAGAACCCGGTTTCTCTGGTTGCCAGCGCCGATGGGAATTACGTGTTCGTGGTCACGCAAGGCAACGGCGGGGGACAGGGCGCACTGGATATTATCAATACTTCCACCTTAACCATCGGCGGAACGGTTCCGCTGGGAATCTCTCCAACCTACGGATATCTCGATACCAATCTGAACCGTTTGTACGTGACCAACACCGGCAGTAACAGCCTCTCGGTCTTCGACGTATCGAACGTTGTCCTGGCTGCGAATCCCCCGATTCCGACCTTGGCAACAGTCAATGTCGGTTCAGCTCCTGTGTCAGTGGCGGCGCTGCCGAATGGGCTCAGCGTGTACGTGGCGAACTCCGTCTCCAACGACGTCAGCGTGGTGAACTCCAACAACTTGACCGTGGTCGCCACCGTTCCGGTTGGGCAGGTCCCGAAATTCATCGCGACCGAGCCGTCGTCGACCAAGGTGTACACCGCTAACGCCGGTAGTGGAACGATCAGCATCATCAACACGCTGAACAACACTGTGGTCCTCAACATGCCCGCGCCGCAGCAAGACCCCACCTGCGACATCCAGGTCAGTACCTGCCCGCTGCAGCGGCCGCAGATGATCCTTACCCAATAACGCGTTACAGAAGTGAGAAGCCGGATGAGTCGATCTCATCCGGCTTTTGCTTTCGAGCCAGCCAGGAATCGCCTCACGTGAACATGAATTCCTTACTGCGTAGCTCGCGAACTTGATCGCGCAATTTCGCGGCCTGCTCGAACTCGAAGCGCTTGGCGGCTTCGCGCATGTCGCTCTCCAGTTTCCCGATGAACGCATCCAACTCGGCCTGCGTTCGGAATTCCGGCAGTCCCTCCGCCTCGTTCGTCAGGTCAACGTAATCGGCGGCGGTGACGGCCACGAGGGTCATGTCGAGCGGCCGCACGATCGATTCTGGCGTGATGCCATGCTCCTCGTTGTAGGCGTGCTGGATGGCGCGACGACGGTAGGTTTCGTCGATGGCCTGGCGCATCGAATCGGTCATCCTGTCGGCATACAAAATCGCACGTCCGCTCAGGTTGCGGGCGCATCGGCCCATGGTCTGGATGAGCGATCCCGCCGAGCGCAGGAAGCCTTCCTTATCGGCGTCGAGAATCGCAACCAGCGAAACTTCAGGTAAGTCCAGCCCTTCGCGCAACAGGTTGATGCCGATCAGCGCGTCGAACTCTCCCTTGCGCAAGTCGCGCAGGATCTTGATGCGCTCCAACGTCTCGATCTCCGAGTGCATGTATCGGCAGCGCACGCCGACTTCGCTGTAGTACTCCGCCAGGTCCTCCGACATGCGCTTGGTGAGCGTGGTGATGAGCACGCGCTCGTTGCGCTTGGCGCGCTCGCGAATTTCATGCAGCAGATCGTCGATCTGCCCTTTCACCGGACGGACTTCAACTTCGGGATCGATGAGCCCCGTCGGGCGAATGATTTGTTCGACTACCACGCCTGCCGAACGGGTCAGTTCGTAAGGACCGGGCGTCGCCGATACATAGATGACCTGGTTGACGCGATGTTCGAACTCCTCGAAGGTCAGAGGACGGTTGTCGAGCGCGCTGGGCAGGCGGAAACCGTATTCGATGAGGTTCTGCTTGCGTGAGCGATCGCCGTGCCACATGCCGCGCACCTGCGGTACGGTCTGGTGCGATTCATCGATGAACATCAGGTAATCGCGGGGCACGTAATCCAGCAACGTCGGCGGAGGCTCTCCGGGCAGGCGACCGGTAAAGTGCCGCGAGTAGTTTTCGATGCCGTGGCAGTAACCCATCTCCTTGATCATCTCGAGATCGAACCGCGTGCGCTGATGGATGCGCTGCGACTCCACCATCCGTCCCTGCTTCTCCAATTCCGCTTCCCACCATTTCAGCTCTTCCAGGATGGTGTCCACCGCGGCGGTCTTGCGCTCCGGCTGCATCACGTAATGGCTCTTGGGATAAATCGGTAGCCGTGCATATTTCTGTTTCACCGTGCCGAACAGCGGATCGATCTGCGACAGCGACTCCACCTCATCGCCAAACAATTCGATGCGGTAGGCGTTGTCGTCATACGTGGGGAAAATCTCGATCACGTCGCCGCGCATGCGGAAGGTGCCACGGACAAAATCTCCCTCGGTGCGCTCGTACAGAATTTCGACGAGCTTGCGCACGATGTCCTGGCGCTTGATCTTCTGCCCCTTTTCGAGAAACAGCAGCATGCCGTAGTAGGCTTCGGGCGATCCCAAACCATAAATGCAACTGACCGAGGAGACGATGATGCAGTCGCGCCGCTCGAACAGAGAGCGCGTCGCGGCCAGCCGCAGCTTGTCGAGCTCGTCGTTGACGGTCGATTCCTTATCGATGTAAACGTTGCTCGCCGGAATGTAGGCTTCGGGCTGGTAATAGTCGTAGTAGGAGACGAAATACTCCACCGCATTCTGCGGGAAGAACGACTTGAACTCGTGGTAGAGCTGCGCCGCCAGCGTCTTGTTGTGGGCCAGCACCAGCGCGGGACGGTTCATCTGCTCGATGATCTTGGCAATGGTGAAGGTCTTGCCCGAGCCGGTGACCCCGAGCAGCACCTGGTGCTTGTCGCCGTCATAGATGCCGCGGGTGAGCGACTCGATGGCCCGAGGTTGATCTCCGGCAGGCTGATACGAACTGGCTAGCTTAAAATCCATGGGCTGATTGCCTCGCCATTTTGCCTCGAAGTGTTGCGACTCCGTTCAGGGCAGGCCCTCACAGAAAGCAATTTCGGCGAGTGGGCATCTCATCATTATAAGGCGAAAGCAGGGATCGGTTCTTGAGGGGGGGAGCTTCATCAGCCCGTGGTCAAGACGAAGCATGAACCAGCCGCCCAGCCGCGGCACGGGCTACAACGCAGACTCCGGAGGGGCCGGCCGAGTCTGCACCCACGCCGGCTCTCACCGCGCCTTATCTGGAAACGCCCCAGCGCTCCGCTTGACGAGACCCTAGATCCCCGTCAGTCCCAACGCTGCCAGTGTGCCGACATCCGTCTTGGCCAACTGCTGAATCGTGGCG
>DATBZX010000423.1:0-3053 GCA_036512955.1 Terriglobales bacterium
CCCTGCGAAACGAAGATGCGCGCGATGCGCAGATACTCGGCAAAGCTCAGCTCCGCGTACAGCGCACCCTCGTTGCCGGTGCGGCAGTACACGCACTTGTAGTTACAGCGGTCGGTGATGGCCAGGCGCAGATCGGCGATCGGCCGCCCGTACTTGTCGCGCAATTCGGATTGGATCATCGCGGCGGACGCGGCCATCGGAATCTCAATCGGCAGGTACGGAAAAGGGCGGCTCCGCCTATGGGCGAGCGTTTCCTTTCCAAACGGGAGGCACCGGCGTTTCCACCAGTACCCTCGGCTACTTGCCTTGCTGTAGCGCCGCTGCCGCAGCCAGGGTATGCCCAAAGGCCGCGGCAGTCGGAAACTCATCATCATTATAGATGAATTAGAAGAAGTGTCATCCTGAGCGAGGATGCGGCCAGAAGCGCTGGCCGGGTTTGCCTGCGCATGTCGCATCCGAGTCGAAGGTTCCGCCCTACATCGCTCCGCGCTTGGTTTTTTCCAGGTAAACCACGCCGATCTCGGTCTTGCCGTCCTTCCGGCTGACGCCCACGATGTGCTGCCTGGCTTCGCTGCCGGCGCGCAGTTCCGTTCCCGAGTGGTCCTTGTCGTCTTCGCACTTCAGGCCCGGAGGCACGCGTCCGAACGCCTTGCCCTCGCGGCACTCCAGGACCGGTCCATACTTCGCCAGTTGCTTGCGGTAGAAGGCGAGCACCGGTTCGGGCGAATCGTTCGTCAGATATTTCTGCACGTGAAGCTTGACGCTGTCGTGGCCCCAATCGAAGGTCAGGCTGGCGCCTTTGCCTTCGTTGTTGTCTTCCTGCGCAACGGTTGCTCCCGGATACGCCGCCACGCCCAGCGACTGGGCATCCAGTTTGTCGGCGCTGAAGCCATAGCGTCCCGAGTCGGTCTCGACCTTAAACGTGTGCTTTTCGTCTTTGTCCTTCTGGTCCTTGTCTTGCGCGAAGCCAGTCGTGACGGCGAGAAGCATCACGAGGAGGGCTGCATACAAACCGTGGCGAGTGAACATGGGAGAACCTCTATCTTCCATACGCATCCGCCGCAGCCCCGGTTCCACCTGAATTGCTTCTAGGTAGCTCGGCGTGCTCTGGTCTTCAGTGCTTCTCCTTCGACCCCATGCGCTTGGCTTCATAGAGAGCTGTATCAGCCCGCTGCAGCAGAGATTCGGGCGATTCAGCAGGCTGGCGCTGCGCGCAGCCCATCGAGAAAGGCAGCGGCACCTGGATACCTTCAACCGCGATCTTGCAATGCTGCAAGCGGTGCAGCGGCAGAGAAGCTTGGTCAAGATCGCAATCCGGCAGGACCACTACGAATTCGTCTCCGCCGAAGCGGACCGGCAGATCGGCATTCCGGACAGCGCTGCGCAAGGCGGATGCGAATTCCTGCAGGGCAGCATCGCCCGCCGCGTGCCCGAACGAATCATTGATCTCCTTGAAATCGTTCAGGTCGATCATCATCAGCGTAATCGGGCAATCCTGTCGCTCAGCGCGTGCGAACTCGTACGGAAGCCGCTTGGCCAGGAATCGCCGGTTGAATAAACCGGTCAGCGGATCGATCATGGTGAGTTCTTCCAGAAACTCGGTACGGCGATTCAAGTCCGCGATCAATAGAGCGGCGATTTGGCGGCGCATCCGGTCAGCCGACAACTGCTGGTAAAACGCGACGACAGCAAACAACAGCACTCCCATCAGCAGCAGGCGATCGCGCCATCCGACATCCAATGCGACGGCAACCAGGGTCGCTACCGCTATGACCCAAAACCACCAACTCCACACTTTGAGGAGGCGTAGCTTCGTCTCATTTACCGAGGTTTTTACATCATCAATCATCCCGCATCAGTCATTCCGGGCAAGCGGCTTTCGTGGTGGCGACGTGTACAACGGAGTGGACAAAGTGTGCGATTGTGAACTTTCACCTTTCGAGTTGTCAAGTTTGAACAATAGGCGCTCGTACTTACGGCTTCAACCATGCGACGGCCAGCGACTGCACGGCTCAGAACTGCATCCCGTAGGGACGGCCGAAGGTAGCCCAGAGCCTGCCCTGAGCGAAGTCGAAGGGACGAAATCCTAGGAACACGTTCGTTTCGTATCTTCCGAGTCCCGCAAGGGACGGTACGAGGTCGGCCCGTCCCTTCGGGACTTGGCTTCCGAACGACACCTGACCCAGCACTTCGTGCTGGGCTACCAGCGAATCGTCCCTTCGGGACTCGGCGCAGGCTTCGAGCTTGTCGATCACGCCGGAACCATCTGGTGATCTGTTGATCTGGTGATCTGGTGATTGAGGCGGCGAAGGTTGAGCTGCGGCGCGCTCGGCGGCGTCTTCCTTTTCGATGATCTGGAGGCGGTCGAGGAGGATTTCGGCCAGCGACGGTCCTTCCAATTCTTCTTCGTCCTCTTTCTCGTGCTTGCGGGGAGCGTTGGGCTGCGCGAAGGGGTGGCCGGATTCTTCCGCGAAGTGCTTCAGGTTCTGGGCGGCGATCTGAAGGGCATAGAGAATGGTGCCCGCGGTAGCGCGATTAATCTGGCCGAGCTGAAGAGAGCGGATGACCTGCATGAGGGCGACCTGGAGGGTGGTGGCGTCCTCGACGAAGGGAATCTGCTGGGTAGGCAGGGGATGGTCGAGGAGTTCGTGAAAGCGGCAAAAGACGTTGTCGTTCAGCGCCGGTTGGGTGCAGGGCTGGTCGTTGAGGCGAATGTACTGGCAGCGCGGGGCTGCGTTGGCTTTCTTGGTATTGTCGGGCATGGTAGCTCCACCCCTCCCCGGTTATCCCACACGTCCCACAGAAAAGGCCGGAAAAGCGAGAAATCCCACAGAGTGCTCAGTGCCAAGTGCTCAGTGCTCAGAGGACGATCTCCGGGCCTCCTAAGAGCCTTGGTCGTCGGATTTCGGGCACCCACCCTTCCAACACCAGTCAGGGTGGGGCACCCAAGAACAACCCCTGATTTCGGGCACCCACCCTTCCAACACCAGTCAGGGTGGGGCACCCAAGAACAACCCCGGCCTAGCCAAAACCGTGTCCAGTCCCAAGACATG
>DATBZX010000424.1:0-7765 GCA_036512955.1 Terriglobales bacterium
GGAGTCAGCTCCAGCGCTCTTTGGATATGGCCTAGCGACGCCAATAGCACTGGTTGCGCCTTCTGTACGGTCGATTTCTCCACAGCGATCACGCCGACTTCAGTCACTCCCGAGCCGGGAACCATGATTATGTTTGGCTCTGGCATCCTCGGACTCGCCGGCGTCCTTCGCCGCAAGATCAGCCTGTAGCTGGATTGATTTCTGTTCTTCGGAGCCGGGGCAATCGTCCCCGGCTTTCTTTTGCCCTGTCACCCCGCCAAATCACGGCAGATTGGTACGATTCTTACCGTTCATGCGGATAGCTGTCGCGTATAGGACATCTCGTAGCTAATCCGACTATCTTAACCTTTGCCGAAGCAACTCATCCACCACGGCCTCGACGTGAATCATCGTCGTGTCGAGAAATTCGACGACCTGATTGGCAGCCTCTCGCAGCAGCCGCGGAAGTCCCGCCTCCCAAGACGCCTTGCGACTCGATTTTCGGCAGAACGCAATTGCGCGCGTCCCGCGAGCCCAACCAGGCTAAGGAATCTCCGCTTCCACCAGCTTCGCCAACAGGACGAGCGATTCCTGCCAGCCGAGGTAGCACATTTCCGGCGGGATAACGTCGGGAATGCCTTCCTGCAGGATGCTCACGTCCGTTCCGCACGAAACCTTCTTGAGCGTAACCGTGACCTGGATTTCGCCCGGCAGGTTCGGGTCGTCGAATTTGTCGGTGTAGCGCAGGAGTTCGCCCGGTACCAATTCGAGGTATTCGCCGCCAAAAGAGTGGCTCTGCCGGTTGCTGAAATTGGTGAACGACATCTTGAAGGTGCCGCCGACCTTGGGCTCAAGCTGATGCATCGTGCCGGTGAAGCCGTTGGGCGGAAGCCATTTGCACATTGCCGCCGGGTCAAGAAACGCCCGGTAAATCTTTTCGGGCGCCGCGCGTAGCACCCGGTGCAGTCGGATTGTGCTGGGCATGACGACCTCCCTCGTAATCGGGTTAGATGTTCAGAATCGCGGTGGCGCAATGGCTCCAAAGGTTTGTGTGCGACAGTTGTTCCGCCGCAATAAAGGCGATTACAAAAACCGCATAGCCAGTGGCGAACCAGCGGTCGAGGCTGCGGTTCATAAAAGAGCGAAGCAGCAGCAACAACGCTCCCAGGATGAAGACCGGCGCGAAGAACCCCACCGGACTATTCACGCCAAAGACCATCCGCAAGAACGGAATGCGAACGGTGGCTCCGGCAAGAAGGGTCATGCTCGCCATGAGCATCATGGGACGGTGAATCCGGGGCCGCTTGCGGGCCAGCACACCCGCCGCGAAAAACGCGGTAAACAGCGCGACCTCCGTGAGCATGACTAGCAGGAAACGGCGGTACTCCATGCCGAAGAAGACGAAGTCCGCGGGTGTGTTCTGTACCGACCGAATGGCCACAAGGCTCCCAGTGACAGCGATGGTGGCGCCGATCGCCAGCGCGCTCCAGCCGAGTTTCGTATGGAGCTTGCGGTTGCGCACCGAGATCAGCAACGCCTGCACGAAGAACAGCACATACCAGGCCATAATCGCTGTGCCATGCACGGCATCAAGACGGAACATGACGGGGTTGATGTCGTCTCCGCCCATGGCCTTGCCGGCAAGGAGGAAGTGACGAAAGCCGATCAACATCAGCGCCAGAAAAATGGCGCCGGCAGTGGTGTAGAAGAAGCGGTCGGGTTTCATTGGGTGTCGAAAGAGAGTAGCACAAGAAAAAAAGCGTTTGACCTTTACGTCCACTATATAATGGATGTTATATAGGAGCGATATGCCGAAACTGAAGATCACGACCATTGGCGCCTCGGCGGGGCTGATCCTGAACAAAGAGGTCATGACACGCTTGCGGGTGAAAAAGGGCGATTCCCTGTATCTGACGGAAGCACCCGGAGGATTCAGGGTCACGCCTTACGATCCGGAGTTCGAGCGCCAGATCACCGCGGCCGAGGAGATCATGCACGAGGATCGCGACCTGCTGCGGACACTCTCGAAGTGAAGCGCTGGCGATGGGTGCGCGAGGATGTTGTCTATGCCATCCACGACCGGCAGTTGGCCGAACATGGAGGACCCGAGGGAGTGCGCGACGCGGGTGCGCTCGAATCGGCCCTGGCGCGCCCGCGCAACCTCGCCGCCTACGAACGACCGGACGCCGCCGCACTTGCAGCGGCGTATGCATATGGATTGGCTCGCAACCATCCCTTCGCCGATGGCAACAAACGAGCTGCATGGGTGGTCGCTCGCGTGTTCCTGGCGACCAACGGGCATCGCCTTCAGTTCGATCCGCCCGATGCGGTGCGGACCATCGAAGCGATGGCCGCCGGGACGCTCTCCGAACCCGAACTTGCGACATGGTTTCGGCAGAGAGTACGGAAGCGGTGAGACTTTTACATCCCCTTCTCCAGCGTCTCGGCCGCGCGATTCAGCGCATCCGTCAATATCCCCAACTGTTGTTGCGTCAGCGAAGCATCGCCGGCATCGATTGCTTCATTGACCCCCGGAATCACCACCGCCGCGTAGCCCGTGTACTTTCCCGGAGCATAGATCGAGTGCTTGTACCATGGCCGGTCGGGCAACCCGTCGATAAGGAATGCGCGCTCGGTGTCGCGCAATGCCTGGTTCATACGCCCCGGATTCCCTTTCATCACGCCCTGGGCCTGCAGCATCTGCGCTCCTGCCTTCTCCAGCCGCGAGGCAGCTTTCTGCGCGTCGGCAAATGACGGCGCCTTCGCGCCAAAAGCGTCTTTCGCCTTCTGGTCTGCCGTCTTCACGTACTCGCCGATCTCCTTGCCATAGTCTTCGTAGTTGAACGGCAGGACATCTTCCGACGCCATGCGAATGGTGTCGAGCCCATAGACCCGCGCCATCTGCTGTTCATAGGCAAACGTGGGATCGCCAAACTTGGTAAACCACGCGAAGTTGTCGAACACCGAGTGGTACACACCATACGGACCGCTCGAGCCAATGTCCGCCGACGGAACTCCCAGGTGCTGCAGGAATGGCGTGAAGTCGGAGCCGCTGCCTAAGTCGCCAACCCGTACATCCTTGGTTACGCTGGCCGCGGGTTCGCGGCGGCTATCACTCGGCTGTGGGTTTTTCGCTCGTTCTTTGTCGCGTTTCTCGGTGGTCGCCTTCCACTGCTCGTATACGCTGCCACCTTTCGGGCTGGGGACTGACTTCGAGATCTCGCGCAAGTAGTTTTTCAAGCTCGGCACCGCCGAAGCGCCGAAATCGGGCCCGGCAACGGCGACATCCATGTTGAAGTAGGCGACCGCCTGGCGGAGTTCGTCCGCATGCTGCTCGGCAAACTCGGTCGAGCCAATCAGCCCTTCTTCTTCCGCGTCCCAGCTGGCGAAGACGATTGTGCGCTTCGGCTTCCAGCCGGTCTTCAGCAACTCGCCCAGTCCGTGCACGGCTTCGAGTTGCGCCGCGGTTCCACTATTGGGGTCGACCGCACCATACACCCATGCGTCGCGATGGTTGCCGGTAATCACCCATTGCTCGGGAAACTCGCTGCCCTTCACCATGCCGACAACGTCATAAATAGTGGTCCACTGATAGTTCTGCTTCAGCAACATGTGTACCTTCGCTGGGCCGGGACCAACGTGATACGTAAACGGCAAAGCTCCCTGCCACTCGCGTGGCGACTCCGGTCCGCCAAGGTTGGCCAGAATCGGGGTGGCATCGCCATACGAAAGCGGTGTGGTCGGGATCTTCGTCAGGTCCGTCACCTGATCGAGAGGAGTGCGCTTGCTGTCTGGCAAATCGGGGACCGACGCAATCCCGGGCGTTGTCGGATCGCCAGGATAGCGAAAGAGATATTGCACCGAGCCGCGCTGCACCGCAGTGTCCGGGCGCCAGGGACCTTTGGGATACTTGTCTCCCTTGAAGTAGCCGTCGTCCCATGGATCGGAATAGATCAGCACTCCAACGCAGCCGTACTCCGACGCAACAAACGGCTTCACCCCGCGGAAATTCGCGCCGTAGCGGACGATGGCTATTTTGCCTTTCGTCTCGACGCCCAACTCCTTCAGCTTCTTGAAGTCTTCGGGGCGCCCATAGTTCGCATAAACGACATCGGCCGTCACATCACCTGATGGCGAGAAGCCGTTGTATGCCATCACGACACGCGGATCATCCTGGTACGGGTCGTCGCTCACGTGTTCGCGGCTCGGGCCGTGCATGACGACGCCCTCAGGCGCGACCACGTCGACATGGATCTCCGTCGGAGTGTTCATCCAGACCTTGTATTCCTGGATGTAAGCGTCGAGACCCGCCTCTTTGTATTTCTGCAGCACGTACTCAGCAGTCTTCTTGTCCTCGGGAGACCCCGCCACGTGCGGCGCCGAGGTCAGGATGCGCAAATGCTCTTTCGCCAACTCCGCGCTGGGCACCGCGAGAAATGTCTTCTCCGCCTGCAACTCGGCAGCAGCATCGTGATAGCCGCTAATCGTGGTGGGCGGATTAAAGGGAAGCTTTTCGGCCGGCTGCTGGCTGTAGGCAATGGGCGACAGGTTGAGCGTGACAAGCAAAAGGGCAGCAAAAAGTCGGTTCAATCGGAGACTCTCCTCGGAGTGCAGGTTTCATCTAGATTACCCGAAGCAGCCGAATCTTGCGGCAAGTAGGTCGATTCGGGAACCTTGGTGACAAGTTACGACTTGGCCCGTTCAGGCCCGCAATCAACAGACAATCAATTTCCGGGTTGGCCGTCATCGAGACAGCAGAACTGATAGATCGTACCTGAGCATTCCAGTGATAAGGCATGAATTAAGTCCCCTGCATCGCCCCGGTGCTCTCGATCGCGGCCATCGCAGCGAGATGCCTAATGGAAGTTGCTGTCGGCCTGTTGAGCGACACCCGTTCGGCTTACTGTTGTTTTCGTTTCTGAATAAAGACGTGGTAAGTGACGGCATCCCAGGCGTTGTGAATGCCGGTGAAAAGAAGCAGTAGTGCCGCCCCCGCTACGCCGTACAGCGCCTCGACTCCACGAGAGCGCGCCGCTAACGCGCACGCCGACAGCGTTACATATCCGGCAAACGGCAGCAACACATGAAATAACCAGTCCTCAAACTCGGGCTTGTATGCGCTCTGCCGCTGGAGACGACGAGCCACGATGGCGGAGTACACTACCCCGCTTAGACCGAGCAGCCCCCAGAGAGCTGCAGCGGGAGCAATCCCCGGCCAAGGAGCATTTATCACCCCAGCCAGGAACAGTACGGCCCCAAAGTGAATGATGGTCGGCGTCGCAAACGCGTCGCCAGCCTGCGCCGCACTGTGTCCGATGGGCATGTCGGCGAGGAGGGTGACAACGATGAACTGTAAACCGATCAGTGCGCCGGCAGACGACCCGACGATTACGTAGAAGTTCTGCCATCCTGCCAATGGTGTCATGTCATTTAATCTGGGCGGTCACAGCAACGTCGAACTTCGAATAGTACTTCTTCACGTCGCCGGCCCCGTACTTGTCGCGGAATCTCTCCACCACCGACGACACCTGATGGGGATCGGTAACAGGAACGGCCCGAAATTCCGCCTCCGCATCGCGCGCATCGATCCCAATCGACGGGTTCTTGAGCACATTCTGATACCACTGCGTATCCGATCCTTGCACCGGCAGCAGGTAGAGCGTGGGAGCTTCGAACGCGAACCAGATCGGGATGGAGATGCTGCGTCCCGATTTTCTGCCGATGACGCTGATCTTGATTTCGCGATACCGCAAAAGGCGGTCGATCAGAGCATCGATTTGCGTTGGCATGTGTACCTCCTGTTCGTAACTACCGGGCCGCAGACTTCTGACGCGTCACGATCGGTGCTTTCAGGATTTAGAAAAAAGCTCCTTCGCGACCATGATGGCGGTCATGGCGCTGGGCCAACCCGCGTAAAACGCCAGATGGGTGATCACTTCGATCAGTTCCTGCTCTTTCACGCCATTTTCTACCGCTTTGCCGAGATGAAATCGCAATTGGTCCGGGCGGTTTAATGCAATCAGCGCGGCGACCGTTACCAGGCTGCGATCACGTTTCGACAGCTCCGGACGTTCCCACATGTCGCCAAAAAGCACGTTGTCAGTTAACTCAACCAGCTTGGGCGCGAAGCCGCCAAGCGATCTCTGGATTGCTGAAGGTTCTTTATCCATAACATTTCACTCCGTAACGAGAGTTCAAGTGCAGCTAGTGCTCGTGATCAGCCCTGATACTGTTCGTCGCTGACCTGTTCCATCCAGTCAACCACCTTGCCGTCCTGCTTTTCCTGAATGGCGATGTGGGTCATGGCGGTGCTCGGTGCAGCGCCGTGCCAGTGCTTCTCGCCGGGCGAGAACCATACCACATCGCCCGGCCGAATTTCCTCGATGGGTCCGCCCCAGTGCTGGGCCCGGCCGCATCCGGCCGTGACGATGAGGGTCTGGCCGAGCGGATGCGTGTGCCAGGCGGTGCGTGCACCCGGCTCGAACGTCACGCTGGCGCCCGAAACGAGTGCCGGATCGGGTGCCTGGAAAAGCGGATCAATTCGTACCGTTCCCGTGAACCAGTCAGCCGGTCCCTTGGCGGAGGGCTGCGAGCCAACTCTCTTGATTTCCATGTAGTGAACTCCTTTCGGAACCTGGTAATGCTCCCAGGCAACTCTCCAGTGTTCATCCGGGCTAGATGACTTCACGATGAGCTGTTTGCCGGAAAGCTCGTACACGCGCGTCAGTTTTTTGCCAATGAGGGTGTGCACCAACGCGCCCTCGACGTGATAGGTGAATTGGTGATCACGCTCGTCGATCTCCTATGTGCCAGAGGAGGCCTCGTAGCCGCCCTGTGCATATTGCACCGGCGCTGCAGTGGTTGCTGCCGGCGGGTTGCGATACATCACCTGCACCGACATATGGCCGTTGCGCGTATAGACAGTAGGCCGGTACAGTCTGCCCGGTGAACTTTCCCGTCTGCGCCTTCCTGCTCGAGCCATACCAGACGCCACGCTCCGACAGACTGTTCCCGGACACCCTCATTCCCGCCGCGATCCTGGCTCGACAGCGTTGCTGCACTCAACCCGACGAACCAACACACCATGCCGAGCATAAGCAGTTTTTTTCATGTTCGGCCCCTCGTCACTCACGTCTCTCGATTACAGCCCGACCGTCTTCATCAGCTTTTCGGGATAGCGGTCTCCCAGCACCGTGATCTTGGCCGCAGCTTCATTGATCTCCCGCAGGTCTTTGGGCGTCAGTTCGACGGCAAGCGCTCCGATGTTCTCGTCCAGGCGATGCAGTTTGGTCGTGCCCGGGATGGGGACAATCCACGGCTTCTGCGCCAGTACCCAGGCGAGCGCGATCTGCGCTGGCGTTGCTTTCTTCTGTTCTGCGATGGCGCCAATCAGATCGACCAGCGCCTGGTTCGCCTTCCGTGCCTCGGGCGTGAAGCGCGGCAGCGTGCTACGGAAGTCGGTGCTGTCGAGGGTGGTGGTTTCGTCGATCTTGCCCGTCAGGAAGCCCTTGCCCAGTGGGCTGTAGGCCACTAAGCCAATTCCAAGTTCCTCGATGGTTGGAATAATTTCCTTCTCATGGTCCCGGAACCACAGCGAGTATTCGCTCTGCAGCGCAGTCACCGGTTGCACGGCATGCGCGCGACGAATGGTCTGTGCGCCTGCTTCGGAAAGTCCGAAGTGCTTTACCTTGCCTGCGGCTATGAGGTCCTTTACCGCTCCCGCCACGTCTTCGATTGGCGTGTTCGGATCAACCCGGTGTTGGTAGTACAGATCGATGATGTCGGT
>DATBZX010000425.1:0-3401 GCA_036512955.1 Terriglobales bacterium
TTACTTCCAGGACGCGCAAACCGAGGGCTGGTTCGATGCCATTCTCATTCAAGTGCGGAGCCATCCGCGGGCCATTCGGACCATGGAATACGCCGACCACTGTGATGAGGTCTGGATTTCGGAGTTGCCGAGCCCTTACCCATCTTTTGAGGACTGGCGCCGGGATGCCGATTCTTATGTTGAACTCACCGTTAACTGATCGCCCGGCCTAGCGCTCCAACGACTCCGAGAATTGGGCCCTCGATGATCCTTGGTCGGGAGATTGGGCAGAAGCCGCAGCCACAGATTGGCAAGTTCTGACATGCCGGAAGTACGCGTTGCCGGCGATCTTCCTTCCACAGTGACAGGCTCTGATCACCAAGGCATGTTTTTGAACGCGCGAAACTGTCATGCCGTTTGTAGCGGATTGTGAAACGCCGTATTCACTTACCAGCCACTTTGCAGTCGCCGGATCGATCAGCGTCATGTTGATCCGGTCGCCGTGCTTCTTGCAGAACTCCTCAAACGACCTGTCGGTAACAAATGTGTCAACGAGCCTTAGCTGGCCAGCGGAAATACTGCTCTGTATTTGGGCCACGGTTACGCCAAGCAGGTCCGCGGCCCGTTCCCACGTGTATCCTTCCGCTCCCTTAACGAGGGCAGCTGTGACTCGTTCGAGAGTGGAGGGGGCCAAAGATGGCCGATTCCGATCGCAAAATGCCGCCAGGGAGCTTGCCGATATGCGCGCATCTCGCACCTTCAGTAGGCCGTTTCCGATGAAATAGCTCAGCCGGGAGGGACGCACGCGCAACATTTTCCACAGTGCCCGCAGCGACCACGCATCCGTGACTCTCGCACTGATTCCGAGTGCCGCCATCCGGAAGCGGACCGCGCGGACCGAACGGTCCAGGCGCTGAGCAATCCTCTTGACTGGTTCGTACCCAGCCAGGTTCAACAACCTGTCGTCATCCACCGGCGTCCATGGTCTGGAGGCTGGCCGCCGGGCTGCGGCAGCTTTCCCAGACTTCTTTGCCTTGGCGGGGTAGCGCTGCTCAAGAGCCGCGCGCTTGGCGTTTCTCCGCAACTGCTTGATGCGCCACCAGCAGTCTCCACGCGTCCACTCCGGGAAAAGTTCCAGGACTCGGTTGATTGCGTCACGCTTTTTGGCAGGCCCGAGTTTAATCCCAGCGATCAACAGTTGATCGATGGCTGCCCGCTGTTTGCTGCCCGAATTGCTGGATCGGTGCAGAGTCCCGCGCATGACTGGGTCCCGTTATATCGCGTAGCCTGAGTTGCGGGCCTCGAAATATCCCCTCGCGAAATGTGGCTCCACACAAATCAAGTTTCCGCAATTTCAGACGTTGTTTCCCCGTGGAACTGATCTGGTTTGAGCTCCGCAAACGCCAGCACTTGCGGAGCAAGTTAGCTTGCGGCCAGCCTACGGGACGAAGGGACGTTCTTAAGGACACCTTCCACTGCGCTCTGCAACGCACCATTTACAGGGTTTTTCTTGGCACAGACAGAAGATGTCACCGATAGATGCTGGCCCCGCGATTTCGGATTCAGTAAGAAATTATTATTCGCTAAATATTTATGCTTCCGACCGCGCGAGGGTCGCCTCGCCATCCTGCACGTGACGGTGGACTGATGGGAGCTAGAGGATCCCGGCCGTGACCGTTCCAGGCGTGTTCGACCTCTTGCTGAAACCCGGCTACACTGCCTGCCGAGTATGGCTGCTACGTCACCCATTCCGATCTGTCGTGAGCGTGTAGTGAGTATTCAGCAGCAGGAGGGTCCTGCCGGTTTCGTGTTGGCTAATCGGGCGAAGATTCTCTTACGGCCCTTTCTTGCCGGCTACATCGGCGTTGGCGACGAGATCGCCTTTCCTGTTCCCGCTGGAGATACGATTCGCGCAGAAATCTTGATCACGAAGAACTCAGGTTCCGGTCCGAACCGGTATCTCTACCACGTGCCGATCGGATACGTCAGCAAGCCCAAGCAGGACAAACGAAATCAGCACTTCGTTTCTGCCGAGGTCCACGGGGGAAGCCTTGGCATCGGCTCGATTTTCCTTCCATGCGAGGTCCTGCGCGAGTACTTCTATCGCCTGCCGCACACTGTCGACAGAATCGACCATCCCACTCTGTACGATGTCTTGCGTATCCCGGCCAGCGCTTCGCCCTCCGAGCTTCGCGTCGCTTTCAAACTGCGTGATTTGGAGCTAAGGACGGCGGGCGTGCGGCACAGAGAGCGAGTGACGCTGGAGCGGGCATTCAACATCGTCGGTCAGCCCGAACTGCGCGCTTGCTATGAGGCGCTGCTGGCCGACCCAGAAGCTCCTGCCGTATTTCCGTATGGCGGATTCGGTTCTCTTCTTGTTGCCGGCGAGCCTTCCCGTGACGGACAGACGTTCTTTGCACGCCGCATCCTGGCGTTTTCACCCGATCTCCGGCGTCGGCGGTTCCATGTGCCACTGCGAAGATGTGATTTCTATGACGACCGGGCACTCTGCAGCGACGCACGTCGCAAGCTAGAATTCTGGCTCGACCCAGCCGCCCTGCATACACTCTGGGACCGCACCTGGAATCTGTGGAAACATCTGTCGGGAACCAAGATCGAGGTCGATGGCACGTTCGTACAGAGCGGCAAATACCGCAAACGTCGTGAGCAGTGGGAGCTCGTTACCTGGGAAACTGCATTGCCGAGCCGGTTGGAAGTCAAACTGCCACTCGATTTCCAGCAACAAGTGGAATCAGCCAAGACTACGTATCATCGCTTCGGCCAGTACTCGCAGGCTCTGGAGCAGATCCGGCTGTGCCTGGAGCATCGGGCGGTCGAGCGCGCGGAGTTGCAGCGCATGTGTTCCGAGATGCGCATTCCGGGTGACTTTGATTTCGCCCAGATCAGCTGGCGCCCTGATTATGACCCGTTCTTCTATCGCCAGCTCGCACGCCGGGCACGCCGGATCTATCTATTTCGGGAGGAATACATCTTCGACGTGGAGAAAGCCGTGGTCGTCGAAACCCCACAGCTCGGTCACGCGACCTACGTGTTTGCCAAGCCCCGGAACCTGGATACCTTTCTCTCTTTGTACACCAAGATGACGAAGGACGACATCCGGCGAAACCGCAATAATGCAGCCGAGCGACTAGGCTTTCTGGGACGCGTGATTCATGGCACCAATCCACGAGCATGGCTGAAGGAAGTCAGGCAGCGCGTAGGGGAGGGAATCGACTTCGCAGCGGCCATGGCGGAGTGAATCGCGGACCAACGGGCACACACTTTTGTGGCATTCGATTTGGCGGCGATCTCGTGCGTAGTTGCTGCTCTGTCCAGTCAAAGTGTGATTGGTGAAATAAATCTATTGGCAACCGTGATTCCAGGGCAAGGCCGCTGGTGCTGCAAAACCTGCTTTTTGAACA
>DATBZX010000426.1:0-4330 GCA_036512955.1 Terriglobales bacterium
AGTTTGCCCGCGGCACGATGCACGGACTCAGCGTCGCACCAGCGGTAGTCGCTTTTCTCCAACTTATTAGGTTTGATTCCCAGGGGGACTCATGTCAGAAGATCAGAGCTTCCACATGACGGCGGAGCAATTCCGTCGGCACGGCAAAGAAGTGGTGGATTGGATTGCCGACTACCATGCGCGGATTGAGTCTCTGCCGGTCTTGTCGCAAGCTCGTCCCGGTGATATTCGGCAGGCACTTCCACCGGGACCTCCCCAGCATGGTGAACCCTTCGAATCACTTCTCAAGGACATAGATCGCGTCATTCTTCCCGGTGTCACTCACTGGCAGTCACCTAACTTCTATGCCTACTTTCCCGCCAATGCCTCGGGTCCGGCCATCCTGGGAGACCTGCTTTCGTCGGCATTGGGGGTGCAAGGCATGATCTGGGCTACCAGTCCTGCCTGCACCGAACTGGAAACTCAGGTACTCGATTGGTTGGTGACCATGCTCGGTCTTCCAGCAAAGTTTCTCTCGTCGAGTACTGGCGGAGGTGTGATCCAGGATACTGCCTCAAGCGCCGCGCTTTGTGCCATGCTGGCAGCGCGCGAGCGTGCTACCGGCTATACCACTAATTTCCGTGGGAATGATGGCAAGCTCGTGGCTTATACCTCTACCCAGGCTCATTCCTCGTTAGAGAAGGCGGCCATGATAGCGGGAATTGGGCTAAACAATCTACGCTTGCTGGAAGTGGACAACGACTTTGCCATCAATCCTGATGCCCTGAGGCGGCAAGTTCGGGCAGACTTGGAAGCGGGTCTGATTCCTTTCTTTGTGTGCGGAACCGTGGGAACGACCTCATCGAATGCCATGGATCCTCTGCCGGCCATCGCTGAGATTTGCCGGGAATATAACCTATGGTTCCATGTAGACGCGGCCATGTCAGGGACTGCGGCGTTGTGTCCGGAGTTTCGCCATTACCAGCAAGGGGTCGAGCACGCCGACAGCTATTGCTTCAACCCGCACAAGTGGATGTTCACCAACTTCGACTGCGATTGTTTCTACGTGGCCGATCGCAAGGCACTGATCAAGACCTTAAGTATCCTGCCGGAGTATCTGAAGAACCAGGCTACGGAGTCAGGGGCAGTATTTGACTACCGCGACTGGCAGGTTCCCTTGGGCCGCCGCTTTCGGTCGCTGAAGCTGTGGTTCGTCATTCGCCACTACGGAGTCGAAGGACTGCAATACCACGTGCGCCAGCACGTCGAGATTGCGCAAGCGTTTGCCGGATGGGTGCGGCAGGATGACCGCTTCGAAATCGTTGCACCCGTACCGCTGAACCTGGTGTGTTTCCGTTTTCGCGGCAGCGAGGAACAGAACCAGACGTTGATGGACCGCTTGAATCAAAGTGGCGACCTTTATCTGACGCACACCCGCCTGCGCGACCAATTCGTGCTCCGCTTTTGCGTCGGGCAGACCAACACCACCCGAAAGCATGTCGAGCAAGCATGGCAGCGCATCCAGGAGGAGGCGGCATCCTTATAATGATGCGAGCTCTTGCTGGATCTCTATAAGCAGGCCGAGATGGCGGAGCCCACCTAGATGAAGCGAAAAATTGCGGTGGTCACGACTTCCCGTGCCGATTACAGCCATCTCTACTGGCCGCTGCACGACCTTTCGCGCCATCCAGACGTGGACTTGAAGTTGATCGTGATGGGGGCCCACTTATCGCCGGAATTCGGTCACACCGTCCGCGAGATCGAGCGCGACGGGCTTGAGATTGCCGCCCGCATCGAATGCCTGCTCAGCTCCGACACAGATGTGGGCATGGCAAAGACGATTGGCATGGCGACGCTGAGCCTGGCGGACTGCCTGGGCCAGATGCGCCCCGACCTCCTGCTGCTCATCGCCGACCGCTACGAGATGCTGGCTCCGGCTTCGGTTGCCTTGGCACTGCGCATTCCCATCGCCCACATCGAAGGTGGAGAGATCAGCGAAGGGGCCATCGACGATGCGGCCCGGAACGCGCTCACTAAGATGAGCCACGTGCATTTCACCTCGACCTTTGCGGCGCGCGCGCGAGTCATCTCAATGGGAGAGGAAGAGTGGCGAGTGCATCGCGCGGGTGCGCCGTCCATCGATCACCTGCGCCGCAATACGCTTTTCACACGCGAGCAGCTCGAAGCGGAATTGCAGCTGGATCTGTCTAAGCCATCGGTTGTGGTGACGTATCATCCGGTCACAATTGTGCGCGACACTACGCAGGAGGCCGACGCTCTGTTCGCGGCGCTGCGTGAAGTTTCCGGTCCCCTTCTTTTCTGCTATCCCAATGCTGACGCCGGGAGCCGTGAGTTGATCCAGCGCACGGAGCAGTTTCTGACCAAGCGGCCCGATGCCCGGATATTCGTCCATCTCGGGGCCGTGCGCTATTGGAGCTTGCTGCGAAACACGGACTTGATGATTGGGAACTCCAGCAGCGGCATCATGGAGACTCCGTCTTTCGCGTTGCCCACGGTCAACGTCGGCATGCGGCAACAGGGAAGAGAACGCGCGCGCAACATTCTCGATGCCACGCCCGACAGGCCAGACATCCTCGCCAAGGTCGAGATCGCCCGCAGCGAACAGTTTCGCCGCTCGCTGGAGCGAATGCAAAACCCCTACGGCGACGGACACGCCTCGGAAACGATCGTGAGTGTGCTGACTTCGGTGCCGCTGGGGGAAGAATTGCTCATCAAGAAGGCGACGAACGTGCAGTCGGGCTAGCGCCGCGAGAGCAGGTAGGTTCGCGCCCACCTTGGCCTAGGGCTCTTCCCAGTCGAGGTCGTAGATGTCGGTAGTACCGGCGTTGCGGAGCATGATGGGGGAGCCGTCCGGTGCGCCGGTGAACCAGCCTCCATAGAACCCGACGGTGGTAAAACTCTTTAGATCCACGGCCTTCTCGATGGCGCGATCACTCACGCGGACCCGCATTAACGCTCCGGTTCCGCTGGCGTCTTGAAAGAAGAGGTATTGTCCGTCTTTTGAGAACCACGGCCAGCCAAAGCTGCCTTTGGCCAACTCGGTCCATTTCTGGGTCTTGAAATCGAACAGGAACAGTTTGGTCAGGTCAGAGTTGAGGGCGGCAACATACTTCCCGTCAGGGGACCATCGGGGTGAGAACAGCCCCTGCGATCCGGGGACTGTAGAAATTTGATGGGTTGCGAGGTCCAGGATTCGGATGATGTCCACCGCGTTCCCGGAATTTCCACCGAAGATGATCTTGCTGCCATCGGGCGACCAGTTCGCATCCATTTGAGAGTTCGGATCGTCGGGCAATAGCAGGCGAGGAGTGCCTCCGTCGGGCGAGACGACATAAACCTTCGAATTCCTGACGCCAGAGGTTTCGTAGAACGCGATCGTCTTACCGTCTGGAGACCAGCGGGGAAGGTAGGGACGGGCTGGCGGATAGGTTAGTTGCAGGCGCTCACTGCCATCCACTTTGCTGCGCCAGAGGACCTCTTCGGGAAAACTGACGTAGGCGATCCATTGGCCGTCGTTCGAGAAGGCGACGAAATCTGCCGAGATGCCGCCCAGAAACGGTTCGAACCGGCCCGACTTCAAGTCGTAGCGCGTCAACTCACCGCGCACAGTTCGACCGGTCACAAAGAGCTTCTTTCCGTCGGTACTGGGGATCGGGCCTGACAAGGGCACAGGGCTCGAGGTCAACTGAAGGGGCTTTGGTTGCTTGCCAAGAAACCTTGCTTTTTGTGGAAGAGCCCATATCTGATCACCACCCAGGAAAACGAAGTACTTGGCGTCCGCGGTCCAGTGACCGCAGCATTCGTAGGCCAGGCCGGGCTGATCAGCGTTTAGGCGATGCAAGCCGGTCCCGTCGGTGGAGACTTCCCAATAGAAACTTGGCAGATCAAGCCGCTCTTGTACCGAGAAGCGAAACTGTTTCCCATCGGGTGACCAGACTAGAGAAGCGAGGATTGAGGGATCTTTTAAGGAGACGACTTTGCGGGACTCGCTGCCGTCGGCCTTCGCCACAAACAAGCTGCTTCCGTAGCTGTAGGCGAGTTGTTTGCCGTCGGGCGACCAGGAACCGTCGTAGCCTTCGAGGTCGCTTAGCCGTCGCGGGGAGCCGCCGAGAACCGGGACGCTCCATAGCGGTCCAGTATTGGGTAGGCCGTGTCCATCCGTCACCAGGAGCTCTGAACCATCGGGAGACAGCGACAGGGGGTTCATGTTCAGAGAAGGCAGAATGGGTAGCTGCTTTGGCTCGCCGCCGGCGGTGGACATCTCGGCCATGCCGGTGTACTGACGATTTATCAATCCCAGATAGAGCCTCGAGCCTTCGGTTCCCACCAG
>DATBZX010000427.1:0-9132 GCA_036512955.1 Terriglobales bacterium
TTGTTGGTGCCGCAGGTTCTGGGCGTGGGTTATGGGTATGTGGGCGATGCCTTGAATGGAAACATGGCCCTGAAACTCATGGCTCTGCTCGTAGTTCTGAAACTCATTACAGTGACTACGAGTTACGCTTCCGGCAATGCGGGCGGCATTTTCGGTCCCGCGCTATTCATCGGCGCCATGTTGGGAGGTACGTTGGGGACCCTGGCACACCATTGGTTACCCGCCTACACCGCGACGCCGGGTGCTTACGCCCTGGTCGGAATGGGCGCAGTATTCGCCGGCATCGTGCGCGCCCCCATGACCTCGGTGCTGATGATCTTCGAGATGACGCAGGACTACGCGGTCATCGTCCCGCTAATGATCGCGAACCTGGTGAGCTTGTTCATTTCTTCACGATTGCAGCGGAAGCCCATTTACGAAGCTCTGGCAGTGCAGGATGGCATACATCTGCCTACGGCGGAGTCGCGCCAGCGAAGTGATCGGCGTAGGGTCATCCGCATCATGCACACTGCGAGCGAGTCCCTGGCATCTGAGATCACGGTCCAGGAAGCCTTGGAGCGGGTTCGGTCGAGTGAATCCCGGACGTGGCTGGTGACAGACCGGCGTGGTGTGGTCGGCGTTATCAATCTCCCAACGCTCGAACGAGAGGCAGACGAAGGTGCTGCCAAGCGGCTGGGGAACGTCGTGGGTGCACACGATTTTCCACACGTACACACCGACCAAGGGCTTGATTTGGCGCTGGAGTTGATGGGCACAAACCAGATCGACATCCTGCCGGTGGTGAGCCGTGCGGATGTGCATAAACTGGAAGGCATCGTGACGCTGCGCGATGTCTTGGATTCATACGGCGTTCAACCTGCCTGATCCAGGGTAGCCAGCCAGCGTTTGGAGCTGACGTTCACCTCATCCGGGTAACTGGTACGAACGCTTTTCAAAGATCTCCGGAGCTCTCGTGAGTGAACAAGAGTGAACAGACCCGGTAAGGCGCGTGTTTGTATTGTTGGAACCGTTTTCGAGGTTGGAAGAAGCAGTGCGAATCATGAAAACGAATGACCAGATCGAACCGAGTGTGTTGGTCATTTTTGGCGGAGCAGGTGACCTGACCTGGTAGACATCGCCGAGGTTTGGCGCCGCAGCAGTGTAAGTGCCTCGTGGCTCCTGGATCTCGCCGCCATGGCGCTTCTCGACAGCCAGGACCTGGCGAGGATCGCCGGCCGGGTGTCGGACTCGGGGGAGGGACGATGGACAATCGCCGCCATCGACGAGTCGGTTCCGGCTCCCATCCTCAGTGCCGCGCTGTATGAACGCTTCAGCTCCCGCGGCGAAGATGACTTCGCCGACAAGGTATTGTCCGCGCTTCGTTGTCAATTCGGTGGCCATGAGGAAAAGGCCGCTGCCAAAAAGGAAGCTGCCTGATGAGCGACTCCCGTTCGGACGCGCTGGTTCTCTTCGGGGTGACGGGTGATCTCGCCCACAAGATGATCTTCCCGGCACTCTATGCGATGGCGAAACGAGGCACCCTCAAGGTTCCGGTAGTCGGTGTCGCCTTCCCAAAATGGAGTCTAGAGCGTCTGCACAAACGCGTGTCGGACAGCATAAGGCGTTCCGGCGGGATTAGTAACCAGCGTGCGCTTCGTCATCTATTGTCTCTGCTCACGTACGTGAGCGGGGATTACAAAGATCCGGGAACGTTCGTGGCGTTAAAAAAGGAATTGGGTAGAGCTCGGCGCCCTGCGCACTACCTCGCGATCCCGCCCTCACTCTTCGAGACGGTGATCGAAGGACTCGGTGCCGCGAACCTGGCCGAGCATGCGCGCGTAATTGTCGAAAAACCGTTTGGCCGCGACCTGGCCTCCGCGCGGGAGCTCAACCGCGTCGCACACACGGTATTCCCGGAAGACTCAATCTTCCGCATCGATCACTTCCTCGGGAAGGAAGCGATCATGAATATCCTCTATTTTCGATTCGCCAACTCTTTCCTGGAGCCGATCTGGAACCGCAGCTATGTGGCCAGCGTCCAGATCACCCTATCCGAGGATTTCGGCGTGGAGAACCGCGGCGCTTTTTACGAAACTGCCGGCTGTCTGCGCGACGTGATCCAGAACCACCTCTTCCAGGTCGTCGCACTCCTTGCCATGGAGCCGCCGGCCGGCAGGCACTTTGGAGCCGTCCAAAGCGAAAAAGCCAAGGTCTTTCAAGCCATGCGCCCGCTGAAGTCCGCCGACTTGGTGCGCGGCCAGTACGCTGGCTACCGGAAAGAGCCAGACGTGGCGAAAAACTCCGACGTCGAAACTTTCTGCGCCCTGCGCCTTTTCATCGACTCGTGGCGCTGGCAAGGGGTGCCGTGGTATCTGCGCTCCGGCAAATACCTTGCCGACACCGCAACCGAGGTCCTGGTGGAGCTGAAGCCGCCGCCACAGAGGCTTTTCGCCGACTCGGCGCCGACCACCGGTCGGACCAACTATGTGCGCTTCCGGCTCTCCCCCAACTCGACCATCGCCCTCGCCGCTCGCGTCAAGCTCGCAGGAAAGGAATTCGTCGGCGACCAGCGAGAGCTCTACCTGGTCGAAGAATGGCCGGGAGAAGAAGCGCCGTACGAGCGGCTCCTGGGTGACGCCATGACCGGCGATGGAGCGCTCTTCACCCGCGAGGACGCGGTTGAGGCCGCCTGGGCGGTTGTCAATCCAGTCCTCAAGAACCACCACCGGTGTTGGCTGTACAAACGCCGCAGTTGGGGGCCCAAAAAGGCTGACAAGCTCATCGCTTCAGACGGCTCCTGGCACAACCCCAGCCTCAAAGGGACATCCGGATGATGAGCCTGCCGCGCGGCCCTGTTTTTACTTACTGCGGCTGCCCACACCAGCGCCTACGGTTCTGTTCAGGAGAGAAATGATGAAAGCAACCCAAAAGCTCCACGACATGGGCCAGAGCCTCTGGCTCGACAATATCACCCGGAGTCTGCTGACCAGCGGCACGCTCCGTAGGTACATCCAGGAGTTCTCGGTCACAGGACTTACCTCGAACCCCACGATCTTCGATCATGCCATCAAGAATAGTCACGACTACGACGACGCCATCCGCCAGAAATTGAAGGAAGGCAAGTCGGGCGAAGCGCTATTTTTCGACCTGGCGCTCGAAGACTTAAGGAAGGCCGCCGATCTCTTCCGGCCGATTCACGATCGGACCAATGGCACCGACGGTTGGGTATCAATGGAAGTTTCTCCGCTGTTCGCTCATGAATCGGCGCACACCATCACCCAGGCTAAGGAGTTTTATGCTCGCGCCGGAAGCCCCAACCTCTTCATCAAGATTCCTGGTACCCGCGAAGGCGTGCCGGCAATCGAGGAGACTATATTCGCCGGCGTGCCAGTGAATGTAACCCTGCTCTTTTCGTGCGAGCAATATCTGGCGGCGGCTGAAGCCTATATGCGTGGCGTTGAGCGACGTATCGCCGCGGGCTTGAAACCGGATGTTTCCTCCGTAGCCTCTGTATTCATTAGCCGCTGGGATAAAGCGACGATGGGGAAGGTCCAAAAAGACTTGCAGAACCAGCTCGGGATCGCCATCGCCAAGCGGACCTACAAAGCGTACCGCCAACAGCTCGATTCGGAGCGCTGGCAGCGGCTGGCCAATGCTGGTGCGCATCCGCAACGCCTGCTCTGGGCGAGCACAGGCACCAAAGACCCCGATGCCTCCGACGTTCTCTACATCAAGGCGCTCGCCGCTCCATTCACCATCAACACGATTCCGGATACGACATTACTTGCTTTTGCCGATCACGGCACACTGGGTGAGCTTCTGCCCGTCGACGGCGGCGATGCGGAGAAGACGATCGCCAGATTCGGCCAAGCAGGCATCGACTATGACCAACTCGCCGCTGACCTGCAGCGCGAAGGCACTAAATCGTTCGTCGAATCCTGGAACGATCTGCTCCGCTCGATCGCGTCGAAGAACGTTACGCCCAAGGCAGCGGGGTGAGATCCACGGCGGTGAAATCCACAGGGAAGGACCCAGGATTGGCCAGGGTTGGCGGGGGACATCCTATTCATTTCGACTAGCCCGATTATCCCGTTGAAGAATAGATAATGATCACGATCCCAGGACCGCAAGCTGGAATCACTCCGTTCTGCGAGCGGCCGGCCTGGAAGGCGCTGCAGCAAGGCGATCTACATCGGTAAAGATGATACCGATGAAGACGTCTTCGCCCTCCCTGGTCGTGGACGGATATTGACGATTCGCGTGGAGCTGAATCGCAGCTCGCTGGCCAAGCATTACATAGGCAATCAGCACGAAATCGACCGCATAATCCAGAGGCTTGTTGATCTGCGCTCGAGCGCAGCACCGCGTCAATAGGCGCGCTCGACTTCATCTGGCCGCGATCCGACATGCAACGAGTACGGCAGAGGGCAAGGCTTGTCGCAGCCCGCCTGTCAGACTTTTCTCGCATCTATTCATTTTGAGACCGAGAATTCGCAGGTCGAAAAGGAAGGCACGCGATGAGGCTCTCCACCAAAGCTATGACTCTCACCTTCGGGCTGATTTGGGGTGGTGGCATCCTGGTTCTGGCTCTCATTAATCTGGCCGCACCGAACTATGGAAAAGCGGTCTTGGAGCTGTGCAGCTCAATCTATCCCGGTTATCACGTCAACCAGACGCCCGCCAGCGTCGCTGTCGGTACCCTGTACGCATTTCTCGACGGCGCGATCGGCGGTTGTGTATTCGCTTGGCTCTACAACCGGCTTGCAGCCTAAGAAGGAGGTGCGATGAACTCTTGGATGTTCGCACCGCCGCGAACGTTACCTTCCTTTGATTCCTGGCGCAGGGCCTCGGCCGTGGCTGCGTCCTTGTCGTAACCTGCCACCGAGAAGCCATGGTAGGCCACGTTCAGAACGAGATTGCGCCGCACGACCCCCAAACCGACCATGCTGATTTCAGACCGTTGTTGTGGTTGCAGGCTTGTCGTAGATTTGTCTTCAGAGCTGTTTGCGGATGGCTATCAATTCCTGCTGACGTTTCGCGGTGGTCTTGGGATATGCCATCTTAAGTTCTTGGAGCGCATCCAGGACGATCTGGGAAACCAACAGCCGGGCATTCTCCTTATCATCGGCGGGAACGACGAACCAGGGCGCGTGCTGGGTGCTGGTCGCGTTCAGGCAAGCCTCGTACGCCTCCATGTAATGTTTCCAGTATTTCCTCTCGTGAATGTCCGAGAGGCTGAACTTCCAGTTTTTCTCCGGTTCATCAATGCGCTCGAGAAATCGCTTTCGCTGTTCTTCCTGCGAAAGGTGGAGGAAAATCTTGATCGTTCGCGTACCGTTACGATACAAGTGGCTCTCCAGGTCCACGATGGAGCGATACCGCTGCTCCCAGATGTTCTTCTCGTCGCATAACTCTTCCGCAAGTCCCTGGCTGCGAAGAATCTCCGGATGCACCCGAACGACCAGTACTTCCTCGTAATACGACCGATTGAAAATTCCGATCCGCCCGCGTTCGGGAAGCCGGCACGTCGTGCGCCAGAGAAAATCATGTTCCAGCTCCTCGGCGCTCGGCTGTTTGAAACTGAAAACCTCGCAGCCTTGCGGATTGACTCCGGACATGACGTGCCGGATGGCGCCGTCCTTGCCGGCAGCGTCCATCCCCTGAAAGATGAGCAGCAATGCATAGCGGTTGGACGCGTAGTGAAGCCGCTGCAGCGAGCTGAGTTCCACCACGTGTTCTTCTAGGAGTTTGCGGTACCGCTTCTTCGACTTGCAAAAGGGCTTTACGCTCGTCTGCCGGTCACTGAGCTTGAACTCTTTTCCGGGAAGCACCCGGAAATCCTCTGAATTGATTTTCATCGTCATCCCTTCGGCCATATCCGCCGGGTTGTTCGCATCCGCTTATTTGTGGGACTTATTTTCCCGAATCTCGCGCTCCGCCTCCAGCCAGTCTTGCGCCGCGTGACCTTCGCGGTGGCCTCGCCGCTCGTAGAGTTCATAGGCCCGGGTGGCGATCTGCGGCGTAAGATCGAGCGGCTTCCTGGCCAGCAATGGGTCTTTCAAAGGGTCAAACACCCGATAGGCGAGCAGTTTCACGCGGTCATTGAGGAGGAACCAAGCCAGAGCATAGCCCCAAACGAGCCCGGCCCAGCCCCAGCCGAGGGGTGTCATAAACAGCCCATAAACCGCAATGAGGGTCGCCAGTATTTGCGTGCCGAGCACGGCCACCCACAAAATCCGCGCCGGCCGTATGGACCAGAACGGGCCGCGCGTGCGCGTCAGGAAAATCGTCAGATGTCCGGCCACCGACAGCTTCAGGTACATCAGCGTCTGGATGTGCGCGCGGTCGAGGTGAAATACGCGCTCGCCGAGATAAAACAGGCCAAAGGCGGCAAAGACCCCGATGATTCCCAGCACCGTGGAAATGCCCAGCACCAGACGCATGTTCCAGGCCTCGGGTTTGTCCTTGTAATGAACGTTGTCGTAGGCGATGGACAGGATGGCTCCGTCGTTGAGCAACGCCAGCATTACGATCATCACCGCGGTCACCGGATAGAAGTTAAACACCAGGATCGCCAGGGTCATGAACAGCAGCACGCGCAGCGTTTCGGCGATGCGGTAGATCGCGTAGCTGTTCATCCGCTGGAAGATGCGGCGGCTTTCCTTGATCGCGTCGATGATCACCGACAGGCCGGAAGCCAGCAGCACGATGGACGCCGCCGCACGCGCCGCGTCTGTTGCGCCTGAAACGGCGATGCCACAATCTGCTTGCTTCAGTGCGGGAGCGTCGTTCACCCCGTCGCCGGTCATGCCGACGATGTGGCCGCGCTGTTGCAGGACATCCACGATGTGGAACTTGTGTTCGGGAAATACCTGGGCAAAGCCGTCCGCCTTTTCGATGGACTCGGCCACCTGCGCCGTCTCGTGATGCTTGGTGTCGCCCAATCCGCTGGCATCTAGGATGTTCGTGCCCAGCCCCAGTTGCCGGGCGGTTTCTCGAGCGATGGCCATCTGATCGCCGGTAACCATCTTGACCTTCACGCCCATCTGCCGGGCGCTTGCAATGGTTGCCTTGGCCTGCTCGCGCGGCGGATCGAACAACGACAACACGCCCGCAAACTGCCACTTGCCTTCCTGGTCCGCCCGGGCCACGCCCAGGGAACGGAAGCCGCGCGCCGCAAATTCATTGACCGCTTTCTCGACGGCGGGCTTTACCTCGCCGGCATTGGTCGACATCTCCAGAATTACCTGCGGCGCCCCCTTGGCCACGTAGAACTGTTTCCCGTCCCCGCCTTTGACGGTGGCTTCGGTGCGCTTATGCACCGGGTCGAAGGGCTGGAAATGCAGTACCTGATAGCCCTGCAACGCCTTATCGTCCTTCACGCCGCCGATTACCGCGAGGTCGATAGTGTCCTTGTCTTCCGCACGCGAAGCCAACGCGGCCCAGAGAATGACCTGGTCGGCAGGGATATTGTTCAAGGTGAACGGATCGCCCAGCGTCAGCTTGTTCTGGGTCAGGGTACCGGTCTTGTCCGAGCACAGCACGTCCACCCCGGCGAGTTCCTCGATCGCCGACAGCCGGGTCACAATCGCTTCTTTTTTCGCCAGGAGACGTGCGCCGACTGCCATCGTCACCGACAGCACCGTGGGCATCGCCACGGGGATCGCGGCCACCAGAAGCACCAAGGCGAACTGCAACGTTGTGAGGATGGGGTCGCCGCGGAAGAGCGCGACGGTAATAATCACCGCCACCAGGACCACCGCGAGGATGATCAGGTAATCGCCAATTTTCAGCACGGCACGCTGGAAATGGCTGACGGTGTGGGCCTCCTGCACGAGTTGCGCGGTCTTGCCGAAGTAGGTGTTCGTCCCGGTGGTGTACACCATCGCGTCGATTTCGCCCTGGCGGATAATCGACCCCGAAAATACCGCCTCGCCGGATTTGCGGGAGGCGGGCAAGGATTCGCCCGTCAACGCGGACTGGTCCACCTCCACCGGGTCGCCCGCCAGCAAGCGCGCATCCGCTGGCACAATGTCGCCCAGGCGCACGCGGATGACGTCGCCCGGCACCAACTCGCGCGCCGCCGGGGTGACCCATTTCCCGTCACGTTTCACCTTGGCCTTGATTGCCAGCTTGGCCTTCAGGGCAGCGATGGCGTTGCCCGCCTGGTGTTCTTCCCAGAAGCCGACCACGGCGTTGGAGCAAAGCAGAAGGAGGATGATGCAAAAATCCAGCCAGTGCTGGACCACGGCCGAAAGGACTACCGCCGCCTCAATCATCCACGGGATGGGACCCCAAAAATAGGTGAGGAACTTCAGGTACGGGTTGGTCTTCTTCTCTTCAATCTCGTTCGGCCCATATTGCGTCAGCCGTTTCTCCGCCTCGGCCTGGCTGAGTCCGTCCGGCGACGAGCCCAATTTCTTTTCCACTTCCGGCAGGGGTAGGGATTTCAGATCGTCCTTGGACTCGGGTTTGGACCCCGGCTCCGACGGGGGCTTATCTGCATTCGACTTCACGATGACTCCCCTCCTGTTCTCGTTACCTCCACGGGGTCTCGGCCCAGAGGGCCCCGGAAGTTCGATGGACAAACGCTTCTGAACAAGTGTTATTCACGGTTTTGAATTCCCGAAATCGCGCACGCTACACCTTTGCTCCCGGCGGGTCGGCGACTCCTCCCGGCGGCAAGATATCTGGCACGTCCAGGCGTGCCACACCAATCCGCATGTCGGCCATCCCGTAATAGACGTCGAAGCGGTCCGGTGAGCCAAGATCGTCGCGCCGGTCGATGCCGGTGGGGAACACGATGTTGGGGATGGTCCCGCAACGTTCTTGCGGCAGCATCGGCGTCAACACCGGCTCCGCCGAACGATAGCGGATGGTGCGTGGATGCTCCTTCGAAAGAATCATCACACCGGCCGAGTAGCACAGCGGATGTTTGTCAGTGCCCGGCTCCACCATTTCGCTTACGCCGTGGTAAATGATCAGCCAGCCGTGCGGGGTGAGGATGGGCGGAGTGCCGCCGCCGATCTTGAGCCGCTCCCAGGGAGCAACCGGAGCGGCCAGCCGGTTGTGCGAGGTAAAGTGGCACAGGTGATAGGGCTCGCTGCTCTCGAGGGCCACGTCGCGGTAGGAAATCCAGATGCTTTCCCGATC
>DATBZX010000428.1:0-9877 GCA_036512955.1 Terriglobales bacterium
GGCGCTGTTGAGCTTTATGTGGAAGATGTTGGTCATCAGATTCCGGTACTGGCCGATCATCTGCGTGACCTGCGCTCGGGCCTGATTAGTTCGTCCAGGTACCTTGGGCGGAAGATGGGATTGCTGTACCCGTTGCCATTCCGACGGCGAACAATCCCATTAGGAGCGTCCGAATCGCTCCGCTTCTGTAGTGGTCTAAGTGATTCATTGCAACCTCCGACGGACGGCTAAAAGGCAACCAGAATGCGTGTCGTCTCTGCGGGTTCTGGTGGTAACTGCCATCGCATGCCCATTGCTTGCCAGGTGCGAAAGCTGGCACATTGCGCAGTTCTTTGCGGGTGCGAATTCGCGTCAGCGATGGCCGGCTGTTTCTAAAGAGCACGCCACAGAAGTTTGACGTCATTGTGCTCAACTTGCCGGAGCCGCAGACCGCGCAGATTAACCGCTTCTACACGGTTGAGTTTTTCCGCGAGGCTGCCGCGAAACTGAATCCCGGCGGAGTTCTGTCGTTCCAACTTGTGGCGTCGGAAGACGTCATCACAGCCACACTAGCGAGCTTTCTGCAGTGCATCGACCACAGCTTGCGCGAGGTATTTCCGGAGATCAGCACAATTCCGGGAGAAAAGGCCCATTTCTTTGCCAGCAAACAGGCAGGCACGCTGACCGATCAGGCCGACGAACTGCTGCGGAGGCTGAAGTCGCGTCACCTGCAGACGAGTTATGTGCGCGAGTATTACCTGCCGTTTCGCATGTCGCCGGACCGGGTGTCACAACTGGCGGAACAAATTCGGCCGGGACCAGAAACTCCGGTGAACCACGACTTCGCTCCAATCGCGTATTACTTCGATGTCGCGCTTTGGAGCACGCAGTTCAATGAACGCTATCGCGAAATCTTCGAGAGCATGGCGCACATCAGGTTCGTCAGGATGGTGTGTGGTCTGACGGCGTTGCTAGCGGCTACTGTGGTTCTTTCCGTGATCGTTGGGTGGAGGCAATTCCAAGCCTCGAGCATTGTGGGGTGTGTCGGCGCCATGGGTTTCACCCTTATGGCGCTGGAGGGATTGCTTCTGCTTGGTTTCCAGGCAATCTACGGATATGTCTATCAGCAACTGGCTTTGCTGATCGCGGCGGTGATGATGGGCATGGCCCTGGGAAGTTGGCTGGGGCTCCGAAGAATTGAGGTGAATGGCAGTCGAACGAAACCTGTCACGTTTCCAATCCTAGCGGCGATTCAAGTACTGGCGGCGCTGTCTCCTCTCCTGTTGTATGGTTTCTTTGTGTTGTGCGCACCGATCAGCAGCCACGCCGGACTTCTCGTGGTAGGTAATATTCTTTTCCCGGCCGTTGGATTGGTTTGCGGGATGCTGGGAGGCTATCAGTTTCCGTTGGCGAGCAGCTTGTTTTTCTCCGGAAAGAAAAACGCACCACAGAACGCCGGAAGTCTCTACGCTGTCGATTTGCTGGGAGCTTGCGCCGGCGCAATCATCCTGAGCGCTTATCTCGTGCCTGTATTTGGATTCCAAAAAACGGCGATGCTGATCTTCGTCCTGAACCTGGCGACGGCGCTGTTAGCCTTTACGGCCGCTTCACTGGTGGAGAAACCTCCGGTGTAGTGCTCTGCGGCAGTCTTACTTCACCGAACACCAGAGCGGTAAACATAAAGATGTCTGTGTCCTCGTCCTTCCACACCGAGGCAGGCAGCCCGGCCTTTCGCGCCAATTCGTCGAGGAAAGTCTTGCGGTCCCACCCAAACTCGCCCGGCACCTGCGGCAAAAGGACGCCCTCATGCTTACCCTTCTTCAGCAGCAAGCCGTGCTGGCCAACCTGGATTTGCTTGACATCGAGCACGCGCCTCAACGGAGAAAGGACAGACACCTCGTATTGCAGATCTCCCAGTTCCACCGCAGTCACTGGAGGAAAACGGGGATCGCGCGAGGCTGCATACGCCGCCACATCGCGCACGGTTTCGATCAGGGGTTCCAGAGGCGCAATGTACCCAATGCATCCGCGGAGTTCTCCGTTCTTGTTGATGGTGACGAAGGCTCCGCGGTCCTGCTGAAGCGCCGGCGACGCCGGAGGTGGATTGTATTGCTTGCGCTCCCGCACAAAAGTTTCTGCCGACTTGCGCGCAACGCTCAAGAGTTCCTGCTGTTCTTTGGAGGTGAGCGCGACCGCCGGAGCATTCGCAGACTTGGCAGCGGACTTGTACAGCGCCCAGGCACTATAACCCACCACGCGCGACCGGTCGCCCGTGACGTCACCGGAGTTGGCATACTTCAGCAACTCAGCACGGTTCGCACCCAGACGCTCGGCTGCCATCATGGCGGCGACGATTGGGCCGCCGCCGCAGGCCTCCCACACCCGCGACTGCAGGTTGCGCGAGAGATCGTAATAATCCCACGACTCGATAGCGTGCAGGGTATTGTGGTCGATGGTCGACGCCTCGTCATAAGGGTGATAGTGCGAGAGATCGGAACTGGCGACGATGAGGGTGTCGGAATTGCCGATCAACTTTGCGAGCGCGACGCCGAGCGCTCGGCTAGCCTCGTAGCTCTGATCACCCATAATGATGGGAACCAGTTGGAACTGCCCAAGCGTCCGCTGCAGGAATGGGAGTTGGACTTCGAGGGAATGTTCGGATTGCTCCCCAGACCGTTCATGTCCGCGGCCCGACAACCTGACCGTGTTGCCGTCGGCCAATTTGGCGGCGAATTCTTTGTCAACTGCGACTTTTCCCAACGGCGTTGCGTATGCATCGCCCTCGTAGACCGAGGAGAAAAGAAACTCATCATAGTGCGACGGAGCGATGATCACCACACGCTGAAACGTGCGCCCCTTAAGCGCAGCATAACTGAACGCAGCCACACCACCCGAGTAAAGGTATCCAGCGTGGGGTGCGATCAACGCAATCAGCGGGTCCGCAGTGGGTGAAACCTGCGCCTTCGCCAGAAATCCATCCACCATGTTCTTCAATTCGTCAGGATTGGCGGGATAGAACGCTCCGGCCACGCCCGGCTGCCGCACTTTTCCCTGTGGCCACACGAAGACGCTGCATGCCAGCAAAAAGAAAACAAGCAGCGGGGTGAATGCGGATTGTTGTCTCATCATGGCGCAATCTCCGCCAGCTAAGCCTCCCACACGCCCGGGATGGGATTCTGGCAATTCTGGCACTTGCCTTTGTGAAGGTTCATCTGCGTCACGGTGAAGCCCGCCCGTTCGATGACCAGCTTGTGGCACTTGGGACAATACGTGTTCTCCGCCGGATGTCCCGGCACATTGCCGATGTACACGTAATGCAGCCCCTCGGCATCGGCCACCGCCTTGCAACGTTCCAGTATTTCCACTGGAGTCGGCGGAAGGTTCTTCAGCAGGTAGAGCGGATGAAAGCGAGTGAAATGGATCGGTACATCCGGCCCTAGTTCCGCCTTGATCCATCGTGACATGTCGCGAATTTCGTTTTCGCGGTCGTTGAGCGTCGGCACCGTGAGGTAAACAATTTCCAGCCAGCGGTTCTGCTTGCGAATCGTGACCAGCGTATCCAGGATCGGCTGCAGTTTGCCGTTTACGACGTTGCGATAGTAATCCTCGGAGAAGGCCTTGAGGTCAATCTTGATGGCATCGGCGCGCTGGCAGACCCGCTTCAGCGGAGGCTGCTGTATGAAGCCGTTGGTCACAACTACGCTTTTCAGACCCGCGTCCCGCATGGCTTCGGCCGAGTCAGTCACGTACTCGTTGAAGACGGTTGGTTCGCTGTACGTGAACGAGACGACTGGACAATGATTCTGAGCGGCCAGCACTGCAAGTTCTGTGGGAGGCACAAACTGTGCGGGCAAGTCTTCCGGCCGGGCTTGCGAGATTTCCCAGTTCTGACAGAATTTGCAGTTGACGTTGCATCCGGCAGTCGCAACCGAAAAGGCCATGTGGCCTGGAAGAAAATGGAAGAACGGCTTCTTCTCGATGGGGTCAATGTGAGCGCTGACAATCCGGGAGTGCACCAGCGTGTAGTAAGTCCCATTGCGGTTTTCGCGCACGCGGCAGTAGCCGCGGCTGCCCGGCGAAACCACGCACTCGCGCGGGCACAGTTTGCACCTGACCATCTTGTCAGGCAGCTTCTCGTAAAAACGTGCTTCAACCCGGTAGCGCGAGTCGTCCTCGCCTGCGCCACCCCAAGATTCCGTGCTGAGAGCGAAGGAGTTTCGCGCGAGAGCTATGACGCAAGCTGCGGCACAGGGAAAGGCCATCGCCTTGAGGAACAATCGGCGATCCGGCGGTTCAGCGAGAGGATCGACGGTCGCAGGAAGAAATCTCGGCGCTGGCAGCGCATCAATTCGTGAGTCGCGAAACGACAAATCAGGTTTCGTTATTTTTAGGGATGGAGGGAACGCATTCCCTAGAGGTGGCATATCGCACCTCCTCGCTATTTATGGATATCACCGCTCGCAAGATATTTCAGTGACGCCGCGCACGATGCACGCGGAACTAGAGCAGTGCCGGGAAACATCCAACGCGCTCAGGTAGAGGTGAACTAGCGGAGGCGGCGCGGCTGGTGGCCGCCGCCGCTGAAGAAGCACATCAAGCCGAAAAGCTATCCGAAGTTGTACAAGGTGCCGTTGTTGTGGACGTCATAAATGTTAAGGCCGCTCTTGAAAAGCGAGATCACGAATACAAACGTCACGATGAAGCGTTGCCACAGGCCCACCCAGAAATCTGCTTCTAATGGGTTACCCCCGAAAAGTCGGCTTCCGGAAAGTTGGGTGGGTTGATAATTCGGCACGGATCTCGAATCGGCCGCAGATAAGCCACTTGTGTGAAGAATGCTCCGTCCTTTAAATAGCGGCGCTTGATTCCCTGAAGTTCGCGGGAAAAAGCGCCTGCAAAAACGCACAAAATAAGGAGAAATCCGCATTTCCAGGCGAGCGCTGCCGGAGATTCTGCGGATACCTCAGACTATCTGGTGAGGGAGCAGTCAGTCTGCGAACCGTTTTTGAGGGTCGAGCCGGCTCAACCACTGCGCGCTATCGCCAAATGATCGCTCATCCTTCGCCTTTGAATCGCCACCGAAACCGGACTACTAGATCGCATGGACAAGCGGAATTCGTTTCTCCGCTGCACTAATTTCTAAAACGAAATCCGGCTAACTCGCTGACACACAGGATGTTAGCACATTCACTAAAAGGGTACCGAGAGTTCGAATTCACTTCCCTCCGCCAGCAAGTCTCAACTGCAGAGAAACCCTGCGGCTTTCCGCTGAAGATCGCCGAAAATGCCCGCAATTTAGCATGTTTCTCGCTCAAACCGGACTCGGACAAAGTATCTTGCTGGAGCTAGAAGGCCAGCTTTGCGGCTCTCTTCTCTGGACGGCAGACAGGCAGTCCGGTTTGAAAATTTCGATCAGGCGAATGCAATGCGATCACAAACCGATCATTCGGCGAATGCGACTTGACAGGTAGCGCATGATCACGAACTGTTTCGGCGCTCCCCGGTCACCGAATAACTTCCTAATTGCCGACGATAGGGGAGCTATCGCGTGGCTATTTGAGCTTCGCCAGGGTTGCTCATTGCCCCGCCGATCAGGCACTGGCAGCGTCGGGAGATTGCCCCAGGACGTGCAGCGACCGATACGCGACACCCACTAACAGCCATAGAAGGTAATAGAGGATCGGTCCCGCGACGACAGCGATCCAGCGGGCGCCGCTCGGTCCGCCCATGCGCAGCGGAATGTTGAGCACGGGGCCGGCCACGATGCCCGCGACCACGCCCAGAATCGCACCCCAAGCTGACAATCGGCTGGGAACCCAGCGCGACGGCGCAAGCATCGCCCATAGACCCCAGGCTACCGGAACAAAGCACCAAGCGGTGGTCAGCAGGCAGGCGCCCTCAACCGGCAAGCGCAGCAGAAGGCTCACAACTGCCCCTCCGGCGATGAGTACAGAGGCAACGACACATGCAGCAGCAAATCGGTGAAACATAGCGCACCTCCGACGAGCCCATTGTAACTCCCCACCAACTCTGTGGCATGAGGAGGTGCTATCAGATCGATATTTAGGCGGTCTTAGGTTACTTGCGTCTTCATGATTGTGGACAGATCACGGGCAAAGCGGAGATTGACCGAATTCGGTAAGAGCGGCCGACCACATGCCCGGGATCGGCGAGAGCAATACAAGACCAACGATCACCTCACGTTGAGATGTCCATATTGGGCGTGACTTGATCATGGAGGCACGCCCCGGCTCCGGTTTGACGGATCCAACGGTAGCAAGTCACATGGAGAACGCCATTTGTATTTGCAGCGCTACGATTCAATAATTTAATGGCTTCTGCCGTTGGGAGGATGATCAATTCAACCTTGAGCCTCTCAGCCTTACGTCTGACCTCATCCATGACTGGCAGTGCTTTGGTGTAGAGCGCATCGTCCGCGGTGACGTTGAGATTCGAGAGAGGTATTGCCTACTGTGCCAGAAGAGGCGACACGAGCGCCACGAGTAGGACCAGAACAGACCAAAGAGAACGTGCACAGGGCATTTTCTTGTGACCTCAGTACGAGAGGGTGACGGTCTTTTCGACGTATCCGTCGCCCGGTTCGAACGGGATGGAGAGCGTATAGCCGGACAGAGCACGTTTCACCGACGCTCCGCTGGCCGCGAGCGCAGGCCGCGAAGTGACGAGCTCCAGTGGGTAGATCTGTCCTGACAAGCCGGCGAGCCTCAACTCCAACGCGTGCCCCGGTCTGGTGATATGCACCGCAAGGATCTTCATGGTGGAATTGCTGGCGCCTCGTTCGGGCTTGGGGGCGATGGGCACGATGTTGATGCCACCTTCGGTGATGATTTCCGCGCGCACATTCTTACTCGCCGGGGCCGTGAAGTGAACGCACTTAAGATCGCCGCCGGTCACCTCGAACTTCGCAGGAGAGCCGTTCACCAGCACCCGGCTAACCGTGGAATCGTAGGGGAGGGTCGGAGCAAAGTGAATGGGAAGTGGCTGACCAGAAAAATCGAATCCGATGGAAAGGCGATCGGCCGTGAGCGCGACCGTGGTGTCAAGGTCGCGGCCATGGAACTTCACCAGAGGCCAGGCTGCGGGGAGCGCTGGTGCGAATTCGTAAACCATAGACCCCGCGAGAGCGTCGTACTGCCGACCGATGCCGAACATTCCGGTGATGACGGGGCGCAGCATGCTCCACGAGGAAAAAAGCTGATGAGGGATCGATGGCCCTCCGGGCTCATTCCGGTTGCCCACCAAATGCTCGGGCATACCTCCGGGAGCCTGTTCGCCGATGACCGTTGCGCCGGTGATGAGCGTCTGGAATCCTTGCAGCGGGGAGGCGTTATGGTACTGGGCCCAGCCGACAAATCCAGTCCCATATGGCCAAACGCTGCCGTTGCTGTAGCTGACGGGGTCGTAATATGGACTGCGATTGGAGATTCCACGGCTGCCCCAGTCGGTGGAGAGTTCGGGCAATGCGAAAGCCTCGACCGCCTTTGCGTCGTCTGCAGCTGTGGGACCCACGCCACCGCCTAAAGACATGAGTGCCGCCGACCAGTTGCCGAGTATGTCGGACTGCTGCCCCTCGGTGTTCACACCGAAGGCGTAGCCTCCGCGCGCATCACGCCACTTGGTCCGTAACGTGGTAAGCGCGGTCGCCAGCCGCTGCTCTGCATCCTGTTTTGCGGCCGAGTCTCCATGGGCACCGGCAAGCTCAGCGTAAGCCCGCAGGCCACCGAGCCAGAAGCCCTCGACATAGATGTCTTTCGTGACCTTGCCGCGCAGCAAGCCGCCTTCGATTGCGCCGAGGCCTGACTTGGTGTTGTCGACGAGGCCGTCGCTGTCGAGCGTGGACAAGCAGTAGGCATAAGCCTTCTGTATGGACGGCCAGAAATCTGCCAGGAATTGCCGGTCGCCGGTCCTGCGCCAGTACTCTCCGAGCGAATAGAGATACATGGCAGTGGTGTCCGCGTGCATGTAAGAGAAGTGGTAGTTCTTCCACCAGTCCACGACACCGGTGGACTGCGCCATCTCGTGCATCATCTTGCCATCGGCGCGCTGGTGTGCGCGCAGGAAACGCAGCTCTTGAAGTGTGCCGGCCTCATCTCCGTAGTCGAGCATCGCCCAGCTTGACACCATTCCGTCACCGCCGAACCACCACGCGAATCCGGGACGCTCGCCATCCACGGATGGACCATATCCCGCCACCAGCCCGCACTTCTCCTCGCCTGGAAAAGCGAAGCCTTCTGGAGGAACTGACGGGTGAGGATTGGCTGGCGTGGCTGCGCTGGGAGGAGCCGTGCACGACCAGCCTTGCTGAATCGAAACCTTTGCCCAAGTGAAGGCGCGGTTGAACTCGTCGTCAGGAGTGTGAATGGTTAAGGTATTGGCGAGGAATTCGCGCCAGCGCTGCGCCTTGGCCTCGTACATGTCTCGGGCGTGATCGAGTACGTACTGATAAGTGGCGCGCGCAGCCTTCTCCCCGCCCATGTCCAGGGTAATCACAAGCGGGTAAGATCCACGCTTCGTGCCGTCAGGTGTGGTCGCAATCTGCAGCAGCATCTCGCCGGTGATGAGGGAGTGATCTACGAACTCCGTGTGCGCGCCGGTTGCAGGCGCTCCAATCAACGCCGTAGGAGTTTCGGTACCGTCGCTCAGGGTGAAGGCCTTCAGTTCGGGCACCCAGTTGGTGTGCTGTCCGCCCATCGCCGCTGGCCACATGGGTTTGAAGTCCGGGACGAATTTCGCCTTGATGGTGAGCGGACGATCGCTTGTTACGTCGAAGTACTGAATGATGGCGGGCTGGTCATCGGCCGCCCAGATTGTCTGCTTCACCGTGAAGCTGGGATGAACGTAGAGCAGCGTCGTGGATTCGGGCCGGACGGTGACGGACTGCAGGTAGTGCTCGCCCCTTACCGCCTCGGCCATGTCGTCGAGCTGGAATTCCAATCTAAAGCCGTGGAGGACCTTGATGGGCCAGATCCAAGCCTCGAAGCGGCCATCCTGTCGCCCCAGAACGGCGCCCTTTTGTCCGATCGCGTCAAAGTAGTGGTTCGGGTTCGCAGTTTCAGTCCACTCCAGACCACTTTGGGCGGACGTGCGAGACACCTGGATATTGGAGGTGGTGATGTTCTGGGCGATAGAGGCGCAGCAAAGGCTTAGAAATATCGCGGCGTTGATGAGAAGTCGAATGGCTGACACGGGTGGCTCCGTGGCACAAGCTCAAGTTTAGCAAGGTGTAACAGATTATTACGTCGAAACGTACGACACAACGCGAGGGTCGATTGCAGAGGCCCGGTTTTAGAGGAAGGACTGAGCATTACGCCCGTGTCCGGGCTAACTGGAAACAATCCGTTTTTTCGAAGGACGCTCAACTCGCTGAAGTGCGGTGCCCATTTCTCTGAACTCTGCTGCGGAAAGCGCTGGAGACCGTGTCCAAGAAACGCAGACTCGTAGGTTTCCGGTAGAGCGCTGCCGGAGATTCTTTCTGCACTTTGGACTGTTCGGTGAGCAAGTAGTCAGGCTGCGAACCGCTTTGAGAGTCGACTTGGCTCAACCACGGTGCCCTATCGCCTCATGATCGCGAATCCTTCGCCTTTGAATCGCCACACAAAGCGGACTACTCGAACGTGTGGGGAAGGCGAACTCGTTTCTCTGCTGCCCGCGGTCCTCGGATGGAATCCGGGTAAGTTACTGACACACGGGACCTTATCGCCTAGCGTGAAACCGGACTACAAGTTCGAATCCAGTCCCCTCCGCCATCTAGTCTCATCTGCAGAGAGACCCCGCTGCATTCCTCTGAAAGCAGGCGGAAATGCCGCCAATTCTGCGTATTTCCCGCTGAAACCGGACTCGGAGAAAGTGTCCTGCTCGACCTTGAAGGCGGTCTCTG
>DATBZX010000429.1:0-5012 GCA_036512955.1 Terriglobales bacterium
TGGTCGCCATTGATCTCGACCAACCATCCCTTGGCGTGGTAGTACTCCACCAGGGGAAGTGTCAGCTTCTCGTAGGCTTTCAGGCGTTCGACAACAACTTCCTCGGTGTCGTCAGGACGCACAACAAACCGTCCTCCATCGACATCGCAGATGCCTTCAACTTTGGGAGGCTGGAAATAGACGTTGTAGATCCGTCCACAGGTGGGACAAGAACGACGCCCGGTGATTCGCTGCAGTAAACGATTATACTCCACCACTAAACGGATCACAATCGGCGTCATGCCACTGTAAGGCGCTGTGCCGTTGCCCGATTGCCGACTTTTCAAATATCTATCCAACCACTCGGCCTGTACCACGGTTCGTGGAAAGCCGTCCAAAATGTACCCGCGGTCACAATCTGCCCGCCGTAACCGTTCCGCCACCATGTCGCAAACCAGGTCATCGGAAACCAGCGCGCCGGTGCCCATCAGCGCCTTGACCTTGAGGCCCAATTCCGTCTCGCGGGCCACGTTATCTCGCAGCAGGTCGCCGGTCGAAACCTGCGGGATCCCGTAGGCGGCTGAAATCAGCTTGGCCTGGGTCCCCTTGCCGGCGCCCGGCGGTCCCAACACAATGATGGTCCCGACCACGCGCTCTGTCCGTGTGACGCTCAATGCTGACGACGAAGTCTGTGCCTTCACGTCACGCCCTCGTGGCCCTACTTAAAACTTCTTACCGCCAATTACTTCCTTACCAAGTCGACCGGCGTCCTCGAATACGACCGCTGCGCGGGGTGAACCCCTCGTAGTGACGCATGATCAACTGCGACTCCACCTGGTTGACCGTGTCCATGGCTACGCCGACCACGATCAGCAGCGAGGTACCGCCAAAGTAAAAGTTCACATTCAAACCACTGGTGATCCAGGCGGGCAGGTGCTCGAAGAACGCTCCCACCGGACCATACAAGTGGTTCAAGTGAATGCCCGTGATCATCCATTCCGGAATGAACGAAATCAGAATCAGGTAAAACGCACCCACCAAGGTCAGGCGAGTCAGGATGTCGTTGATGTAATTCGCGGTGCGCGCGCCCGGCCGGATGCCGGGAACGAACCCGCCGTACTTACGCATGTTGTCGGCAACCTCGGTGGGGTTGAAGACAATTGATACGTAGAAATACGCGAAGAACACGATCCCGACTGCGTACAGCAGCGTGTACAGCGGCTCTCCCCAACGCAGCGCATTGAAGATGGGGCCGAAGTAGCGGCTGTCCTTGAACATGGGCAGCGCACCCAGCGTCTGCGGAAGCGTCAACACAGACGAAGCGAAGATGACCGGCATAACGCCGCCCGAGTTCACGCGCAGGGGAAGATGGGTGGACTGGCCTCCCATGACCTTGCGGCCAACAATTCGCTTGGCATACTGCACAGGTATTCGTCGCTCACTGCGTTCAACAAACACAATGAAGGCGACAACTCCGATCATGACCACGACCAGCAGCAGGATTGCCGGGACCGTAAACGCTCCCCAAGCCTGGGTGCGGACCTTGTCGTAGAGATCGGCGACCGCGCGGGGCAATCCCACGACGATGCCGGCGAAGATCAGCAGCGACATTCCGTTGCCCACGCCGCGCTCGGTGATCTGTTCGCCCAGCCACATGATGAACACGCTGCCCGTAGTGAGCGTGAGCATGGTCATCAGCACAAAGCCGACTCCGGGATTGTTCACGAAGCCCGCCTGGCGCTGCAGGGTAAACGCGATTCCCAACGACTGCACTGCGCTAAGCAGCAGGGTCAGGTAGCGCGTCCACTGGGTGATTTTCTTGCGGCCCAGTTCGCCTTCCTTCTGCAATTTCGCCAGTGGCTCGTAAACCACCGTCATCAACTGCAGAATGATCGACGCCGTGATGTACGGCATGATGCCGAGGGCGAAGATCGTCAGGCGACGCAACTGGCCGCCGCTGAACAGGTCGATGAATCCCAGGAAGGTGCCACGGTTCTGGTCGAAGAACTGCGCCAGCACGTCGGCGTTAATGCCAGGCGTGGGGATGTGTCCGCCGAACCGGTAGACGGCGAGCAGCCCGAGCGTAAACAGAATGCGCTTCCGCAGGTCGGGAACGCGAAATACGTTGGCCAGCTTCTCAAGCATGGATCAAAAACCTCAGTCGCCAGTTACCAGCTACCAGTAACCAGCTACGCTCTACAGAACCGTAATCTTGCCACCGGCCTTTTCGATCTTTTCCTGGGCCGACTTGGAAAACTTGTGCGCGTGCACCGTAAGCGCCTTCGACAGTTCGCCCTGGCCCAGTACTTTGACCAGCGTGTTCTTCGAGGTAACGATGCCCGCCTTGCGCAGCACTTCCGGAGTGATCTCGGTCGCGTCCAGCGTGGCCAGCCGCTCCAGGTTCACCACTTCATATTCCGTCTTGAAGATGTTGGTGAAACCGCGCTTCGGCAAACGCCGGTGCAGCGGCATCTGGCCGCCTTCAAATCCACGCATCAGGCTGGAGCCGCTTCGCGATCCCTGGCCTTTGTGGCCGCGCGTCGAGGTCTTACCCATGCCCGAGCCCATGCCACGGCCGACGCGCTTCTTGTTCTCGTTGGCTTTGCGGGGTGCTCGTAAGTTACTAAGATTCATTGTGTACCTGCCTAGTTCTCAGTTGCCAGCGGTCCGTCAATGATGACTTTGACCGCATTCTATTTGGTTGCTGGTTGCTACAGGCTGCACGACTGGCCACTGGCCACCGGCAACTGGCAACTCTATTTCACGATCTCGACCAGGTGCGGAACCTTCGCCACCATGCCCCGGATCGACGGTGTGTCTTCCCGCTCGATCACCTGGTACAGGCGGGTGAAGCCCAGTCCCTTGATCACCAGCTTGTGCTTGACCGGCGTACAAATCGCCGAGCGCACGTACTTAAGCTGGAGTTTCGAGCCCGCGACAGCGGCTTTCGTTTCGGTTCTTTTGCGAATTCGCGCCATGATTAAAGCTCCTCGACCGACTTGCCACGCGCCGCCGCGACTTCCTTGCGATCGCGCAACCGGCCCAATGCGTTAAACGTCGCCTTGATCACGTTGTGCGGGTTGGTGGTTCCGATGGACTTGGTCAGCACGTTCTGCACTCCGGCCGAAGTCATCACCGCACGCACCGCTCCACCCGCGATCACGCCCGTTCCTTCCGGAGCCGGCTTCAGCATGACCATGCCCGCTCCGTAGCGTCCCAACACCTGGTGGGGAATGGTGGTCTGCGTCAGGTTGACGCGCAGCAGGTTTTTCTTGGCCGCCTCGATGCCCTTGCGGATCGCCTGCGGAACTTCCTTTGCCTTGCCGGAACCGTAACCCACGACTGCGGCGGACGGATCGCCCACGACCACCAGCGCCGCGAACGACATGTTCTTGCCGCCCTTGACGACCTTGGTGACGCGATTGATCGAGACCACCTGGTCCTTGAGCTGGTAGTGATTGGCGTCAAGCTTCTTCTTAAGTATTGCCATTCCGTTAATTCTCCAAACTCTCCTGCGACAGCTCTTCGCTTTTCCCTAGTTGCTAGTCGCTAGATGCTAGTTGCTGTCCTGTTTCCCAGTTACCAGCAACCAGTCACCAGTTACGGTTCTTAAAACTCTAGTCCGGCTGCACGGGCCGCTTCGGCCAACGCCTTGATGCGGCCGTGGTAAAGGTATCCGCCGCGATCGAAGACAACCTTCTTGATGCCCTTTTCCTGGGCGCGCTCGGCAATCAGCTTTCCGATTTCCTTCGCCGAAGCCACGTTGCCGCCCGTAGGACGCTTTTCGCCCTTCATGCCCTTGCCCTTTTCGGTCGAGGCAGCGGCGACCAGGGTTGCACCTTTGGCGTCATCAATGACCTGGGCATAAATGTGTCCCACCGAGCGGTACACATTCAGCCGCGGACGCTCCGCCGTACCCGCCATCTTTTTGCGGATGCGGCTGTGGATCCTGCCCCGCACTTCGTTCTTCGATGTCTTTCCAATCATCTCTGTGCTTCCTTAGCTCCCGGGGTTCTGAACCGGGGAGACGGGGCGTTGCCGCCATTCCGTCCGGATCTGTTATTTCGCGCCGGTCTTGCCGACCTTCTTCTTCAGGCGCTCATTGCTGTAACGTACTCCCTTGTTCTTGTAGGGATCGGGCGGACGCAGCGAACGCATTTCCGCGGCGACAAATCCCACTTTCTGGCGATCGATGCCGCTCACCGTCAAGTGGGTCAGCTTGGGATCGATCGTCACCTCGATGCCCGCAGGCAGCGGGTACTCGATGGGATGCGAATAGCCCAGCGTGAAGACCACCAAGCCTTTGCCCTTCAGCTCCGCGCGGTATCCGATGCCGACGATGTCCAGGTCTTTGGTCCAGCCCTTGGTCACGCCTTCCACAGAATTGTTGACCAGCGCGCGTACCAGGCCATGCATGCCGGCCTTCGAATCATCCTCGCGGACGATGTTGAGGACGCCATCTTTGGTCTCCAGCGCCACGCCGCTCGGCAGGTGGGTGGTGACTTTGCCCTTGGGACCCTGCACCGTCACGGTGCTGCCTTCAACTACGTAGGTCACGCCCTTCGGCAGCGGGATCGGCTTTCTTCCAATTCTCGACATAATGTCTCTCTCACTAAGCAACCAGCAATTAGCAACTAGCAATTGGCTCGTTACTCTTGGGTCGCTGCTCTTGGCTCTCGATCATTAAACTATTCGCTCTTAGCGTCTCGGTTTTAGCTAAGCGCTAGTTGCTAGTCGCTAGTCGCTAATAAACTTCGCAGAGCACTTCGCCGCCCAGCTTTTCCTTGCGCGCCTGGCGGCCTGTCATCACGCCCTTGGGAGTGGTGAGGATGCTGATCCCCAACCCGCCCAGCACGCGCGGAATCTCGCTGTGGCCGACGTACACCCGGCATCCCGGACGCGAGATGCGCTTGATCTGCGAAATTGGCGACGAACTGTCAGCCCCGTACTTCAGGTACACGCGCAAAACCTTGCGGCCTTCTTCTTCCGTGGTCTTGTAGTTCGCGATGTAGCCTTCGTCTTTCAGAATGCGG
>DATBZX010000430.1:0-14900 GCA_036512955.1 Terriglobales bacterium
GCTGAATGGTGACTGCTTCCTGCACGACTTGCATTTCAGCGTCGAGCTCGCGCAGGCTGAAGTAGTCGGCGGCAAGCTCGGCTGCGAGCACGAGGGTCACATTGTAGTAGTCGGCCGCCGTCGATTGCAGCGATGCGTTGGAGGCTTCAAGCGTGCGCCGCACTTTGCCGAACAGATCAGGCTCGTAATTCAGAAGAAAGGGAATGTCGTAGGTGCTCTGCGTAAGCGGCCTGCCAATGGTTACGACTTGCGGGCGATTTCCTGAATACCTGTTTCGCGAAGCGTTGGGATCGGTGCTCAGCGTGGGAAAATATCCGGCCGATGCGACCCGCGCCAGGGACCGCGCCTGATTCAGTCGCTCTTGCGATGCAGCCAGCGACTGGTTGGCCTTGAGCAGTTGCTGCTCGTAATTGTTGAGCTCGGCGTCGTGGTAGATCTCCCACCACGCGCCCTTGGGAATTGCGTCCTTAGGCTCAGCCACGCGCCATGGCGCTTCCGTCTTATAAGCGGGCGGAGCCGGCATCGGCGGGCGATGGTAGTTCGGTCCGACGGTACATCCGGCCAGGAAGCTGCTGGCGAGAACGCCGAGCGCCAGGGTCAACCGCTTCACGACGAGTGGCCTCCCTGGCTCTCGGGAGCGACATTCACCTGCTGGCCTTCCTCCATCGAGTCGGCAGGATTGATGATCACGCGGTCGCCGATTTCTACGCCACCCAGAATTTCCAGCGTCGCGCCATAGTCCTTGCCGATCACAATCGGCTTCAGGTGGACTTTGCCATCGCTGCCGACGACGGCAACACGCGGGCCTTCCTGGCGAAACAGCATCGCATTGACCGGGATGGTGATCTTCTGCGCGTTGATTCCGGTACGAAAGTGCACTTCACCGAATGAGCCCGGCAGCAGGCGTCCATCGCGATTGGGCACGTCCACTTCGGTCAGCAATGTGCGCGTCGTGGGATCGATCGACTCGGCGGTACGCGCGACCGTGCCTTTGAATTTCTCACCAGGCAACTCCTGCAGAGTGACCCAGGCTTCCATCCCGTTCTTAATCGCCGGCGCATAATTTTGTGGGACGCTGACGTACACCCGCAGCGGATCGACCTTCGCTATGTCGAACAACTCTTTGCCGGTGCCTCCCGCGTTGATCAGCGCGCCTGGATCGACGTTTCGTTTGGTCAACACACCGGAGAACGGGGCATAGACATGTTTGAACGATTCCAATTGCTCGAGTCGCCGCACTGTCGCGTCCGCCGCATCCAGATTCGCTTTGGCCTGCTGATATCCGCTGGATTGCTGGTCCGATTCCTGCTGCGAAACCGAGTCCGTCTTGCGCAAGCTCACATAACGATCGGCATTGATCTTGGCAAGGTCCATTGCGGCCACAATCTGCTGCCGGTTGGCGCGGACCTGCATCAACTCCTGATCGATTTCCGGGGTGTCGATGTCGGCCAGCAGTTCGCCCTGTGTGACACGACTGCCCATGTCCTTGTACCAGCGCAGCAGATAGCCGTTGGTGCGAGCGTAAACCGGCGACTCCTCGTAGGCCTGCAACGATCCCGGCAATACCAGCTCTTCGTCGGGCTTTTCAGCCGTGGGATGGACCACGGCCACGGTGGGAATCGATTCGCGCTCGGTCTCATCCGCCAGCACGCGACTGCTGTGCATTCGGGCCAACATGGTGGCCAAGCCGCCGACCAACAACAGCAGCAGGACCAGGCCAATCAGCATTAGCGCCTTACGCGGGGGCGCGGGAGGAAGCTTGGGAGGAGGCGTGATCTCCGGTCCCGGACCTGCGTCGTTCAGTAGTTCGGTCGAATTTGAATGCGAATCCATAAAGGTTGTTTCAGGTTCAGTTCGTATCATTCTATGACTGTTTCCGTTCAGCCTGTTTGGCTTCGAGATGGCCGTGAATCATGGCGAAAATCGTGGGCACGAAAAACAGGGTTGCCACGGTTGCGAAGATCAGTCCGCCGATCACGGCGCGGCCTAGCGGTGCGTTCTGCTCGCCGCCTTCGCCCATGCCCAGCGCCATCGGAAACATGCCGATGATCATCGCCAGCGCGGTCATCAACACCGGACGAATACGCGTGTATCCGGCTTCCAGAGCGGCTTGTGCGGCGGGAATCCCGGCGTGCAACCGGTCGCGCGCAAACGAAATCATCAGGATGGAGTTAGCGGTCGCGACGCCCATACACATGACCGCGCCGGTCAACGATGGGACGCTTAACCGGGTGCGAGTCAGCAGCAGGATCCAGCAAATTCCGGCCAGCGCCCCGGGCAGCGCTGTGATGATGATGAAAGGGTCAAGCCAGGACTGAAAATTCACCACGATAAGGAAATAGACCAGGACGATGGCCATCACCAGTCCGATTCCCAGTCCGAGGAATGACGACCGCATGGTCTCGATCTGCCCGCGAACCAGAATGCGCGTGCCCCGCGGCAGGTTTTGCTCAAAGGGCTTCAGCGCATTCAACGTGTCCTTGGCCACGGCCCCCAGGTCACGGTCCTGCGTGCTGACGAAAACGTCGATGACAGGCTGCACGTTGTAATGCGAAACGACTGCCGGCCTCGCGGTCGGCGACACTTGCGCCAGATTGCTGAGGACCTGCGAGCTCTTCGTATTCGGATCGTTGATGGGCATCTCCATCATGTCCTGTAACGACGTCATTCGATATTGGGGAGACTGCACCGCGACGGAATACGTCACGCCATTCTTGGGATTCAGCCAGAAGTTTGGAGTGGTCTGGAAGCTGCCGCTCAAAGACACCAGCACATTCTGTGCCACATCGCGCGCATTCATGCCAACCTGGGTGATCTTGGTGCGGTCGATCTGCAGATGCAGCGTTGGCAGCGTGAGCATCTGCTGCACGTGCACATCGGCGGTGCCGGGAATTTGTTTCACCCGGTTTGCGATCTTCTGCGCGATGAAGTAGTTGCCCTGCATATCGGCGCCGGTGACTTGAATATCGATAGGCGCCGGCAATCCGAAGTTCAGAATCTGGGTCACGATGTCGGCAGGCTGGAAGAAGAAATCCACGCCCGGGAAACGGCGAGGCAGCTCCTCGCGCAGGGTACGAATGTATCCCGCGGTGGGGTGGTGATGTTCGGGATTCAATCCCACCATGAGTTCTGCGTCGCTGGTACCGATTACGCCTGAATTGCTATAGGAAAGATTGAGACCCGAATAGGGCAGCCCGATGTTATCGAGGATCGTGACCAGTTCGTCCTTGGGGATCTGCTGGTGCAGGTATTTTTCAATCTCATCGCAGAGCCGGGCGGTCTCTTCCACGCGCAACCCGGCACGGGCACGCACGTGAAGCCGCATTAATCCGGCATCCACCGTGGGGAAGAAGTCTTCGCCTAGGAAAAACACCAGTCCCATCGACAAAATGCAAAATGCGAGGAAGCATGCAGTGAACACTTTGCCGTGTCCTAGCGTGGTTTCCAGAAGCTGATAGTACCCGCGACGGAACTTCTCGAAACTGGCTTCAAATCCGCGCTGGTAACGCCCGAAAATCGTCTTAGGTCCGTCGGCCCTGTGTTCATGGCCGCGCATGATGTACATCACCAGGGTTGGGATCAGCGTCCGCGACAGAAAATACGACGCCAGCATGGCGAACACCACGGCTTCGGCCAGCGGCACGAAAAGAAACCGCGCGACGCCAGTGAGAAAGAACATCGGCACAAACACGATGCAGATACAGAGCGTCGAAACGAACGCCGGAACCGCAATCTGCGCTGCGCCATCGAGAATCGCCTGTTTCATCTCCTTGCCCTGGGCAAGGTTTCGCTCAATGTTCTCAATCTCGACCGTCGCGTCGTCCACCAATATGCCGACGGCAAGGGCCAGGCCTCCGAGCGTCATGATGTTGATGGTCTCGCCCAGCGCACTCAACAGGATCACCGACACGAAAATCGAGAGCGGGATCGAGATCGAGATCACGATGGTGGGACGCCAGTCACCCAGGAACAGCAGAATCATTATCGCCGTCAGCGCCGCGGCGATCAGAGCTTCGCGGATGACTCCGTTGATCGAAGCGCGCACGAACAATGACTGGTCGAACAGCGGTTTGATGGTAATGTCCTTGGGAAGCGACTGGGCGGAAATCGGCAATACGCTTTTCACCGCTGCGACGATAGTGAGCGTGGAAGCGCTCCCGATTTTGTACACCGACATGAGCGTGCCGCGCACCCCATCCTGGCGCACGATGTTGGTCTGCGGCGCGAACCCGTCGCGCACATGCGCCACATCGCGCATGTAAATGGTCGAGCCGTTCACTGTCTTCACCGGAAGATCGTTCAGCTCCGCAATGGTTTGCGGCGAGCTGTTCATCTCCACCTGGTATTCCAGCGATCCAATCTTGGCCGAACCCGACGGCGTGATCAGGTTTTGCGAGTTGATGGCGCTTACGATGTCAGACGCGGACAGTCCGTTGGCTTGCAGCCTCGGTATGTCCAGATCCACCTGGACCTGCCGGATCTTGCCGCCGTAGGGATAGGGCATCGCTGCGCCATGCACCGTTGCCAGTTGGGTACGCAGGAAGTTCTGGCCCAGATCGAACAACTGCTGCTCCGGTAGGGTCTTGCTGCTGAGACCAAGTTGCACGATCGGCGTCGACGAAGCCGAGTAGGTAATGACCAGCGGCGGCGTGGTCCCTGGAGGCAGGCCGCGTACCACGGTCTGCACCATCGCTGTGACTTGCGAAAGCGCCAGTTGGATGTTGGCTTGCGGACGGAAGAAAATCTTGATCACGCCCACGCCGCTTACCGACTGCGACTCCATGTGCTCGATGTCGTTGACGGTGATCGTAAGCCCGCGCTCGGAGTTGGTGACGATGCGGTCGGCCATTTCGCTGGGTGCGAAACCGCTGAAATTCCACACCACACTGATTACGGGAATGTTGATGTCGGGGAAAATATCGACGGGCGTGCGCAGGATGACGATGGGCGTAAGGATGAGCAGCACCAGCGCCATCACGATGAAGGTGTAAGGACGCCTTAGCGCAAGTGCAACAATCCACATCGGTCGGACACGACTCCAATCGGAACTAGTTCAAGGCTACGTCTGTTTTGGGCCCACCGCAGGTGCGGTTTATTTTAGGATTCGATACGGTACGTAGTGGATTCAATATATGCTATCTTCGCTCATGCGGCAATCGACTTCTGGTCAAGAACAGGAGCACGAAAATGGGGCCAAGCGCCAGCCTGGACGGCCGCGTAGCGAAGAATCTCGCCGAGCGATTCTTCGCAGCACGCTGAACCTGCTGCAACACACCGGCTTTCCAGACCTCACAATTGAAGCGATCGCGGCCGATGCCGGCGTCGGCAAGACCACGGTCTATCGCTGGTGGCCGAACAAGGGCGCGCTGGTGGTGGACGCCTTTGCATCCAGTACCGAAACCAAGCTGCACTTCCCCGATACAGGATCCGTCTATCAGGACATGAGCCTGCAGATGAACCAATTCCTGGGAATTTTGCGTACCCGCCGGGGACGCATTGTCGCTGAGATGCTGGGCGCTGGACAGTCCGATCCCGAGTTGTTGGAGGCGTTCCGCGAGCGGTTCCTGTGGCCACGCCGCCAGGAGGCCTATAAGACACTGCGCCGCGGCATCGAACGCGGCGAATTGCCCGGAAACCTCGATCTCGATCTCACGCTCGACACGCTGTATGGCGCAATCTACATGCGCTTTCTCATTCGTCACGATGAACTCAGCGAGAGCTATGTCAAAGAGGTGTGCCGGCTAGTGCTGGGCAATGTCGCGGCAACCTCGCACCCCAAGGGCCACACCCCACCGCGCAAGAATCGCGGAGTGTCTTTCAATCATCACGAGTTGCGCAACCCTGAGAAATAGAAGGCCCTGACCGCCTGGCCCCAATAACAAGCCCCTGCAGGCAAGGAAACTCGCCGATTGCAGGGGTATTCACCGCGTCCAGTTTGCGGCCACTCAATGTCGCCTACTGCTGAGGGGGCGGAGGCTGCATTTGGCCTGGCGGCTGCATCTGTCCGGGGCCACCGGGTCCGCGACGGCGGTTCATCATCTCCTCGTACTGTTTTAGCTGATCGGCATTCAAGATGGGCTTAATCTGGCTCGACGAGTCCTGACGGATCGCCATCATCTTGGTCATTCGGTCCTGTTGGGAGAGCGAAGAATCTTCGCGCAGAGCTTGCATCTGCTTGGATTCGTTCTCCAGAATGGGTTTGATCTGCTGCTGCTGAGCTTCACTCAGGTTCAACATCTGAGTCATGCGCTGCAGCCGCTGATCGGTTGTCGCAGGCTGTCCCTGTCCGTGGACCGACTGTCCACCACCCTGCCCCTCGCCCTGACCCTGGGCGCAAAGGACGCCGCTTCCCGCCAGCATGGCGCAGATCACGGCTGTGTGTATAAGTACCTTCTTCATTGTCCAACGCTCCTGGACACTCGATGCAGGATGGACGCAGCCACGAAAGCGGTGGCCGCGGTGAATGGCGCGTTTGACGTTAACATCGTCATCCAGAGACTCCCGAGTTTTCGTAGGATGCGCGCCACGCTCACTCCACTGCCCATCGAATGTCAATTTAACTACGTGCGCAGAAACCCATTCGGCAGAAATATGTTTCCCGAATTCTTGCTTACAAAACAAATGGAACTTGCGTCGGCGCTTCCCGGAATAGCCCGATCGATATCCCAACCGATATAGCGCGACCTCGATATTGCAAGGTTTACGTCCCTTGCTGCAAGATGGACAAACACCATCGTCTCGCCGGGCCGCCCCTGCCTCGTGCAACTTCCTGATTTACAATGTGTTCTTTGCTTATAGGCCTTGCATCGTGCCGGAGGTGCCATCTCTGCCTCGACCCCCTGAGGTCAGCGCGAGAGTACTGCGACGATGTCGCTAGCCTGGGCAGTGCATTTTGCCGTTCTGACATTTGCGCTCGGGGTCTCACACGTTAGATTTGAGTTCTATGCGTCCATCGCACTTCCGGATGATCGGCCTGGTGATTTTGACTGGCCTGCTGCTGCTCGCGCCCGCAGCCAGGGGACAGAACCCGACGCTGATCACTCTCGATCAGGCAATCAATCTGGCGCTGGCCCATAATCATTCGCTGAAGGCGACACGCACTCTCATTCTGCAAAACCAGGCGCAGGAAATCACGGCGAACCTGCGTCCCAATCCGACCCTGAGTTTCGACTCCCAGTTCCTGCCAGTTTTTCAACCATCCGACTTTTCGACGGACAATCTAAGCTCCATACAGCAATTTGACGCCGGAATTGGCTATTTGTTTGAGCGTGGGCGGAAACGGCAACACCGCCTGCAGGCCGCGCGCGATCAAACCGCCGTGACCACCGCGCAGGTGTCGGACGCCGAACGCACCCTCACCTTCAATGTGGCCCAGCAGTTCGTCTCTGTCCTGCTCGCAGAATCGACGTTGCGATTCGCGCTTCAGGACCTCAAGAGTTTTGAACAGGCGGTCGACATTGCTCAAACCCAGTACAAGTCGGGCTACATCAGCGAAGGCGACTATCTCAAGATCAAGCTGCAATTGCTGCAGTTTCAGACCGACGTCTCTTCCGCCCGTCTCGCCAGGGTGCAGGCGCTGGTCGCGTTGCGGGAATTGCTGGGCTACGACGCGGTCCCCGCGAATTACGACGTGGTGGGCGACCTGTCATACGAGCCGGTGCGGGCAAGGCTGGAAGACCTGCAGTCCAAAGCCTTGGTCCAGCGTCCCGACTATCGGGCTGCCACGTTGGGCGTGACTGCTGCGCAGAGCCAGATTGGGTTAGCCAAGGCGAATGCCAAACAGGACGTGAACGCCAGCGTCGACTATACCCACAATGCAGACCAGAACAGTGCATCGTTCTTTGTAAATTTTGGATTGCCCGTCTTCAATCGCAATCAAGGGGAAATCGCGCGCACTAGCTATGCGCTGACGCAGGCCCAGGAGACGCAACTGTCGGCGAGCGATACCGTACTGGGCGATGTCAGCAACGCCTATGAAGCGCTACGCAGCAGCGAAGAAGTGGTACAACTTTATACTTCCGGGTACTTGAAGCAGGCGCAGGACTCACGCGACATCAGTGAGTACGCTTACAAACGTGGAGCGACGGGACTGTTGGATTTTCTCGATGCGGAACGCAGCAACCGGGCGATTCAACTCGCCTATCGCCAGGCATTGTCCACCTATATGACCGCACTCGAACAACTCAAAGAGGCTGTGGGAACAAGGAACCTTCCGTGAGGATGCGCACTCATCGCATACGACTCCTGGTAGCGCTGACGGTCCTGTCGGCGATCGCGCTGGTGCTCGCCGGTTGCAATAGCGCGGAACCCGATACTGCAGCGAAGAACCACGCGAGCAACGCAAACACTGCTGAGTTGTTCACCATTCCGGCGGAGCAGATGGCGCATGTGCAGGTGCTCACGGTCCATCCAATCAGCCTGACGCGGTCACTGCGGCTGACCGGATCCGTGGCCTACGACAGCTTCCACACGACGCCGGTGATTACGCAGGTGAGCGGGCCCGTTAGCCGGATCGTGGTGGTTCCCGGCAAGTGGGTGCAGCGCGGCGAGCCCATGTTGTACGTGGCCAGTCCCGACTATTCCCAGTTGCGGACCAATTATCTGAAGGCCAGAGACGCCTACGCGCTGGCGCAAAAAGCTTATGCGCGAGCGCAGGACTTGTACCAGCATCATGCCATTGCCGAACAGAACCTGGAGCAGGCTGAATCGACGCAGTCGCAGGCTCAGGGCGATTTAGCCGCGGCCGAAGCCGCCCTGAAAGTACTCGGAATCACCAACCCCGAATCATTGGTGAAGGCGCCACCGTCGTTCGAGGCGCTGGTCAAAGCCCCCATCGGCGGCGAAGTGGTCGAGCAGAATGTAGCCGTGGGACAACTGGTCCAGACCGGCACCACGCAATGCTTCATGCTTTCCGATACGAGCACGGTTTTTGTGTTGGTGAATGTCTATCAAAAAGATCTGCCCTACGTACGCGTCGGCGATACGGTCACCATCCAGACCGATGCCTATCCCGACGTGTTTCATGGACGAATTTCCTACGTGGCGGCTTCGCTCGACCCGAACACGCGCACGCTGCAGGCTCGCATCGAGACCAGCAATCCTGGACAGAAGCTGAAGAAGGATATGTACGTGGTGGCGACGGTGGATGCCGGCACGATCCAGAACGCCATTGCAGTGCCGGATGCCGCCGTACTGCGGGACAGTGAGAACCAGCCGTTCGTTTATGTTGAGACGACTGACAAACAGTTTGGCAGGCGCTCCGTCACTCTCGGGGACAGCATTAAGGGACAAACCCAAATTCAGACCGGACTGAACCCCGGAGATCGCGTTATTGGAAATGGCAGCTTGTTCCTGCAATTTGCGAACTCGTTGCAGCGCTAGTAGCTCGCAGCCGTAACTAAAGACGTAATCAATGACAATGGCGTCCACACCCGCATGATCCATCGAATCGTACAAGCGTCGCTACGTCAGCGCTTTCTGGTGTTGATGCTGACCGGCTTCATGATGGTCGCTGGAATCATCTCGTTCCGGCGCATGCCGGTGGACGCTTATCCCGACCTCTCACCTCCGCAAGTCGAGCTGATCACGCAATGGCCTGGCCACGCTGCCGAGGAAGTCGAACGCCTGGTCACGCTTCCCCTTGAGTTGCAGATGAATGGCGTTCCGCGCATGACCGTGATGAGGTCCGTCTCGCTTTACGGACTCTCCGATGTGCGCCTGACGTTTGAAGAGGGTACGAACGACTACTTCGCACGGCAGATCGTTTTCGAGCGAATCGCAGAGGCGACCTTACCCACAGGCGTAACCCCGTCGATGGCTCCGCTGTTCAGCCCCAGCGGCCTGGTATACCGCTATGTGCTGGAGAGTCCCGATCGCAGTCCGCAGGAACTGAAGACCATCGAAGACTGGGTGGTCGAGCGGGCGTACCGATCCGTTCCCGGCGTCGCCGACGACTCCGGATTCGGCGGCACCACCATGCAATACCAGGTGCTGCTCGATCCCGCGAGGATTTATGGATATCACCTGACCGTCCCGCAAGTGATGACGGCGTTAGGTGCCAACAATTCCAATGCGGGCGGTGGATTCTATTCCCAGGGCGGTCAGTTCTATTACGTGCGCGGCATCGGCTTGGTGCGTAACACCGAAGATATCGGGAACATCGTCGTCGGCAGTAGCAATGGCGTGCCCATTCGCATCAAGGACATTGGCGATGTCGTGATCGGCTATGCGCCGCGACTTGGCCAATTTGGCTATCAGAAGAATGACGATGCCGTTGAGGGCGTGATTCTCATGCTCCGCGGCGAGCAGACGCAAAACGTTCTCAAGGGCGTGGAAGCTAAGACCGATGAATTGAATCGCAACGTCCTTCCGAAGGACGTCAAGATCCACCCGTTTTACGACCGGAGTGAACTGGTCACGCTCACCACAGATACGGTGGAAGGCAACCTGCTGCGCGGCATGATCCTGGTGCTGGTCGTTCTGATTTTCTTCCTGGTCAGTTTTCGCGCAGCCGTCATTGTCGCGCTCACCATTCCGCTTTCCCTTTTGTTTGCCTTCATCGCCCTGCATGCCCACGATGGCGCCGCCAATCTGCTCTCCATCGGTGCAATCGATTTCGGCATCATCATCGACGGCACCGTGGTGATGGTGGAGAACATCTATCGTGAACTCGCGCTGAGAGAAGGACAAAGCTACAAGCTGAACGAAGTGATTATGTCGGCCGCCAAGGATGTGGATCGCCCGATCTTCTACTCGGTTGCGGTGATCCTGGCCGGGTACCTCCCGATCTACGCGCTCACCGGGCCTTCGGCGAAATTGTTCCATCCCATGGCCGAGACCATGTCGTTCGCGCTGGTCGGCGCACTGATTCTCACGCTCACGCTGGTTCCTGTCCTGGCTTCGTACTGGTTTAAGAACGGCGTGCGCGAAAAATCAAACCGCGCTTTCGAGTGGATGAAGCGCATCTACGCGACGCAACTGGATTGGGCGCTGGCGCGGCCCAAACTGACCATGTTGATCGCAGTGCTGATCTTCGGCGCGACTTTGCTGCTGGTTCCCTTTATCGGCGGCGAGTTTATGCCCCATCTCGACGAGGGCGCATTGTGGGTGCGGGCAACCATGCCGTACACCATTTCGTTTGAAGAGGCGAGCAGCGTCGGACCGCAGATACGCGCCATTCTGATGTCCTATCCGCAGGTCACCGTGGTCGCCTCGGAGTTGGGACGCCCGGACGATGGTACCGACCCCACCGGTTTCTTCAATTGCGAATTTTATGTCGGCCTGAAACCCTACGACGACAAGGCTTGGAGCGGCGACCTCAATACCAAGGCCAAGCTCATCGAAGCCATTAATAAGAAGCTGAGCGCGTTCCCGGGGATCGTCTTTAACTACACTCAGCCCGCCGAAGATGCCGTCGACGAGGCCCTCACCGGGCTGAAGAGTTCGCTTGCCGTCAAGATTTATGGCGAGGACTTGACCGTGCTCCAGGACAAAGCCATCCAGATCAAGAACACGCTCGCCAAGATTCCGGGATTCACCAACTTGACTGTGGTGCGCGAACTGGGCCAGCCGAGTTTGCTGATCGATGTCGACCGCGACAAGATTGCCCGCTATGGAATCAACGTCGCCGACGTGGAAGCCGTAATTTCGGCAGCGGTGGGCGGACAGGCTGTGACCCAAGTCATCCAGGGAGAAAAGCTGTTCGACTTGGTTGTCCGGATGCAGCCGCAATTTCGCAGCAGCGCCCACGAGATTGGTGAGTTGCTGGTTGGCACACCGGACGGAAAACAGATTCCGCTGAGCCAGCTCGCCGACATCAAGGTGGGAAATGGCGCGTCGTTTATTTATCGTGAGAACAACTCGCGCTACATCGGAGTGCAATACAGCATTGAAGGACGTGACCTGGAGCGCGCCGTGCGCGAAGGCCAGAAGAAGGTCGATCAAGCCGTCGCACTGCCGCAGGGCTACACGCTGAGTTGGGGCGGAGAGTACAGCCAATTCCTGGAGGCCAAACGGCAGCTCATGTTGATCGGTCCGATGGCGGTCGTGATTATTTTCATGATCCTGTTCGCGCTGTATGGCAATTTCAAGTTCCCGGTCACGATTGCGCTGGGCGTCATTCTTACGGAACCTGTGGGCGCGTTGATCGCGCTGAAGCTGACGCATACTCCGTTCAGCGTTTCGTCGGTACTGGGATTGCTGGCGTTGCTCGGCGTCTCGGTGGAAACCGCGGTTATTCTGGTTTCCTACATTAACAAGCTGCGACAGGAAGGCATGGACATTCGGACGGCCACCCGCGAGGCGTCGCTGCTGCGACTGCGTCCCATCATGATGACGGCCCTCGTCGCATGCCTGGGGCTGCTCCCCGCCGCACTCGCGACTGGAATTGGCTCCGACACGCAGAAGCCATTCGCCATCGTGATCGTCGCAGGCCTGATCTCCAGGCTGTTCATCGGGTTCTTCGTCAACCCGGTGCTGTACCAGATGGTTGCCCGCGAAGGAGACGTGCTGCAGGTATAACCTCGACGGGCCGCTATTTCCGCCAGAAGGTAATGATCATCCCGCCCAGTAGGATCAGCGATCCGCCCACTAGAATCGGCGGAGTCGGCGTCTGGTTGAATCTCACCTTCGCCAGCACTTGGGCAACGATAAAGAAGAGCACAACATACAGTCCCAGCAACTTGCCGAACTCCCATGGAGAGGTGTTCACCACCAACCCGTACAGCGACAGCGTGATTGCGCCGCCGGCAAAGGCCAGGTAGCGGGCCGCTCCGGTCGAACGGTAGAGGCCAGACTGGAAGCAGGAATCTCCGTAGGCTTCGAGGAAGGCAGCAAACAGCAACACGGCAAATGTGCCGACACGAGTGGCAACAACTTGGTTCAGAATGTCTTTCATGAGGTCTTTCGGTTGGTAGAACGGCTCGGTAATTATGTTATCCCAACCTCCTCGGCTCTGACGCGGTTCTGCTTCTACTCGGCATCAAAAAAAATGATTGGACGCACTCGCCACTCATCCATAGGCTTAGTTGTTGGCGGGCCGTCGCCTGCAGGGTGGTGGGCGAGTGGGTATGTGTCTGCCATGAAGTTCGTTTGTTCTTCAATCCATGATGAAACTTGCGGGCATCTTATTTCTGCTGGCGGGGTGGGGAATCGTCCTGTCTGCCCTGGATCTCCTTCGGTCAGCGACGCTGCTGATCGCATTTGTCCTGGCGGGCATCGTTGTGGAATTCATCGGGTTGTTCTTCCTGTTTCTCTCTCATTTACAACAGAATGAGGAGACCCGGTGATGCCTTTGTACGTACCCGCGTTCTCCGACACCTCGGCCGGCGCAATTTGTTTCTTCTCGATTCTGCTGGTTCCTCTGGCCATGGCCGGACTCGCGGTGATGAACAGCGGCCTCGGACGCTCGCGGAGCGCGGCTCACGTCATGCTATCTTCGCTGTGCGCGATCTCAATTGCCACCATCGTCTATGTGGTCTGCGGTTTCTCCTGGGATGGGTTTGCGGGCGGACCGGCCCACGTTTTGCTGCTTCGCGGTAAGCCGTGGAACTGGATCGCCGCCGAGCCTTTCTTTCTGCGCGGCATCGAACTCGATGGCTCTCCCGCATCGCTCGCAGCATTGCTGCAGATGTTTGGGGTCTGTCTTGCAGCATTGATTCCCATTAGTGCGGCGATGGACCGCTGGCGACTCCGCGCTATCTGCGCGTCCACGGCTATTTTCGCAGCCTGCACCTACCCGATCTTTGCGCATTGGGTATGGGGTGGCGGATGGCTGGCGCAACTGGGCGTTAACTATGGGCTTGGACAGGGCTTCCTCGATAGCGGCGGCGCCGCAACCATCCAGGTGGTCGGCGGATTGACTGCGCTGTCGATGGTCTGGATACTCGGTCCGCGCCTCAATAAGTATTCGCCCGAAGGCATGCCAACAGGGATTCCCGGCCACAGCCTGGTCTTCGTGGTGTTCGGATGCTTCCTCACCTGGCTTGGTTGGGTGGGCCTGAATTCCGCGGGAGCACTGCTCTTTTACCATGTCGTGCCTGGGCGAGTGGTGCTGATCGCAGTGAATACAACGTTGTCGGCCGCTGCAGCGGGCTTGATGGCAGTCGCCATCACGCGCATTCGCTTCGGCAGACCCGACGCCTCCATAAGTGCCAACGGCTGGGTCGGTGGGTTGGTGGCCAGCAGTGCGGCGGCGGCATTTCTCAAACCGGCGGCTTCCCTGATCATTGGCCTCGTCGCTGGCGTCCTGGTCACGCTTGCGGTGGAGTGGTTTGAAATGTGGCTCAAGGTTGACGATCCTGGAGGAGCGGTTCCGGTACACGCGGTGGCTGGGCTGTGGGGATTGCTGGCCGCCGGACTGTTCGCCCGATTTCCCGGCCAGGGTCCGAGCAATGGGCAATGGCTGGCGCAAGTCATTGGAATCGCCACCCTGCTGGGTTTCGTATTGCCACTCTCTTATTCGCTGAATTGGCTGCTCAACCGGATCTCTCCGCAGCGCATCGATCCCGAGGGCGAGCGGCAAGGCATGGATCTCTACGAGTTAGGGAGCGGGGCTTATCCGGAATTCGTGTTTCACCCTGACGAGTTTATTCAACGATAGACTCGAGGGGACGCGCCGCTCAACTATGCTTCGCAACCCACAGCAGCAGGCCGAAGACCACGACGGGGATTAGCGCCAAGCCAATGTAGAAGGCGATCTTCCGCGGCCAGGGGCTGCGGCGAGTCTTCCAGTTGCGCATCTCGGCGCGGTCGGCGACGCCAACCTGGTCGAGGTGCTCGAGGTCCCGGGCGAATTCACTGGCGCGCGCATAGCGGTTCTTCCAATCGCGCTCCAGGGCGCGATAGATCACTTCCTGCAACTGCGGTGAGATCGTGGGATCGAGTTCACGCGGCGGAACCGG
>DATBZX010000431.1:0-9333 GCA_036512955.1 Terriglobales bacterium
CTACTGCTCCGACGGAACTGCACTTCTCAAGTTCCTGAAGGTGAGGCTGAGGAGTGGAGGGGCTACGAGAGTCGTGGCCACGGACATCAGGACCACAACCCCATACACGTGCGGGGGAATCACACCGAGGGAAAGGCCGATTTGAGCCACCACCATCCCCACCTCGCCACGGGGCACCATGCCCACTCCGACGCGAGCGGCGTCCACCCATCCCAGGCTAAGTGCTCCCAGGCCACAACCGAGGAACTTGGACGCGACTGCGGCGACCACCACAACGAGGGCCAGTAGGATGGTCTGTCGGCTGGCGAATGCCGAAAGGTCAAGATGCAGACCAATGCCCACCAGGAAGAAGGGAACGAGCAACTCCGTCACCCCCTGGGTGAGGTCGTGGACGCGCTGATCCACATTCCCAGAGAGCACTAGTCCCGCAAAAAACGCCCCGATGATCGCGGCGACACCGGCGTAGATAGCTAACACCGCCAGGCCGAACATCACCACGAGTGCGAGAGTGAACTGAGCCTCGCCGCCCCGCAATTTCTGCTGGACCCGCGGGACTAAATTTCCGACGGCCTTGGCTCCCCATTTCACTGTGACCACCGCGAAGCTGATCGCAAGGGCGGCTGTGATGGCAAGTTCGAGCAGATTCAGCTTGCCTCTGGCAAGGCTGCTGACCACGGCAAGGATGAGCAGGCCAAGGATGTCGTCAACCACAGCAGCGCCGAGAATGATCCGGCTGGCTGTCTCCTGCAACAGACCTTTGGCAGCGAGGACCTGGGCCGTAATGCCCACACTGGTCGCTACCAGGGCTGCGCCCACGAAGATGGACTCGATTTGTGGAGCGCCCCAGGCGCGCAGGATCGCCCACCCAGCGACGAAGGGAACCACGACGCCCAGCACCGCTACCACCACAGCCTTGCGCCCGACCTTGGTCAATTCCGGGGCCCGGATTTCCAGCCCAACGCTGAAAAGGAGGAACATCACCCCCAACTCAGCCAACGCCGAAAGAAACTCGTTCGGTGCCATCCATCGCAGGACGCTGGGGCCGATGAGGATGCCCGCTAATATCTGCCCCACTATCCCTGGCTGGCGGAGCCGCTGGAACACCTCGTCCAGCAGTTTGGCTGAACCAAAGACCAGCAACATGGCCAAGGGCAGCTTGAGAGCTCCGGAACTTTCCGCCAGGGCGGCAGCGGTGAAGGCGTGCAGATCCGTCGGGCTCATGGCTTTGGGGGCGCTCTCCGGACACGCTGCTTGGTTGGCTTCGGTGGCGGCGTGGGCTGATCCCACTCCAGTTCAAGATGCAACGCATCAACGTGCAATTGCGTTTTTAGCACCTTCTCCAAAATCTGTGCCACCGAGGCATCGAGGGGGGCTTCTGCCTTGTAGCGCAGGTGGACCACCGTGCCGGTCGGAGTGAACCCGATCTCGTAGCTCTGCAAAGTAGCGCTGTCGGCAGGCCAGACTTCTTGCAGGGGTTGCTGGAGCCGTGCCAGCACCTCGGCCCCAGTCGTCTGCAGGTCCTGTATCGGAGGCGGAGCTGGCGGTCGGAGCCGCTCACGAAGCAGGGCCAGTTCCTCCTCGCCCGCCACCTTCCGCACGAACAGATCCGCATCTTTTCCCGTCCGCTTCAGGATCAGCCGCCTGGCTTCCTCGACCTTAGCGGCCGGAACAGTTTCTGTGACGATCAGGCGGAGGCCGATACGGTCGGGCGTCACATCGACCGTCTGCGCCACAATCGCACCGCGAGGGGCAAGTGTCCGGACGGCATCCCGCACCGCCGCCCGGGCGATGGTTTCATCGCGGACCTGGAGCAAGCCCTTGCGCAACGGCACGAACAGTGCGCCCAGAACCACAGCCAGCATCAACAGACGCCAGCGCAGCCGCCCGATGCCAGCCAGGTATCTGGAAAGATAGGTGCGCTGCAGGAGCAAATAGAGGCGGTCATGCGAGGCGTGTTCGCGGATCGATTGAGAAATTTCCTCGCGGACGTCGGGCGCATCCATTCGCACCAGGAGAAATGTAACGAAGGCGGTGGCCACGATGGCCGCCAGGTTCGTCAGGAACAACAAGCCGGCGCCGTAGATGATTGGACGTCCAGCGCCGCTTCCCACGCCAAACCCGACAGTGCAAAGAGGAGGCATCAAGGCCACGGCAATCGCCACCCCAGGCAACGCAGTTACGCCGCCACCGCCTCCGCCCCGGCAAACCACCACCGTGCCGGCCAAACCGGAGAGCAGGGCGACACCGAGATCGAGCAGGTTCGGTTGAGTCCGGCTCAGAATCTCGGTGGTAGGCGACTGAAAGGGCAACAGCCAGACAATGAAGGCGGAGAAAGCAACTGCCGCAGCAACGCTGGCCAACTGGCTCAGCAGCGCTTTGATACCCAGGTAAAGGTCGCCAGCGGCCAAGGCCAAACCCGCTGCAAGAATCGGTCCCATCAGAGGCGAGATCAGCATCCCACCGATGACCACGGCTGGACTGTTCAGCACCAGGCCGAATGTCGCGATTCCCGCAGAAAAAAGTAGTTCTAACCAGTAGTTCAGGCTGCTGATTTCGGTGGCGTCAAGAACCTGCGTGTAGATGCGCGGCTTGGAGTGCGGATCCACGCGCAACAAGCGCTCGATCTGCCGCCGCATGGATCTCTCGACCGCTTCCACCATGAACCGCGATTATAGACAGCTTGCTGCCTCAGCCTGCGAAAAACCCACATGAACTGGTGCCCGCCTCTTCCATCGCGTGAGCGAACTCCCGGAATGCGCGCTCGTGTTCCTTTCTGCTCTCAAAGAACATCCGGCCACCTGGGCGAAGCCGCGAACGCCGCGTGGATGAGACCAACGTGGGAATACGCCTGTGGGAAATTGCCCCACATCCGAAGCGTGGACGCTTCATAGTCCTCGGAAAGCAGGCCAAGATTGGAAAGCGCGGAATGCGCGTGGTCCATGATTTTCTTTGCCTCGGCTTTGCGCCCCAGGTCAGAGAGCGCTTCCACCAGCCAGAATGTGCAGATGATGAATGCGACCGTCGGGGGTCCGAACCCATCGTCGAGTCGGTAGCGAAATAGCCACCCATCCCTTGACAGACTGTCGCGAATCGCGTCGACCGTCTTGTGGAGCCGTTCATCGTCAAGCGGAAGAAAGCGAAGGTACGCCATTTGCAGCAAGGCTGCGTCGAGGTCGTGCCCGCCGGAGGACCCGGTGAAGCTGTTCATTTCCGGCGACCAGGCTTTGGCAATAATCTCCTCGCGAATCCGTTGTGCCCCTTGGCGAAACTCCTGTTCCAGGCTTGGGGCATGCAACGAGGCCACCCTGGCCATGCGGTCTGCACCGGCCCAGCACATGAGGGTTGAAAAGGTCTGCGGCTTCCATTCGGTGCGGTATTCCCAGATTCCGGCATCGGGTTTTCCGGCCACGGAAATGGCTTTCCGCGCCAGGCGCTCAATGAGTTTGAGTGCCGGTTCGGAACGTTCGCCGCTGAAGCGCTCGTCGAGGAATATCGGCACCAAGGCGAGGACCATCTCCCCGAATACGTCGTTCTGCGTGTGCAGGGAGGCGCCGTTGCCCACCCGGACCGGCCCATCTCCGCCAAAGCCCGGCCAATTGTCGAGCACCCGTTCCTCTGGGCTTCGACTGCCGTCTACGGTGTACAGCGGCGAAAGGTCCAGGTCCGGAGCGCCGCCGGCAACATTCATGAGGTAGTGGATGAAACTCTCGAGTTCTTCGAAGTGTCCCAGAATCCTGAATGCCCCCAGGGAATAGTAGGCGTCTCGAAGCCAGCAGTAGCGGTAATCCCAGTTCCGCCCGCTCACCGCGGATTCGGGGATGGAAGTTGTCATCGCCGCTACGATGGCTCCGGTGTCTTCGAAGCAGTGGAGCTTGAGAGCAAGCCCGGACCGGATGACTGCATTCTGATAAAGCGGCGGAATGTTGCACTCCTTGACCCAGCGTTGCCAGTAGCGCTGCGTCTCACTCAGGAACCGCTCGGTGAGGTTCCGCAGTGGCTCTTCGACTGGAGCGCCCCAGGTCAGGACCAGGTGCCGTTTGTCCGTCAACGTAAATGGATTTCCACCGAGGTAGGAAATGGGGATATCGCTGGTCAGCCGGAGAGGGCTGTCAAACCCAGTAAATTGGATGTGATTGGATCCGTTAAGCCTGCCCGGCACTTGCTTTGACCAACCCAACCGCGGCTCACACATCACCCGAACACGCGGCGCGCCTTGCAGGGGTTCCACGATGCGGAAGAGCTGCGCCGGACGGAACATCCGGTCGTGCTGCAGAAATCGCGGGGCGAAATCCAGAATGCGAAACGAGCCGGTCTCAGTCCGGAACGTTGTCTCCAGGACGTTCGTGTTCTCGATGTAGGCCTGCTCGCCCTGCTCGCCATTCGCCGGACCGATCAGGAATGTCCCGCCTTCCTTTTCGTCCAGCAGCGTGGAAAACACAGGTTCGGAATCGAAGCGCGGCAGGCAACACCACACCACGGCGCCGGTGCGCTCGACTAAAGCGGAGAATTGGCAGTTCCCGATAAGCCCAAGGTGTTCGAGGAGCATGAATAGAGAGTAGCAAATCCAGGTTGGAGCATGAATCGTCGCGGGTTTACATTACTTAGGTCATGCGTCATGCCGTCAAATTCGTGGCTGGCCTCATTGTGGGTCTTGCCCTGCTCACCTGGATTACCGCTGCCCTGGTGCAAAGGACCTCGCGCAACTGGTTCCAGCGAGACACGAGCCTGAGGGCGGAGCTGGTCGTAGGCGGCGCGCGCGAGGCATTGAGCAACCACTGGCAGAAGGAGCAGAAAAAGGACCTGCGAAATATCCTCACCGACATGACGCGCGACGAACGCATTATGGCCGCCGCCGCATGCAACGCTGACGCGTCTTTACTCGCCAGCACCGCCGACTTTCCCGCAAAATTTTCCTGCCAGGCGGTCGCCAGCCGTGTACGCGCCAGCGCCGATGCGCCCATGACGAAGTGGTCGCCCTGGCATGAGCTGGACTCGCTTCCCGGGGGCTCCGTGTTTGTCAGCGCAATCCCGGTTATCGCTGACGACCAACCCCTCGGGTTTGTCGTCCTGGTGCACGACCTGAGCTATGCCGAGCGGCGCGAGGCCAGGACGCAGCGGTTCGTGCTGCTGGCCTTCGGTTTTATTGCCCTGACCGCTTCGGTGATTACCCTGCTGGTCGCGCGCCTCTCCTGGCGAAGCTGGAGCGACGAAATCCGGCGGCTGGCCCGGGGCGGGGCGCCCAAGCAGGCGGAATTCCGGCCGATCCTGCGCGACGTCCGGGAACTGGTCGATCGGATCATGGTAGAACGGGAAACCGAGATGGAAGGGGGCGCGTGGACTCCACAACGGCTCAAGCTGACCCTTACGCGCCATCTGCACGGGGAAAAAGTTGTCATCGTCGCGAACCGTGAGCCCTACATCCACGAACGGCAGGAGGACGGAAGTATCAAGGTCTTTCATCCTGCGAGCGGTTTGGTCACTGCACTTGAGCCGGTGATGCGGGCGTGCTCTGGTGTTTGGATCGCTCATGGTGGCGGTTCCGCCGATCGGGAAACCGTTGACAGGAATGACCACATCCAAGTCCCCCCTGGAGAAGAGTCCTACTTTGTGCGGCGGGTGTGGCTATCCAAGGAAGAGGAAGCCGGCTACTACTATGGGTTCTCAAACGAGGGATTATGGCCGCTCTGCCACATTGCTCACGCTCGGCCTATATTCCGCAGCGCCGACTGGCGCCACTACCAAACGGTAAATCAGAGGTTCGCCGACGCAGTGTGCGAAGAGGTGGATTCGGATGACCCCATCATTCTGGTTCAGGACTACCACTTTGCCCTCGCGCCGCGCTTGATCCGCGAACGGTTACCCCGGGCCACGGTCATCATGTTCTGGCACATCCCTTGGCCGAACTCGGAACGCCTTGGAATCTGCCCGTGGCGAAGGGAGATTCTTGAAGGCATGTTGGGCAACAGCATCATCGGCTTTCATACGCAGGTTCACTGCAACAATTTCATTGACTCCGTGGACAGATTTCTCGAGGCACGTATTGACCGAGAGCAGAATGCAGTGGTGCAACAGGGGCGACCCACACTGGTTCGTCCCTACCCCATTTCTCTCGAATGGCCCGTTCATTGGCTCAAGAACTCTCCTTCTCCCGAAGACTGCCGAAGCAGCATCCTCGCGGAGTTCGGTCTCAAGCCGGACGCGCTCCTCGGCGTCGGGGTTGACCGGCTGGATTACACCAAGGGAGTGGAAGAGCGTTTCCTCGCCGTGGAAAGCCTGCTGGAGAGGCACCCAGAGCTGCGGGGGCGCTTCACCTTTATTCAGCTCGCGGCGCCCAGTCGCACGCTGATCGAGCGCTACCGCCAACTCAATGAAAGTGTGGAGCAGTTGGCCGCTCGCATCAACGAACGCTTTGGCGAGGGGACCTACCGGCCGATCATCCTGCTGCGGTCGCATCACGAGCCCTCGGCGGTGTTTCGGTACTACCGTGCCGCGGATGTCTGCTACGTCTCCAGCCTGCACGACGGAATGAATCTTGTGGCAAAGGAGTTTGTGGCAGCTCGCGATGATGAACGTGGCGTGCTGGTGCTGAGCCAGTTCACCGGGGCTGCGCGCGAACTCACGGAAGCCCTGATCGTCAATCCGTACGACATCGAAGAGGCGAGTTCGGCGCTGGCCACGGCTCTCAAGATGTCGCCCGAGGAACAGAGAGAACGCATGCGCGCGATGCGCGCCTTCCTGGCGGAATTCAACGTGTATCGTTGGGCGGGACGAATGCTGGTGGATGCGGCGCGTTTGCGCCACAGAGAGCGCCTCAGTGGCCGCCTTGCCGAACATTTCGTGGAAAGTACTTCGTCCTAATGCAGTACATCCTTTCCTCGCGAAACCGTCAGGTTCTCAAGAAGTTCGCGTTGTCGAACACGCTCGTGGCCTTTGACTTTGACGGCACGCTTGCTCCCATCGTTTTCGACCGCCACATAGCGGCGATCCGGAATACCACGCGAAGTCTTCTTGCGAAACTCACAGCACTCTATCCCTGCGTGGTCATTTCCGGCCGGGCGCGAAAGGATGTGCGGTGCCGGCTCCGGGGCATTGGAATTAAGGAAATCGTCGGAAACCACGGAATCGAACCTTGGAGCACCAATCCAGCCATGGAGGAGGCGGTACGGTGCTGGCTTCCATTGCTCAAAGACAGGCTCCGGCAGTTTCGCGGTGTCGAGATCGAGAACAAGAGATTCTCTGTGGCCGTTCATTACCGGCACGAGCTGCGCAAGCAAGAGGCGCGCGTCGCTATTGCAGCGGCAGCCCGGGGATTGGGTACAGTGCGTCTCGTCGGCGGGAAGCAAGTGGTCAACATTCTTCCCGGCGGAGCACCTCACAAAGGCCTGGCGCTTCAACGGGAGCTGGTCAGAATGCGCTGTAGCGAGGCGATCTACATCGGTGACGATGTTACCGATGAAGACGTTTTCACGCTTCCTGACCATGGACGGCTATTGACAATTCGCGTTGAGCTGAATCGCAACTCGCTGGCCAAGTATTACATACGCGATCAGAACGAAATCGACGTTGTGATCGAGAGACTTATTGAACTGCGCTCGAGCGCAGCGCTACTTCAATAAGATCCTAGCGCTATTTGGGAAAGGCACAAGCGCGACGCTTAGTTGAGTTCGCACAGGGAAGGGATCTTGGCGGGGTTGCTAAAACACATTTGCATCTTTTGCATCATCACGGGAATCCGTCTAGAGTAGCCAAAATGAATGTGCGTCATATTGGGGGTCTCGTACTGCTGGTAGTGATGGCGGTCGCGACGATCTTTTTCTTTCCTGCGGCGCATGGTTCTTTTCCTGCAACCCACGGTCCCGTTACCGCCCTAAGAGCGGCCCGTCTACTTACGCTGCTAATGCTCGGTATCAAATGCGCGGGGGCTGCGTTGTCCGCCCTCTTGGTGCCTTGTGCGTTCGCTTTCGTCTCATCGGAAGCGGCTGGAGCCCTAGCGCTAACGCCCCTCGATTCTCCCGCCCCTCTTCGCTGCTGATCCTCTCGGTCTCCTCCAATGAACCGGCAGGTGCTCGATTCCCTGCCAATCTCGCGATTTCCTAACGATCTTACTTTGGAGGATCTTATGAAAGTGCTATTCAGAATCACTGTGCTTGCGGTGACGCTTGCCGCGATTACAATCACCGGCGCCTGCGCCAAGAAGAAGGTAGCGCAGGTTCCTCCGCCACCCCCGCCGGCACCGGCGGCGCCTGCTGTAAGTCTCACCGCTCATCCGGATACGCTCACGTCAGGTCAGCCAGCGGTACTCACCTGGACCACCAGCAACGCTGCGGACGTTACGATCAGCGGAGTGGGGTCAGTCGTGGCTTCGGGTTCGAAACAGGTAAAGCCGACCGAGTCCACGACGTACGAACTGACTGCTAAGGGCCCCGGCGGGGAGCGTGAAACCAGCGCCCGCGTCACAGTCACCCAATCAACGGCCACCTCAGCGCCCGGTCTGACCGACCAGGAACTGTTCGCCCGTAGTGTCAAGGACGTGTATTTCGATTACGACAAATACACCATCCGCGCCGACGAGGCGCACATTACCGCCGCCGATGCCAAGTTCCTCAATGAGCATCCCAACCTCGTGATTGTCATCGAAGGGCATTGCGATGACCGCGGTTCGGAAGAGTACAACATTGCACTCGGCGACAACCGGGCAAATACCGCCAAGACCGACCTAGTCAAGTTGGGCATCGATCCCAGCCGCATCAAGACCATCAGCTACGGGAAGGAAAAACCGTTCTGCACTGCTGACGACGAAAGTTGCTGGCAGCAGAACCGCCGCGATCACTTCACGGCAGCACTGCACTAGGTTGTTCCGAAAACGGAAGGGGACGTTCACGCGTCCCCTGGTCATTCGGTTGGTACGGGAAAACAGGTAATTGTGGAAGCATAAGTCGCCACGATCTAATTCGGCGCGAGATAGAGCGGCTCAGAAAAGAGCTGGCTGATTTTCAAGATGCAAGAACAGTTGCGGCGCATTACCCGCCGGAGTTCGTGCGGCGATACATTGACGAAATCATGCGTAAGATACAGGAATGCGAGCGGGAATTGGCTGATTGTGAGGATTCTGAGTAACGAACGGATTGCCTTCGAAGGACACACTTAGAGATGAGTGAGAGCGGTCGGACGACAAGCGGGAATTGGTGGAGAACCCCGCTAGCCAAGCTGCAGCAACAAGAGGACCAGGTCTTCCTGGTCTTGGCGCTGGTGATCGGCGCCTTGACCGGCTTGGCGGTCGTCGCCTTCATCGTGCTGACGGAACGACTGGGGATGCGGCTGTATCCCGTGGGC
>DATBZX010000432.1:0-61360 GCA_036512955.1 Terriglobales bacterium
AAGTCATAGAAATTGCTTGACACGCTGGTAGCGTGAACCTAAGATTTGTGCAGAAAGTTTTGACGGTCTAGCCTCCGTTGGAACTATTCTCCCTTGAAGAGAAGGCCACCCTGTTGCCGGGTGGCCTTTTCGCGTGCGTGCATAACTTCGAAACGTCGATTGACCTCACATCAAATCGAGCGCTGACCCAACATTGCATCTCATCCGGTGCAATATCGTTCGCATCGTTAACTTAGTCGCGCCCGAAGTCGCGATGATGGTAGCGAGATTGGTGTAACTTAGCTTGAGCTTTCGAACCCAACTGTAGTCGGCCCGAATCTAAACTTACTTGCCACGCTCACCAGAAGAAAAGTATCTCTCCCGTTCGAACCGCGAACCGTCGAAGACGACGGGCATAGCGCCTGTCTTCCAAGCGCTACCTGAAATCTGGCAACTTATACATCCACGCCGGGCCCTTCTGGCTCTCGGCTTCGTGCTGATGGTGATCAATCGCGTTTCGGGGCTGGTGCTTCCGGCTTCGACCAAGTACCTGGTCGACGACATCATCGGCAAACGCCATTACCAATTGCTTTATCCATTGGTCGCACTGGTGTTAAGCGCGACCATCGTCCAGGGCCTCACGTCGTTTGCGCTGACCCAGACACTATCGAAAGCCGCCCAGCGGCTGATTACCGAATTACGGCGCCGGGTGCAGGAGCATATCGGCCGGCTATCGGTGTCCTACTACGACAGCAACAAGACCGGCACCATGGTCTCGCGCATCATGAGCGATGTCGAGGGCGTCCGCAACCTGGTCGGCACAGGATTGGTGGATTTCGTGGGCGGTCTGCTGACGGCGGTCATCGCTTTCGTGGTGCTGATGCGTATCAGTCCAATTATGACCGTGATCGCGTTCGGGTTTCTGCTGGTGTTCGGAGTTGGTTTGCGCAAGGCGTTCAAAACCATCCGCCCGATTTTCCGCGAACGATCGAAGATCACGGCCGAAGTCACCGGGCGACTGACGGAATCCCTGGGAGGCGTTCGGGTGGTGAAGGGCTACCACGCCGAGGACCGCGAGCATGCGGTCTTCAGCGCGGGAGTAGAACGCCTGTTGCAAAACGTGTTCAAGACCCTGACCGCGACCTCAGTGATGAGCCTGACGTCCTCCACTTTGATGGGAGTGATCGGGGCCATCGTGATGTTTATGGGCACGCGACAGATCCTGGCTGGCAAACTGACGCTCGGCGGCTTCTTTACCTACACGATGTTTCTTGGCTATTTGGCGGCACCGCTGTTCCAGGTGGTCGGCATCGGCACACAGATTACTGAGGCCATCGCCGGACTGGAGCGAACGCGCGAAGTGTTGAGCGAGGTGCCTGAGGACGAAGACCCGACGCGCACGGTCAACCTGCCGACAATCCAGGGCGATGTTGCGTTCGAGGACGTGACCTTCGCCTACGAGCAGAAGAAGACAGTGCTGCATGACATCTCTTTTCAATCCAAATCCGGAACGGTCACAGCGCTGGTAGGTTCGTCGGGATCGGGCAAGTCGACCATCATTGGACTGATCGCAGCGTTTCATAAGCCCAACTCAGGCATGGTGCTCGTAGACGGCGTAAACCTCGCGACCGTGCGGCTCGATTCTTACCGTACCCAACTTGGGATGGTTCTACAGGACTCGTTCCTGTTCGACGGCACGATTCGGGAGAATGTGTCGTTCTCCAAGCCGGACGCGACGGAGGAAGAGATCCTGAGGGCATGTCAGATTGCGCGCGTCGATGAGTTCGCCGAGAAGTTCGAGCTGAAGTACGACACCATTATCGGCGAACGCGGAGTCAAGTTGTCTGGCGGTCAGCGGCAGCGAGTCTCGATTGCGCGCGCGATTCTGGCGAATCCGCGCATCTTGATCCTCGATGAAGCAACCTCGAGCCTGGATTCCGAGTCAGAAGCGCTGATCCAAGGTGGATTGTCATACCTGATGCAGGGGCGCACGACGTTCGTGATCGCCCACCGTCTCTCGACTATCCGGCGCGCTGATCAGATACTTGTGGTGGAAGGTGGACAGATTGTGGAACGCGGGACACATCAGTCGCTCTACGAACTGGGCGGTCGCTACTTCGATCTCTACACCAAGCAGCATGGCATCGAACAGAACCTGTTCCTGGCTCCGGGAGAGGGCGATGCACCGGAAGAGGCGTCCGCGAACGGGACCTCTGCAGGTGAGACCGACGCGGCGGACGTGATGGATCGGGAGACGGTGTAGGCGGGGGCAGGCTGGCCACTCGCATCCGACGCCCGAGGGACAGCGTATCTATTTCATCTGAACTACGCAGCCCGGCTCCGAGGTCGTATGGTGCTCGCTGGGTCTAATATTCTTCTTCTGAGGTGATTCGCCGAGTGCGTCACGATAAATGTCGCTTGCGGTTAGGGTGGCTGAGGTGAGTTCAACTCGGTCATCGGCCGTCGGCACCTTGGACACAAAGATGCATAGCGCAACTGATTTCTTAGATTCAAGAAATTGGATCGATGTCACTTTCTTCACAGTGTAGTTCTTGTTGGGGTTGCTGCTGTCCCAAATCATGTACTCGGCGTCAACATTCAGATTCGTCGCTGATCCACTTCCTTCGTTGCTGATAATGGCAAACACAAACTCCGCCTGTTGTTGGCCTTCAAAATCTTGCTTCAATGCTGTTTGATAGTCCGCGTTGTCGATGGGCGTGACTCCTTTAATCGCTTGGAGTTTGGCATCTTTTGTGCTGAGCGTAGAGTAGAGGAGGTGAGGTGCATAAGAGAATCTCAGGCTTCGTTCCATTAGTGTCGTGGAATCCACAGAAGCCTGGGCCATAGACTTATTCTCGTGAAGGATGCCAAACGTAAGTAGAGCGTAGATAGCTGTAATGCCACACATCACGACGGTAACGAAGAGGGTGGCTTGGGAAGGATCCGGTCTAAGCTTCCAACCGTACACCACCCCGGCGCCGACCACAATAACGACAATGACCACGCCAGCTAAGGTTCCGCGTGACATTTCAGATATCCACCTCCGCCGTCGAAGTGAATTTGTCTGTCTTTTCCCTAAGCGACGCCACCGCCACGCGAAGTAGACCCAACGTACTCTCTTCGTATGCTTTTGCTTCCGGCTCGGATTTGAAACCCGCTTGATATTTATCGGTAATCCGAGTCATGGGGATGGTCATGACGGTTGCGGCAAGGGGAGGGCCCATCCTGAGTGGAATATTCGGTACCCCGAAACTCTGCATCTGACTGAGTTCCTCAGGTGTCCAGTCGCCCACCTTGAAACTTACGTAATACAAACCTCCGCTTAACTGCCGATTCACAATGACCTTCATGCATATCCTCGTCGCTTACTGCTCATTGGCGACTTGCGTAACCATGGCCCTTAAAGTGTAGCGCCTCGCGAAGGCTGAAGCCACAACCGTCTGCGTCCCCTCCCCTGCGCACCGCGGGGAAGGGCTTCCTTGGTCGCTACCTTTGAGGGTTTCTAGGGGGTTCCGCGAATCATTCGCTGCAGCGGAGAGAGCCCGTAAATGCGTGTTGGGCATTCCGCGCTAGCCGTAGAAAAGTGGCCTTTTCGCTCACAACCGACCGCGGAAGACAATAAGGGCGAAGACGGACACACCCCCGAGCGAAGTCCTCGCCCACTCCGACTCCTACTTGTTAATGTCCTGCTTCGCTTCGAGCCGACTAATCAGCCCCTGGATTTGAGACTTCGCATTCTCCGGCGCGGCGTCCTTGGCGAGCTTCATCTCTTTCACCGCTTCATCGTAATTTCCTGCCCCAACGGCGACCCGGGACAGTCCGGCATAGGCAAAGAGGTTCGTCGGGTACTTCTTGGCTATGCCGCGGAAGATGGCAAAGGCCTCGTCCTGCTTACCATCGCGTTGCAACTGGCGGGCATATTGATAGGACTGCCCGGCGTCGGCTTTGGCGAGGGCCTGCGTGGCAAAGGTCTTGGCCTCGTCCGGCTTACCCATGGCGGCGAGAATGCGCGACTTGGTCATCAGGTTCTCGTAGCGCGCTTCGGCCTCGATGGACTTGTCGGCATACTTCAGTCCTTCTGGTAAATCGGCCTTGGCATCGAGGAAGTAGTTGGCGGCGTCATCGTAGCTCACCCAGGTGTACTGCACGATGCCGCGGAACTGCTTCGCCAGGCTCTGTTCGACGGTCTGCGGGACGTTCACCGAAACCTTGAATGGGACGGCAAGCTTGTCCCAGCGCAAAGTGACCACCGCAGAGTCGGGCTTGAGATCGTCGAACTCGTAGATCAGGGCGTCGTGCAAGTCGGACGCCGTCGGCTTCACCGTTACGCGCAAAACATCTTCATCCTGCTTGTAGGTGAACGCTCCCCACGCGCTGTTGATCTTCGAGAAGATGATGGTCCACTGGTCTTCGGTGGGAATCATGAAGAGCCCGTAGCTCCCCTTGTCGAGCGGCTTGCCTTCGATGCTCACGGGATCAGCAAAAGTGATGACCGTATTTTCGTTGGCTCCAGCGCGCCAGACGTCGCCATAGGGGACGAGGCCTCCCCAGACCTTGCGACCGTTCACCAGCGGGCGGCTGTACTTCACGGTCACATTGGTGATGCCGATGGTTTGGGTGACCTGGGCGTCCTGGCTCTTGCGCGGCAGGTCGAGAAGCGCGGATTGCGCGTGGCAGAGACCGGCAGCCAACATCAGGCCTGCAAATACCAGCAAAAGGCGAACTTTGCGCATGCGGAACTCCTTATGTACAGAACAGAGATTCTGCAAGCAGACATGCCCGCAGATAGACATCACTTCCCCGACAGGAGTGATGCGACACTTGGACGGGAGCCACGGTACAAAGTGAGCACGCGAGTGCCGAATCGCTTCCCGTCCGATGTCAATACCTACTCGCTGGGGATGGGTGTGTATCGCGGCTAGGAACTTGCCGCGCCGGTCAATCGGACCAGGGCGCGGGTTTGCGGTCCCAGCGGTGCGTACGGATCTCGGCGATGAGGTCAGCAGGCAGCGGCCCTCGATCGCTATAGCTGGTATTCGCCAATACGTGTTCGGGGCTGCGCATGCCGACGATGGTGGTGCTCACTGTGGGATTGGAAAGCACGAAACGTAGTGCGAGTTCAGGAAGGGTCATGCCGTCCGGCAGGAACTTCTTGAGGCGCTCAACCCGCTCGATGGTCGGAACCAGGTTCTCGGGAGTGAAGTAGCGGGCGCGCCAGTCGCCGTCGGGGAAGCGGGTATCAATGGTCATCTTGCCACCCAAACTGCCTTCGTCCAGCGGAACGCGAGCGATCACGCCGATATTCATTTCGCGGCAGAGGGGGAAGAGTTCGTCTTCCGGCGCCTGATCGAAGATATTGTAGATCACCTGCACGGCGTCAACGAGACCGGTACGCATAGCCCTGATTCCGTTGTCGGGCTCCCAGCGATTCAGGCTGAGCCCGAAGGCGCGGATGATGCCGTCGCGCTTCAACTTCTCAACCGTGTTGCGAAAATCGGGTTCGTCCGACCATGCATCTTGCCAAACGTGAAACTGCAGCAGATCGATGGTATCGGTGCCCAACTTGGAGCGGATCAGATCGGCATACTTCAATACATGCTCCGGTGTAAAGACTTCGTCGTATGAGTGCGAAGGCAGTGCCGGCCACTTGAGGTTCTTGGGTGGAACTTTGGAAGCCGAGTAAAGGCGCTTGGCGGAATTGCGAGCCAGCACCTGTCCCAGAAACTGGTCGCTCTTACCTTCCCCGTAGCCCCAGGCTGAATCGAAGAACGTGCATCCGGCGTCTACGGAGTGTTGCAGTGAGGCAAGAGACTGCTCGTCATCCGAGCCTGACCAGCCACTCATCCCCCAGAGACCGTAACCAATGTCGCTGATTGACCAACCTGTGCGTCCGAATTGCCGGTACTGCATAAGAGTCCGATGCCTAGCAGACGGCGGTCCAACAAATCGCCGTCAGATAAGTAACGTAGTGATGGTATCAAGCGGATGACAGCTCGGTCTGTTGAGCGAGCACGCGCAGGCGCGTATCCTTAGAGAATACGCTCCGAAAATCACTGCTTGGCAAATCTCTTAACGGAGGCTATGAAGTGGATCGTGCGGTCAGTCGCGGTTGGAATTTGAGTTGGTTGGCACTCTTCCTGGTATTGGGAGCGACGTCGTCGCTATGGGCGCACGCCATCCTGAAGGAGTCGACGCCCGCACTGAATTCCACGGTCAAGGGCCCTGACTTTGACATCACGTTGCGTTACAACGTACGTATCGACGGGGTGCGCTCGCGGGTGCGGCTGGTAGCACCAGACGGAACGGTATCGACCCTCACTCTCGCCAGCCAGCCGAGTCCAGACACGCTGCAAACGCACGCCGCCGGGTTGAACCCGGGCGCCTACAAGCTGCAATGGCAGGTGCTGGCCTCTGACGGCCACATGAGCCGCGGCGAGATTCCCTTCACAGTGAACTGAGCCGAAATGCTTCTCAAACTGGTCGATCTGTTCGCATTCCTCTCCGTCATTTTGCGCGCCGGCACGCTGGTGTTCCAGTCGGTCCTGCTGGGCGGCGTGCTCTTCGTGCTTTGGGTGGCGCGGACCTCGTCCGAGGTTCCGAACGATAGCATCGCAAGAATCCAGGCGTCGTCATGGCGATTGCTGCGCATCAGCGCGGTCGGCCTGGCGGTCGTACAGATGCTCTACCTCTATGTGAACTCGGCTGCTCTCATGGTGACGGCCGAGATCGGATTCGACGGGGTCATCGGAGCCAACTTCTTTATTTCGGGTTGCATTGTGCTGACCGCGGCGCTGATGACGGCGGTCGTCGCCAGCGGCAACAAGAACGTCGCCAAGTACGCGCTACCGGTGCTGGCGGTGATCGTGATGGGCGCGTCGGTGATGACCAATCACGCGGCGTCGCGCATTGAGGGCCGTCCGGCGTTGATCGCATTGTCCTGCATCCATGAGTTGGCTACTGGTTTCTGGATCGGCGGACTGCCATTCCTCGTGCTCGGGCTGTATCGCGCCAAAGATCTCACCACGCAGTGGTACGTAACCGAGCGCTTCTCGCGCATGGCGCTGGTGAGTGTCGGGTTCCTAGTAATCAGCGGCGCCATCATGAGCGTGCTCTACATCGGATCGTGGAACGGCGTCCTGGGTAGCGCGTATGGCGTGATGGTTAGTGCCAAGGTCTTGATGCTCGCGGCGTTGCTGCTCCTCGGCGGTGTGAATTTCCTGCTGCTGCGAAACACCAGCAAAGAGAACGCGCTGCCACGATTGCGGCGTCTGATCGAAGCGGAAGTTGGTATCGGCATCACGGTGATTCTCACCGCGGCGTCGCTGACCTCGCAGCCTCCGGCGGTCGATCAGGTGAGCGAGACGGTAACGATGCACCAGATTTACCAGCGCATCAAACCCGTCGTTCCAAGGCTGACGTATCACTATTTGGAGGAAGCGTCCGGGCCGGATCCCGGAACAGAAGCTGCTGGCACCGGGGCCGCCCCGCAGACACAGCCGGTTTACAACGTGGATGGAGTTCCGTTGACCACCCGACTCATCAACAACTCGATTGAGTCGGAGTCGAACCATCATTGGATGGGCCTGGTCGTGCTGGCCATGGGGTTGCTGGCTTTGCTTGCGCGAACTGGCAAAGCTCCGTGGGCAGAGTATTGGCCGCTGTTGCTGATTGGCATCGCAATCTTCATTTTTCTGCAGGCCGATACGGAGTGTTGGCCGGTGGGATGGAAAAGCTTCGGGGCCTGTTGGGCTGATCCCGAAGTGTTCCAGCACCGCATGGCCGCACTGGTATGCGTGGGATTCGCCATCTTCGAACTGCGGGTTCGCCAGCGGAAACGCGAAGGCGGCGGCATGGCCCTGGTCTTCCCCCTGATGTGCGCTATTGGCGGAGCCGTTTTGCTGACACACTCGCACGCCATTACGAATGTGAAGGAAAACCTGCTTGTCGAATTAAGCCACGTCCCCATGGGCCTCATTGCCGTGTTTGCGGGATGGGCGCGCTGGCTTGAACTTCGGCTTCCCGAGGAAAACCGTGCGATCCCGTCGTGGATATGGCCCTTCTGCTTTGTCCTGATTGGGGCGGGGCTGTTGAACTACCGCGAGATGTAAGGCCAAGTCGAACTGGATGGAACGTACACTCTGTTCGCCGCCCCAATTACGGATGCAACGAAGACGTGTACGCTGCAATCGCAATCATGTCGTCCAAGGTCAACTTGGCAACCGGCTGCTTCATTAACCCGGTGGCTGTTCCTCTGCGAACTCCGTTCTTAATGTCGTAGAGTTGCCGGACAATGTAGCTTGGCGAACGACCAGCGATCGACGGCACATTGCCCAATCCCTTGAGGCCAGTTCCATGGCAGGTGGCGCACACTATTGTCTTGCCAGCGCCTCCGGTCGTAACCAGGTCCTTCCCTTTCTTAACACTTCCGACTGGAACGTACGCAATAAATCCGGATGTATCGTCCCGCAGTTCCGTTCGCTCCAGGTTCTCCGGAGTCTCGATAATGCGGTGACCGATCGGCTCCATGGCGACGGGCTCTGAGACAACCAGCATCCAGCCCGCAACGTGCGTCTTAGGAACGGTGTTCGTCTCGACGACGCGGATCCACGGTTTTGGTTTCAGCCCTGAGAAGTACGCGACCGCCTCCTGAATTTCCTTGTCATTCGCGAGAGTTTCCTTAGCGATCATGGTAGCTACCGGAAGGGCTGCGGGCACGGAACTCTTTCGCTCACCGCTCTTGAACTCAGCCATCTGCTGAACCATGTAGTCAACAGATAGTCCCGCCAAGCTGGAGTTCTCAGGACGCCCCTGGCCGTTGGGCAGATGACAGTAGCCGCAGGCATAAACCTTGGGCTTCCTGCCGTGCGCCACGACCGCAGGCATTGCGGGATGACCGTTGGGATGCCAGTCCGGTACTTCGTACAGATCGCCGATTCGCGAGAGAGTGAACGTCGCATCGCTGCCGGGCACGTGTTGTGGAGAATCGTCAGCCGGCTTTGCGTCGCCAGTCGATGCGTCCGCTGGCGGATTGACGGCATAGGCCCAATATGGAGGAGGCTGGTGCGCGGCTTGCGCTTTGCCGCTTTGCTTCTGGGCAACTGCCGCAGTAACCGACACCAATACGACCACGGTTGTTGCGGAGAGCAGCATCCGGTATCGGTGACGAAAAATGGCGGGCCTCATGGAGTCATGGCGTTGTACAGGCACTACTGCTTCGGCTTGGGCGCGGCTGCCGGTTTCTTGGCCGGGGCCTTGGTCACTTTCGCAGGCGCCTTGGGATGTGCATCCTCTTCCACTTGCTGAGCGACCTTTTCGGATTCCAGTGGGAAGATTGCCATAACCGCATCGACGCCGAATTGCGCGCCTTCGGCTGCTACACCAACTCCGTTAATCTCCGCGACTGGCTTGCCCACCTTATATAGCGTCACATTGGTCAGGGCCTGAAACTTTGCGGCATCGAGGGTGACTCCTTTGGGAACAGAGGCGGGCGGAAGGCCACCCGTGCCAGGATCCTTCACTTGACTGGCAACCGTGTAGAGGATGTAGTCACACTGCTTGGAACTGGCTTCGCTCTCCACATCTTGCGGCGGCGCTTCGGCAACAAGCGGCACCGCTTCCATCTGACGACGGGTAATCTCGTCCATCAGGTTGAGACGCAAATTGTCGGTAGGAAGACCCTGGCCGCTCGCGTCCTTGATCTTGACCACACCGATGCGCACCACTCCAGCAGCCTTGGGTGCGACAGAAGCTGCGGGCGCAGGAGCAAGCGGTGCCGCTGGAGCGGGCGGCGCCTTGGGCGCAGCCGCGGCCGGCTCATGACTTGCTTGTGCCTGCGCCGCTGCTGCCGCGCCACTCATCATGGCGGACATGTCCGTGACCTTGCAGCCGGGCGGCATGTCGAACAGCGGCGCCTCCAGGGTCGCGTTGGTCAACTCAATGACTTCCGTCGTAGTGGTGAAGTTTCCGTGCTCCGACATTATGGTGGTGGTCTGTTTCAACGGGTAGCCCATCGCGCCACCGCCACCGCCTTTCATCACGATGCGGTCATTGCACTGGGCCCGGCCGCCGCCCATGCCTCCGCAGGCCATGGCGCGGTACGACTCATCAGCGCAGGAAAATCCTGCCGAAAGATCGGCGTACCAGCCATCGGTTTCCATCTTCATGTGGGACTGGTTACAGGCATCAGGAGTGGACTCCATGATCATGGAGGTCTTGATGTGGCGCGCCTTGTAGCCAAACATGTCCTGGCGCTCGCCCGTGTCGGTGGAGTTGCGGGTAATCGTGACCACACCACCCTTGCGTGGCGCAACCGGCTCCGCTTCCGCGTTCTCCCGTCCCATGGCCCGCATGTTGGGCATGGCGGGACAGGAGGTTTCGTTGCCTCCTGTGCTGATGACCGAGCACTGGTTCCCACTAATAGTGATGATGCGCTTCTGGTCACATTGCATGATGGTGACCGCGCCACCGTGGCCTCCGAAGCTCATCTCAGTGCGCTCGCGGCCTCCCTTGATGTACACCGTGCTCTCCGTGGAGTGGCCCATCATTGTGGTGCGGGTTTTTATCTTAAGGTCGGCTGAGGCAAGGGTCGAAAATCCAGCAACGGTTAGTGCGACGGCGAAGGAGTAGCGCGAAAGGCGAGACACAGGAGGACCTCCTGAAAAAATCGAATACTGTTTAAAAGGAAAATCAAAGTCAGCGCAATTCTAACTAAACTGGGAAGGAATACAACGGGCATGTGCGATTGGGTGACGGCTCAAAGTATCGTGCTGCCAAAAATGTCCGCTCTGTATCGCATTTACAGACTCTCAATGGCCGACAAATTACTGCGCTTGAGTGGCGGTGATCACCGGGTCTGGTGCGGGTGGTCACATCTTCGGTGTCCACATCGGATGTAAGAAAGACTTTAGGGCATGGCTGTCAGGCGGCAGCTTCGAAGGAGTAAACGAAATGCATTCAGATCGAGCGGTCGACAGTTACTTACGCTACGGTCGCTCACTTGCCAACTCGGGCGCGGAGGGAATGCGCACGGGACGTGACGCATATCTCAAAGGCCAACCGCTGGGCACGGTGTTGACTCAGAAGGCGCGCGCGTCCCTGGGTCTTGCAGCCATCGGAGCATGCGCCGGTCTGCTGCAGTGCCTGGTATCGGGCCGCGACCGACGCATCCCGAAGAGCATTGCCTTGGGAGCGGTGGGAAGCGCAATTGGATTCTTCGCGGGATTCACCTGGAAGACTCGTGATCTCACGGCAAGCATGGTTCAAGGCGCAGCGAGGAATATGGGCTCAGCCCGAGATGCACACTGGCTCGAGCGTCATCCGATCGATTACGCATAGGCGCAGTCTTGGAATGTAGCGCCGATGGTCCAGCAGAACTCGTACGCTGCTTTTGCTATTCCGATTCTCGCAACATTCAAACAATTCCTGCTTATCGATCGACCACCTTGTGGTCTCGTCAGTCAATGATGTGCGCTGTTGGCGAGCGCGCTGTGATGGGCCTCACAGACGGTGCGTCCACTGCGAAGAAATAATCAGCGCAGTCAGTAGGGCAACGATAGCCACGAGCCATCGATCATTCCTCCGCAGATATTGATCACCCGCCTTGCCCGCTGAGGCGGCTCATGTCGGAGGCAACTCAACTGGCTGGGGACCCGACAGTAACAGCGGTCGATGAAGTGGTTCTTCGAACGACTGGGCGCATAAACGTCTCTGTGAACTGCGGGTGGTACCGTGCAGCAGGCACCTGCGGTTGCACCGGATACCCAGGATACTCGTCCGCTTCAACGAACAAGAGTGGATCGGACGACGAACAGAGTTTTTCTGCGCGTTGCGTCTCGGCAGTGAATTGAGTTTGTTGTTTCAGAAGAGAGTGTCCGTATGTTGGAAGGTATCCCCTCAGCGGCGCAAGCGACCTACTGGTCGATCCCCGGGCCAGTCCTGTTTTCGATAATAGCCTTCCTGGGTCTCGCTTGCTTTGCTTACATCGTGGCGCGACGCCTGGCTCCGCTCCTCCGAGGCGAACGCGATATTCGTTTTGATCGGCCACTGCTTCGGTTGGAAAGGGTCTTTAAGTACTGGCTTGGCCAGTGGAAGCATCCCCGTTTCCGAACTGCCGGGACAATGCATATTCTGATTTTTGCCGGGTTTCTGATCCTGGCATTTCAGGCATTCTCCCTCCTTATATTAGGTATCTCCGGCGACGTGGTTCTCTCGCGATTCTCGGAAACTGCCGGTCATCTCTACGGACCCGTCAAGGACTACGCCGCTACGGTTGTGTTTCTTTTCATGGTGATTGCCGCGACTCGCCGAATTGTCTTCCGGCCGGCGCGGTATGAGGTGCCAGCGAAGTTCGGCAAAGGCCACAAGGCCGACGCTATCTTTCTCCTAGCGCTGATTGCGACGCTGATGGCGTCCGAGGGTTTGATCGAGGCCAGCAAAGTTGCGTTACAGGCCCAACGAGGACAGTCGGTCGAGTTCCTCGCCGTACTGTCACTGCCGTGGCTGATGAAGAACGCCCTCTCTGCAGTTTCCCAGCCGACGCTCTGGAACCTTTATCGCGGCGCATACCTGGTCGATGTGCTGACGTTCTACTTCCTGCTTTGCTACCGGCCCTTTGGAATTCAGTTCCACGTCGAGACGTCACTGTTCAACGTGTACTTCGCGAAGTTGGATCGCGGAACGGTTAAGCCGGTGAAGTGGGGCCTCGACGCGGCACAACTCGACCAGGTGAAATCGGTCGGCGTGAAGACATTTGAGGATTTTACCTGGAAGCACATGCTGGATTTCTATTCCTGCGCCGACTGCGGTCGCTGCTCGGACCAGTGTCCCGCGAACGCCGTGGGAAGGCCGTTATCACCACGCTTTCTTACGACCAAGGCGCGAGACTACAGCTTCCAGCACTATCCGATTGTCGGCGCATCGGGTAACGGCACGCCACTCATCGGCAGCATTTATTCCGAAGATGAAATCTGGTCTTGCACCACTTGCGGCGCTTGCGAAGAGGAGTGTCCGCTGCTGATCGAATACATCGACAAGATCGTTGATCTGCGGCGCGGCATGGTCGATGACGGCAACGTGCCGAAGTCCCTCCAGAAACCTCTCAAGGCCTTGGAGAGCCGAGGCAACCCTTACGGGAAGATGGAGAAGAAGAGGGCCGAGTGGACAAAGGCTCCGGACTTCCAGAAGACCTGTAACGTGCCTGTTCTGAACGGCAGCACGAGCGAAGACACCTTGTATTTCGTAGACAGCATTACCTCCTACGACGACCGCATGCAGTCGATTGGACGCGCCACAGCGAAGATTCTCGATCACGTTGGAACGAACTTCGGGATCCTCGGCGCGGCGGAGAAAGACAGTGGTCATGAAGTGCGTCGCTTTGGCGAAGAGACGCTGTTCATGGCGCTGCGCGACGACAACGTGGAAGCCATCAAGGCCTCGGGCGTGGAGCGAATCGTCACTGCCGACCCGCACGCCTACAACGCTCTGAAACATGACTATAAAGATGTGCCACCGGTGGAGCACATCAGCCAGTTCATCGCCCGCGAAGTGAAGACGGGCAAGATCAAGTTCAACCCGGTGGAAGACGCGGAGAAGGTGTATGCCTACCACGACCCGTGCTATCTGGGGCGTCACAACCAGGTCTATGACGACCCGCGCGACGTTCTCGATGCGATCCCCGGCTTGAAGAGGGTCGAGATGGCGCGGTCGCGCGACCGGGCGCTGTGCTGCGGCGGTGGCGGGTTGATGCTGTTCTACGAACCAAAAGAAGACCAGCGGATCGGTGTGCTGCGAGCCAAGATGGCAGCGGACGCGGGCGCCAACGTCATTGTGACGGCGTGTCCGTTCTGCATGGTGAACATGGAAGACGCGATCAAGGTCGCGGGCCTGGAAGGCAAGATGACCGCAATCGACTTGACGGAGTTGGTCGATCAACAAATCGCGCGCGGAAGCGTGAGCACTGTTGCGACGAGCGAGCAGAGCGCCGAAACCATACAAGAGCCGGCACCGGTTTAGTTCAATGGCCGCAATCAAGTTGCGGACTGAGAGTAGATGTTAGAACGAAATTGTTTGGGAGATGAATGTGGAGATTCTAGTTTGCGTCAGAAGAGTACCCGACACGGCGGAAAACGAAATTGAGTTGAACCGTGCCGGAAACGATATCGAACGCGACGACCTGGTCTATTCGATCAATGAATGGGACAACTACGCTGTCGAAGAAGCCCTGCAGATCGTCGCTAAGGCCGGTGGCAACGTAACCGTTGTCACGATTGGAAGCGACGAGGACGAAGAAGTCCTGCGCCGCGAAATGGCCATGGGCGCTAACCAAGGTGTGCTGATCACCGATGATGCCTTCAACGGATCGGATGGCAAAGGCCTCGCAACAATCTTGAAAGCCTTCGTTCAGAAGGGTAAGTACGACCTGATCCTGACCGGCGTTCAGGCTGAGGACGGAAGCGCGCAGGTGGGCGGAATGCTGGCATCCCTGCTCGACTACCCCTTCGCTTCCTTGGTGAACTCGATCGAAGTTCTGGACGGCAAGAAACTGAAGATCAGCCGGGAAATCGCAGGCGGCAACAGGGAGATGAACGAGATAGATCTTCCCTGCGTGCTCTCGATCCAGACCGGCATTAACGAGCCGCGGTACGTGGGGATGCGAGGCATCCGGCAAGTGGCTTCGCTGGAGATCCCGACGTATGGCGCATCGGACCTGGGGATTGACGAAGGGCTAGTCGGGGTCGGCGCCGCGAAAGTGCAGCGGTCGGACTACTTCGTGCCCGCCCTGGGCAAGGGTGCCGAAATGCTGCATGGCAGCCGGGAAGAGAACATTGAGAACCTGATTGGGTTGCTGAAGGCCAAAGGAGGACTTAAGTAATGGCTCGAATCTTTGCTTACATCGAACACAAAGGCGGCGTAGCCGACGATTCAGCGGCTGAGTTGGCGGCCGCTGCAAGAAAGATCGATCCTGCGGCTTCTCCTACGGCCATCGTCACAGGTTGGGGTGCGGACCTCGACACCGTCTGCAACAGCCTCAAGGCTTCCTACACCGAGGTTTGGAAAATCGCGAATGAAGCGTTGGCCTACCCAAACGGCGAACTGGTGCGAAAAGCGCTGGCGAAGGTCGTGCCTCACGGCAGTCTTGTGCTGGTCGCCCATGATCATTTCGGAGTCGATCTGGCGCCGGGCCTTGCCATCAAGCTGGATGCAGCATTCGTGTCTGACGCAGTTGCTATCGAAGGACTGGACGGGGCTTTTCTCAAAGTCGTTCGCCAGGAATTCGGAGGACAGATGAGCACTCACGTGCGCTGTGACATTTCCTCCGGTGCCGTGATTAACGTTCGACCCGGATCCTTCAAGCCAATCGACAGCGCTCCGGTTAATGGGGCGGTGACCGACAAATCGCCGGAGGTGGGCGTTTTGACGTCAGGACGGCGTTATGTCGGTACGGTGGTGGCCGACGCAGGTGATGTCGATATCAGCAAGGAAACAGTTCTCGTTTCGATTGGCCGCGGCATCCAGGAGAAGGACAACGTGGCAATCGCTGAGGAACTGGCCGACGCCATGGGAGCGGCCGTGAGTTGTTCGCGACCCGTAGTGGACGCGAAGTGGCTGGAGAAATCCCGACAAGTCGGGTCGTCCGGTCAAACCGTGAAGCCGAAGGTGTACATGGCATGTGGCATCAGCGGATCCTTCCAGCACCTGGCCGGACTCAAAGGAAATCCGTTCATAGTTGCCATTAACAAGAATCCCAAAGCTCCAATCTTCCAGGTAGCAGACGTCGGAATCGTCGATGATCTTCTGGAGTTTTTGCCGGAATTGACCAGCAAGATTCGCGAGTTGAAGTAAGTAGTCGTCAGACACTCATAGGTTTTATTGAAAGCGAGGCACCGCCAATGATCACCAAGAAGACTTTGAAATTGAGCTTGAAGTCGCTGCATGACTTCGCCAAGAAACGCTTGACAGACGAAGTATTGATCGAGCTCGACGAGAAGGACGAGTGCCCTGAAGACATCGTCCATTACATGTGCAACCCCGATCAACTCGGCATTCAGCTGTTGTTTATTCCCGAAGAGTATGGCGGCCTGGGCGGAAGCACATTCGATGTCTACTGCATCTGCGAAGAGATGGCACGCATCGATCTCGGTGTTGCCACGTCCTTATTCGCGACGTTTCTTGGAAGCGATCCCATTACGGTGGGCGCCACTCCGGAGCAGAAGAAGCTCTGGTTAAGCCGGATCGCCGAAGAAGGCGTGTTGTTTGCCTACGGCGCCACTGAACCGGAAGCCGGCAGCGACCTGGGTTCGCTGAAGACTACGGCGGATCGCGTCATGCAGGACGGTAAGGTCGTCGGCTACAAGATCAATGGCAGCAAGCAGTGGATCAGCAACGGCGGAATCGCCGACCTGTACACCGTTCTCGCGAATACGCCGAGCGGGCCGAGCTGGTTCGTGGTGGAGAAAGGCGCGAAAGGCTTCGCCCACGACGAGCCGGAGAACAAGCACGGCATCCGCCTCAGCAACACGGCCGCTCTGTCGTTTGTCGATACCTACGTCGATGCCGACCGGCTGATCGGCGGCGTGGAAGGCCAGGGATTGCTGCAGGCACAAGCGGTGTTCGGTTACACGCGGCTGATGGTAGCGGCGTTTGGCCTGGGAGCCGGCTGGTCCGCGCTGGACCGGGCGATTCCGTATTCCACCAAGCGCATACAGGGAGGCTCGCCTCTATCGGAAAAACAGGGTTACACCCACAAGCTGATGGTCCCGCACATTGCCCGTTTGGAAGCGGCCCGCGCATGCATCGAGGAAACCGCGGAGCGGATCGACTCCGGCGAGGGAAGCTTGAACACCGAAGGCGCCGTCGCGAAGTACATGGCGACGGAAGCCGGCAACGCCGCGGCCGAAGCCAGCATCCAGGCGTTGGGTGGCTATGGCTACACGCACGAGTACATGGTGGAGAAGATCAAGCGCGACGTCCGCATTACCACGATCTACGAAGGAACTTCCGAGATCATGGAGATGACGATCAGCCGTGACCGCTGGCAGTTGCACTTGAAAACTAGAGGGCAGTACTACCACGAGCAGGCGCAGCAAATGGAGACTCTGCACGCCCAACATCCCGATGTCGGTGCTGATATGGCGGCGCTTCCCATGCACGCTCTGGCTGAGGTAATGGAGAAAGCGCGTGTAGCACGTCTGACGCGCTTCCAGCATATTCTCCTTCGCCTGGGTGAGTTGATAGCGTATGCCGAGTGCGCGGGTTGTTTGTCGCGCCGTGCCGCGCGGGCGGCTGAAAATCGGCTCAACGAAAAAGCCAACGCGCGCTTCGATGCAACCGCACTGGCGGCACTGGCCCGCATCTTTGCGCGAGACGCTTCGCTCAAGGTCGCGGAAGAAGGTCTGCGTTGGGTCACCGGCGCCGGCGGAGTGAGTGATGCGGAAATGGCGGGGTTCGAAACAGCTTTGGCTTTGCCCGCGGTCCATCGCGCGCAAGCCGGACTAATCTCGGACATGGACTACATCGCGGACGTACTGTTCAACCGTACGACGAAGAAGGTCGACGCATCCGCATTGCAGCTCGCGAGCGTTTAATCGAAAACCAACGGGCATCCGGCAATGAATTCGAAAAAGCCGGATGCCTGTTTTGTTTTGGTCGGGCATGTTGAAGCAGGTGACGCAATGTATCTCTGGTTTTTGCCGACTAAAACTACGTGCCGCTCTCTTGCAGGGTTGACTCACAGACCTTGGTGCCGAACATCACACTTTAGAGACCGTCGCATCACACGCACAGGGCATCGCCATCACTGACATGGCACCCCCGCCCCCCTCAAAGTTGTATTGATCTCTGCTGCCCAGGCCCAGCCCGGCGTTGTGAGAGGATCCACGCCTCCTTTTTCTGGCAAAGGAAACAAGACCCCCCGCAAGCTGATGTATCTCTCCCTGGGCGCTAGCGCCCGCTCTAACGACAGGCCAAAAAATGCTGCGAAGGAAGTGACACACCATGGAATCGACTGCTTACCGCGCGATAGCGATTGTGGGGGTGGGCGCAGTCCTGCCCGATGCCGCGAACGTAGAGACTTTCTGGCAAAACGTTAAACAAGGCCGTTACAGCATCAGCGATGTTTCACCCGAGCGTTGGGATCCCGCGCTCTATTTTGATTCGGACCATGGCGCGCCCGACAAGACCTATTCAAAGATCGGCGGCTGGGTGCGCGATTGGAAATGGGAGCCTGCGAAGTGGCGCCTGCCCATTCCTCCCCGCGTCGTCGACGCCATGGATGAAGCGCAACGCTGGGCGATTGCTTGCACTCGCGAAGCACTGGAGGACTTTGGTTATCCAGGACGGCCGCTGGACGCGGACCGTACGGCAGTCATTCTTGGCAACGCCATGGCTGGGGAGAAGCATTACCTCACGGCACTGCGGATTTATTTTCCGGAATACGCCAGCCAACTGGCGCAGTCAGCCAGCTTTGCAGCGCTGCCGGCAGCGGAGCGCGATGAAATCACGCGCGAGTTGCACGACCGCATCGCTCACCGCATTCCCGATATTACGGAAGACACCATGCCCGGCGAATTGGCTAACTGCATTGCCGGCCGCATCGCCAACGTCTTTAACTTCCACGGTCCCAACTACGTTGTCGATGCGGCATGCGCGTCGGCGATGGCAGCAATCAGTTCGGCGGCGGAGGGGCTGGTCGCAAACGACTTTGACGTGGCGATCACCGGCGGCATCGACCGCAACATGGGCGCGTCAACCTACGTCAAGTTCAGCAAGATCGGAGCGCTCTCGGCTAGCGGCACCCGGCCCTATGCCGAAGGAGCCGACGGCTTCGTCATGGGCGAAGGCGCGGTTATTTTTGTGCTGAAACGATTGGCCGACGCCGAGCGCGACGGCGACAAGATCTACGCCGTGCTGCGCGGCATTGGCGGGGCCAGCGACGGCAAGGGAAAAGGCATTACCGCGCCCAATCCGGTCGGCCAGAAATTAGCCATCGAGCGCGCCTGGAAGAACGCCGGGATATCGCCCGCTACCGTAACGCTGATGGAAGGCCACGGCACATCAACCAGCGTAGGCGACCTGGTCGAAGTGCAGAGCATGGCGGGCGTGCTCGGCAACTACCATCTTCCCGTCGGCTCCGTAGCGTTGGGCTCGGTCAAATCGAATATCGGTCACCTGAAAGGGGCCGCTGGGGCCGCTGGATTGCTGAAAGCCACCCTGGCGTTGCGCGACAGCGTACTGCCGCCCAGTGTGAACTGTGAACATCCCAACTCGAATATCGACTTCGCCCACTCCTCGCTGTACGTGAATCGGGAGCTGAAACCGTGGACCGTCCCAGCGGACACCGCGAGGCGGGCCGGGGTCAGCGCATTCGGGTTTGGTGGCACCAACTTCCACCTGGTGCTGGAAGAGTTCATCCCTCACAAGTTAACCGGCAACGGCAAACGATTGGTCGCGGTCACGGAAACACCGACGGCTGTTCAGCAGGGAGCTGTAATGTATTCCAAGAGTGTTACACCCGGAGTTGCGGGCGAAGTTTCACGCAAGGCGCCTTTGCGCGGTGCGTTGGTGATTGGCGCTTCCACTGAGGCCGAACTGGTCGAGCGTTTGCGTTTGGTACAGACCGCCGCTGCAGCAGGCACTGCACCGGCGCCAGTTGCACCATCGGATTCGGACTTGCGTGCGGACGAGCGCATCGCAATCGACTACGCCGACGCCCCCGATCTGGCGATCAAGTCGGCGAATGCCTTGAAGGCCCTGAAGGCCAACCAGGCTCCGATCTGGAAGGCGTTGCGTCCACAGGGAATCTTCCGTGGACGCGGGCCTGCCGGCAAAGTGGCGTTCCTGTACACCGGGCAGGGCTCGCAGTACGTCAACATGCTCGCGCCGCTTCGCGCCGCCGAGCCAATCGTGGCCGAACTCTTCGCCGAAGCGGATCGCATCATGACCCCGTTGCTCGGCAAGCCGCTGAGCGATTACATCTTCGTTGACCAAAGCAACGCAGACGCCGTCGCGAAGGCGGAAGAAGATCTACGCCAGACCGAGATCACGCAGCCCACCGTGCTGACGATCGACCTGGCCTTGACCCGGATGTTGGCCGCCTACGGCATTCGCCCCGACATGACGATGGGACACAGCCTGGGCGAATACGGCGCGCTGGTTGCGTCCGGCTCGCTTACCTTCGAGGACGCGCTGAGCGCAGTGAGTGCCCGCGGCCGCGGCATGACTCAAGTCGCCGTGGACGATACAGGCAAAATGGCCGCCGTCTTCGCGCCGCTCGCCGAAGTCGAACGGACACTGAAATCCATTAACGATTATGTCGTGATTGCCAACATCAACAGCGGGCAGCAGTCAGTCATTGGTGGCGCCAGCAAAGGCGTCGAAAAAGCAACCGAGATATTCCTGCAGGCGGGCTACAACGTAGTTCCTCTGCCCGTCAGCCACGCCTTCCATACGTCGATCGTTGCCCCGGCCAGCACTCCTCTGCGGGAGATGCTGTCTCACCTGCACATGCAGTCTCCGAAGGTACCCGTGGTGGCGAATGTGAACGGCGAGTTTTATCCCACCGGGCCCGATGTTGTTCCGCAGATGCTCGACCTGCTGGCGCAGCAGGTGGCTTGCCCCGTGCAATTTGTGAAGGGACTGTGCACGCTTTACGACGCGGGCGCGCGCATCTTCATCGAAGTTGGGCCGAAGAAGGCATTGCAGGGATTTGCCGAAGAAGTACTCGGCGATCGCGGCGATGTGGTTACGTTCTTTACCAATCATCCGAAAGTTGGCGATGTCGTGAGCTTCAATCAAGCGCTGTGCGGACTCTACGCGGCAGGACTGGGAAGTGCCGAAGCGGAAGCTTCGCGCGAGATTCCCGCCACGGTGGTTACTACGGCGAATACGGTTCCCACAGCGGCTGTCATCCCGGCGGCCGCGGCCTCCGCATCACCAGAAATCTCTAAGCCGATTGCGGTCGCAGTCCAAGCGGCTACTGTGGTCGCGCCTGTTCCGTCGAATGGCGATCGCTACGCGGCTCTCGGTCACCTGTTTGCCGATGTACTCGATCGTGCCTCGGAGATCTACCACGGCGAGAAGGCCCGACCGGCCAGCGAACCGGTGGCGATTACCGGAGCGGCGATGGGGCTGCCGGGCACCGATCACGTCTTCGATGATGGCAATGTCGCTCGCATTCTGCGAGGCGACCAGTTCATCAAGGCGATCCCGCCGGAGTACCGCAACGATATGCTCGCGAAGCGCATTACGCGCTTGGTGAAGAGCGAGAGCGGCGAGGCGAGATTCGACACCATTGAGGACGTTGCGGAGGTAATCAAACTCGCAGGTCGCGGCGGCGAGTTCGATCTCGAGAAGGAATTTGGAGTCTCTGCCGAGCGCCTGGCTGCACTGGACCAGGTCACCCGCCTGGCGATCGCAGTCGGCATCGACGCGATGCGTGACGCCGGAATCCCGCTGATCATGCGGTATAAGACCACGAGTAAAGGCACACTGCTGCCCGATCGCTGGGGATTGCCCGACGCTCTGCGCGACGACACTGGCGTGATCATGGGTTCGGCCTTCCCGGGTTACGACGCCTATGCCGACGAGATGGCCCGCTACTATGCGGACCACGCCCGTCGCGAAGAACTGGCCTCGCTGGAAAACATGGTCGCGGCGGTGGCGGGCACGAACGGTCATTCTCCACTCGCTCAGGAAATCGTCCGAAAGATCGAGGCACTGCGCGCGGAGATTGAAAAGAACCCGTATGTCTTCGATCGCCGTTTCCTGCTCAAGACCTTGTCGATGGGACACTCGCAGTTCGCCGAGTTCATCGGCGCTCGCGGTCCTAACACGCAAATCAACTCCGCGTGCGCAACCACCAGTCATGCCGTCGCTCTGGCGGAGGACTGGATCCGCGCCGGACGATGCAGCCGCGTAATCATCATCACGGCGGACGATGTCACCTCCGATCACCTGATTGGATGGTTCGGCGCCGGCTTCCTGGCCAGCGGAGCAGCCGCCACCGATGAAGCAGTCGAAGAGGCCGCCACTCCGTTCGACCGCCGGCGGCACGGCCTGATTATGGGCATGGGCGCTGCCGGACTCGTGGTTGAGAGCGCGGCGGCAGCGCGCGAACGAGGCATCCAGCCGATTTGCGAAGTGTTGAGCGCGGTGACGGCCAATAGCGCTTTCCACGGCACGCGTCTCGATGTACAGCACATTGGCCAGGTCATGGAGAACTTGATCTCGCAAGCCGAAGCGAACAGCGGCATTCAGCGTCATCAGATCGCGGCGCACACCGTCTTTGTTTCCCACGAAACCTATACGCCCGCGCGTGGCGGAAGCGCATCGGCAGAGATCAACGCTCTGCGTCGGGTCTTTGGCGACAGCGCGGACCAAATCGTGATCGCCAACACCAAGGGTCTTACAGGCCACGCCATGGCTACCGGTATCGAGGAAGTGCTGGCGGTGAAAGCACTGGAAACGGGAGTGGTTCCTCCCGTGGCCAACTTCAAGGAAATCGATCCTGAACTCGGCGTGTTGAACCTCTCGAAGGGTGGCGACTATCCGGTCGAATATGCGTTACGCCTCGGCGCTGGATTCGGATCACAAATCAGCATGGCGCTGTTGCGTTGGGTTCCGACGAAGGACCGTGTCCGTCGCAGCGCAGGTGCTTTGGGCTATGCCTATCGCATAATCGACCAGAAAGCGTGGGATGCGTGGCTGACTAGGATGGCGGGGCGTCCAGCCGCGGACATGGAAGTGGTGAACCGTACGCTACGAGTGCGCGATCAAGGGCTATCCGCCCGGGTTGCCGCAGTTGCAGCCGAGGCGGCAAAGGATGTTAAACCGGTGGCAGCGCCAACGCCCACGATTCAAGCGCCACCGCCAGCGCCGAAACCGGCAGTCGTCGCCGCAACGCCAGCACCGACTCGTAGCGAGCCTGTCAAGGCGGAGCCGCCAGTTCAAGTGGTTGCGGTTGCGCAGCCCACGCGGCCCAAACCCGCCGCGACAGCCGATTCAGTGAAAGATCGGGTCCTGGCATTGGTAGCCGAGAAGACCGGCTACCCGATCGACATGCTCGATCTGGACCTCGATCTCGAAGCCGATTTAGGCGTCGATACGGTGAAACAGGCGGAGGTCATGGCGACGATCCGCGAAGCCTACGGAATCGCTCGTGACGATCAGATCAAACTGCGCGACTATCCGACGCTGGCGCACGTGATTCGCTTTGTGAACGAGCGGCGCTCGGATGTTGCCGTTGCAGCGCCACCCGCCGTGGTAGTGGCCGAGGAAAAGAAGACCAGCAAAATCACCGCGCCTGTAGTTGTTGAGGTGATCTCTGCGCCAGCGACCCTTGGCGTTGCGGTGAAAGAACGCATTCTGGACCTGGCAGTCGAGAAGACCGGCTATCCCAGAGACATGCTGGATTTGGATCTGGACCTCGAAGCCGACCTTGGCGTCGATACCGTGAAACAGGCGGAGATGTTCGCCGCCATCCGGGAGATTTACAGCATCCCACGGGACGAGAGCCGCAAGCTGCGCGACTATCCGACGCTGGCTCACGTGATCCGGTTTGTGTACGAGAGTCGTCCCGACCTGGCGGGGGTAACTCCGTCTGCGCAGGTAACTGTTGCAGTAGCTTCTGTCCCGAAAGAGACGGTTACAGCGGACGCGAGCGCACCCACACCGGCAGTACCGGCTGCGGCAACTCAGTCAGTCGCCGAGAACGAATCGGTCAAGGAACGCATTCTAGCCTTGATGGTGGAAAAGACCGGCTATCCCAAAGACATGCTGGATCCAGATCTCGACCTCGAAGCCGATCTTGGCGTCGATACCGTTAAGCAGGCTGAAATGTTCGCCGCTATCCGCGAGATTTACAGCATCCCTCGGGATGAGAGCCGCAAGCTGCGCGACTATCCCACGCTGGCTCACGTGATCCGGTTCGTGTACGACAGTCGCCCTGATCTCGTGCAGGGCATGTCGCCTTTGCCGTCGCCCGTTAGCGTAGCCACTAAGACTGAGCCATCCGCCACCGCAACAGCGGCCGCGCCACTACCCTCTGCACCATCCGCCACCGTCGCAGAGACCACACCCACACCCGCGTTACCGGTTGCAACGACTCAGCCTGGCGCCAAAGACGAGTCAGTCAAGGAACGCGTGCTCGCCCTGATGGCGGAGAAGACCGGATATCCGATCGATATGCTGGATTTGGATCTGGACCTCGAAGCCGATCTCGGCGTGGACACCGTCAAGCAAGCGGAAATGTTCGCCGCCATCCGCGAGATCTACAACATTCCGCGCGATGAGACCCGTAAGCTGCGCGATTATCCCACGCTGGCTCATGTGATCCGATTCGTGTACGAGAGTCGCCCTGATCTTGCACCGGGAATTTCGCCTGCGCCAGCGATCGTTGCGGTGGCATCTCCATCCGCTCCGGCGATCGTTGCAGCGACTGCGACTGCAACACCGGCGGTTGCCGTTCAACTGGTCTCTGACGACGCCATAAAAGAGAAGGTGCTGGAAATCGTCGCGGAGAAGACTGGTTATCCCAAAGACATGTTGGATCTGGACCTGGACCTCGAAGCGGACCTCGGCGTCGACACCGTCAAACAGGCGGAGATGTTCGCGTCGGTACGTGCGGCGTACAACATTCCTCGCGAAGAGAATCTCAAGCTGCGCGACTTCCCCACGCTGGCGCACGTAATCCAGTTCGCGCGCGACAAACAAAACTCAGGGGCAACGACCGCGGTATCAGTTCCCTCTGCGGCCACGACATCCGTGGCTGCGACGACGGTTACACGTCCCCGTCCGCCGTTGGCCAGCTTCGAAGCTGCCAATCGGATTCCACGTCGCGTCCCAGTACCGGTCTTGCGGCCACCGTTGACCATCTGCAAGCCAACAGGTGTGAAGCTAGGGCCTGGCAGTCGAGTTGTGGTTATGCCGGACCAGGCAGGCGTCGCCAATGTACTCACTCAACATTTGCAGACGCTCGGTGTGGAATCCCTGGTGCTCGACGCCGCGCTCGATGCGAACGCCCTGACGGAGCGCCTCCAGCAATGGCTGTCGGCAGGCCCGATCCAGGGAGTGTACTGGCTGCCTGCGCTCGACAACGAAGGCGACCTTCGCCACATGGAGCTGGCCGGATGGCATGAAGCCTTGCGAGTGCGTGTCAAATCGCTCTACACCACGATGCGTGCACTGTATGAGCAGGTCGCGGCGCCGGGTACGTTCCTCGTCTCAGCCACGCAACTTGGCGGACAACATGGCTACGACGACGCTGGAGCCGTTGCGCCGCTGGGCGGAGCGGTTGTCGGCTTTACCAAGACCTATAAGCGCGAGCACACAGAAGTTCACGTGAAGGCGGTCGATTTCGAGGCTGGGAGGAGTGCGTCGGAAGTTGCCGTCACCCTCCTCGAGGAAACGCTGCGCGATCCCGGCGCTGTTGAAGTTGGCTACAAGAATGGCCTGCGCTGGGCCGTGGGATTGCAGGAGCAACCCTTCATCGAGGGCAATCACGGTCTAACTTTCGACCAGGACAGCGTCTTTCTGATCACCGGCGCGGCAGGAAGTATTGTGTCGGCCATTACCGCCGACCTGGCTACAGCATCCGGTGGAACGTTCTACCTGCTGGATCTTGTTCCTGCCCCCGATCCCAATAACCCTGACCTTGCTCGCTTCGTGAGCGACAAAGACGGACTCAAGCGCGATCTATTCGAGCGCATCAAGGCGCGCGGCGAGCGTGCTACACCGGCGCTGGTCGAAAAGGAACTGGCGGCCCTGGAACGGGCGCAGGCGGCGCAGAGTGCGATCGACGCCGTACGCTCGGCGGGAGGCACGCCGTATTACTTCAGCATCAACCTCACCGACGCCGATGGCGTAGCCAAAATCATCGAGCAGGTGCGCCAGCGCAGCGGTCGAATCGATGTGCTGCTGCATGCCGCCGGAATTGAGCGCAGCCACTTCCTGCCGGACAAAGACCAACGTGAATTCGACCTGGTCTTCGATGTCAAGAGTGACGGGTGGTTCAACCTGCTTCATGCCATCGGCGGCATGCCCCTTGGCGCGACAGTGGCTTTCAGCTCCATTGCCGGACGTTTCGGCAATGCAGGCCAGACGGACTACAGTTCCGCTAACGACCTGTTGTGCAAGATCACGTCGAGCTTCCGCACCATGCGGCCGACAACGCGCGGCATCGTGATCGACTGGACAGCGTGGGGCGGCATCGGCATGGCGACTCGCGGCTCCATCCCCAAGATGATGGAGTTGGCTGGCATCGACATGCTACCGCCGGAAGCAGGCATTCCGACGATTCGCCGCGAACTGACGGTGGGCTCGGGCGGTGGCGAAGTCATCGTCGCACAGCGGCTCGGCGTCATGTTGAACGAGTGGGACGAGACCGGTGGATTGGATACCATCGCGCTGGCTGCGGCTGCCAGGAATAGGTTGCCCGCGCAAGGTCCGATGGGAGGCACAATCACCGGAATGGGCCTCTACAGCGGTTTGACGATGGAAACCACGCTCGATCCGGCGGCCCAACCGTTCTTGTACGATCACCGCATTGACGGCACGCCTGTGCTCCCCGGTGTCATGGGGATCGAAGCCTTTGCGGAGGCCGCACTCTGCATGCATCCGGGCTGGAGTGTCGAGGCAATTGAGGAAGTCAATTTCCTCGCGCCGTTCAAGTTCTACAGGGACGAGCCACGCACGGTGATTATTCGGACGATGTTCTACCCGCACGGTGACAGTCTGCGGGCAGAGTGCCGGCTGATCGGGCGGCGGACGCTTCCCAATCAATCGCAACCCCAGGAGACCGTTCACTTCACGGCGCGCGTGAGAGTGAGCAAGCAGCCGCCGGAGGCGACTGCCGGTTTGCCTTTCAGGATGACGACGGAAGGCATCGTCGATGCCGCTCAGATTTATCGCATCTACTTCCATGGGCCGGCGTACCAAGTTCTCGACAGCGCCTGGCGCGATGGCGAACGGATTATCGGCCAGATGTCAGTGGATCTGCCGAGCGACCACAACCCCGCTCAGGGACCGACGCTGATTGGGCCGCGATTGATTGAGCTTTGCTTCCAAACCGCGGGCCTGCTGGAAATCAGTGAACACAACCGCATGGGTCTGCCGCTCTATGTTCATCAACTCAACTGGTCGCGTGCCCCCGAGCTGGCCGAAGGCCCCTTGTTCGCAATCGTCACTCCAGACACGGCGGGAGAAAAGTTCGATGCGGAAGTTGTGGACGCGCAGGGCAACCAGTACTTGCGTTTAACCGGTTACCGGACGGTGACGCTTCCCGACAGCGTCGATGCTGAGCCATTGCAGGCTCTGCAACACGTCACGGCGTAAAGATTGGAATTGCAGGAAAGCAGCTCTCTGCCGATTGGAAGGGTTATGCAGCGCGAATTTCAGCGGGTAGTTATCGTCAACCGCGGCGAAGCCGCAATACGTTTCATTCACGCGGCGCGTGAGTTCAACCGGGAGCATGGCACATCGATCAGCACGATCGCTCTCTACACCGACCCGGATCGGCACGCCATGTTTGTCCGCGAGGCCGACGAAGCGATATCTCTCGGCGCCGCTCGACGGACCGATCCGCAGACGAATCAGTCCAAGAGCACATACGTCGATTTCCCATCTCTAAAGTTGGCGATGGAAACTGCGCGTGCGGATGCGGTGTGGGTAGGTTGGGGATTTGTGGCCGAGCATCCCAATTTCGCCGACCTTTGCCGCGACCTTGGCGTCGTGTACATCGGTCCCGACGGCGACGCGATGCGGCTATTGGGCGACAAGATCACCTCCAAACGCCTGGCCGAACAAGCGCAGGTACCCGTTGCGCTGTGGAGCAACGGGCCGGTGGAGACGATCGACGATGCCATGCGCCACGCGGAGCTTCTTGGTTATCCGCTACTGATAAAAGCAACTTCCGGCGGTGGTGGTCATGGAATTCGACGCGTACATTCCGCCAACCAATTGGCGAGGGCGTTTGAAGGCGCGCGCGCCGAGGCATTCAAGGCCTTTGGAGATGCGACGGTTTTCATGGAGCAACTGGTGCAAGGTGCGCGCCATGTTGAGGTACAGGTCATAGCCGACCACCACGGAACCACCTGGGCCGTGGGCGTGCGTGACTGTTCCATCCAGCGTCACCACCAGAAAATCCTGGAAGAAGCTCCCTCGCCCGTGCTCACCGCCGAGCAAGACCTGGCTCTGCGGGAGGCGGCGGTGCGCCTCAGCCAGGCATCGGGCTATCGGAATGCCGGTACGGTCGAATTCCTGTACGAGCCGGCCAGCCAACGTTTCCTGTTCATGGAGATGAATACGCGGTTGCAAGTCGAACACCCGGTAACGGAATGTACGACTGGGCTGGACCTGGTGAAACTGCAAATCCAGGTTGCCCGCGGGAAGCGCCTGGAAGGCGGGCCGCCATGCACGTATGGTCACGCCATTGAAGTGCGCCTGAATGCCGAAGATCCGGAGAACGGATTTGCGCCGGCACCGGGCCTGATTGAGAGGTTCAGACTTCCCTCAGGTCCCGGCGTGCGCATTGATACCGGCGTGGCAGTGGGCGACAACGTCCCGGCAGACTTCGACTCGATGATCGCCAAGATCATCACCTACGGTCAGAGTCGCAAAGAAGCGCTGGCGAGGATGCAGCGGGCGCTGCGCGACAGTGTCGTGGTGATCAAGGGCGGGGCCAGCAACAAAGCATTTCTGCTGGAACTGCTGAATTGCCCGGAAGTGCTGCAGGCAACAGCCGATATCGGATGGCTGGATCGCAGGGCTGCTAACGGCGGCCACCTCTCCACGCGTTACGCCGATGTGGCTCTGGTGCAGGCGGCGATCGAAGCCTACATTGCCGACCTGGCGATGGAAAAAATCCAGTTCTTTGCGTCGGCTGTACGCGGGCGTCCCCAGGTTCGGAGCGACGTTGGACGGACCGTGCAACTGCTGCACCGCGGACATTCCTACGCGCTCAAGGTCCATTGCCTCGATCTGCATAGCTATCGTGTCGAAGTGGATGGAGTCAGCATCGATGTCCACATTCACAGCCTCGGTCAGTTCGAATATTGGCTCACCGCATTCGGGAACCGCTTCCACGTGGTCTCCGCTGCCCAGGGGCTGACGTACCGTATCGAAGTAAATGGTGTGTCGCATTCCATCGATAGGGATGACGGTGGCGTCGTACATGCTCCGGCCCCAGCTGTAGTCGTATCCATCGCGGTTAAGCCGGGCGATACGGTTACAGTTGGAGACACCTTGGCTGTGCTGGAAGCCATGAAAATGGAGATGTCTGTCCTCGCTCCATTCTCGGGGAGAGTCAGGAGTGTCCTGGCCATACCTCACGTGCAAGTGGATACCGGGGCCCCGCTTCTGCAGATTGAGCCGGCCGGTGACGACAATGCAGTGACCACGACCGGGCGAGTGAATTTTGGAGCGTCCCGCGCTGCCGATGGACGCGATGATCTTGTTCCGTCCCATTGGAGCAAGAACCTCGAAGAACTCCGCCAGCTCGTCTTGGGCTTCGATGTTGACCCAGCGCAAGCCATGCGTGGCCTCTCCGGCTGGAGTCCTTCTGCTGAAGCTACCTCCGATCACCAGCAAATAGCGGAACGGGAAGATGAAATACTTGGAATCTTCGTCGACATTTGCACTTTATTCGAGCGTCAGCCCGAGATGGACGACCTCAATGGCGGGGAAGAACGCAGTTCCGAGACTTACCTCTTTTCGTACTTGCACTTGCTGGAGACGAAAGGCAAGGGCCTCCCTGCAGCTTTTGTTGACGCGCTGCGCCGTGCGCTGGTCCATTACGGCATCAAGACGCTGGAGCGTTCGCCTGAATTGGAAGAGTGCCTGCTCTGGTTATGTAAATCGCATCACCGCGTTGACCAGCAGGTAGCGCCAATTGTCGGTTTGCTGACCAGGCATCTGCAACGTGTCGAAGCCTCAGAGCCGCGGACCGACGAAGCCTTCCGCAAGTTGCTTGGCAAGTTGATTCATGCCACCCGTGGCCTGTTCCCCGCAGTCAGCGACCTGGCCCGCGAAGTGCGTTACCGTTGCTTCGAACAGCCGGTATTTGAGCGGGCCCGTAAGCAGATCTATGCCCAGGCGGAGGAGAACCTCGCCCGCCTTGCCGCAAATCCAAACCCGGTGGACCTGCGTCAAAGAGTCGGGGCCCTGGTGGACTGTCCGCAACCGCTGTCGGCCCTGTTCTCCGGTAGATATGCGGCTGCTCCACCCGCCTTGCGGGAATTGATGTTGGAGATCGTCACGTCGCGATACTACCGCGGGCAAACCATGTCGAAGTTTCGCGCCGTTCCCACGGAGGGCCGCTCTTGCGTGACGGCCGAGTATGGGAATGACGGTAAGCGAATTCAAGTCTTTACCACCCATACTGAGTATCTCGGGCTTTCTGATGCGGCGCGCGCGCTTGTCCCCTGCATCGAAGGAGTGCCCGCCGACCATGACGTCGTCCTCGATTTCTATGCTTGGAATCCCGAGTTCTTGTCCGATCCCGAGCTGATAGAAAAGGAAGTTCGTTCAACCCTGAACCAGGTCGGATTCCCGCGCACAATTCAGCGCATCGTGGTGGCCATTGGCGGTCCAGGTCGCGGAAATGGCATGGCGGGGATGCAGCATTTCACTTATCATCCCACCGCGGCTGGGTATGAAGAGGAATTTCTGGTCCGCGGGGTCCACCCGATGATGGCCGAACGGTTGCATCTCTGGCGGGTCAGCAATTTCAATGTTGAGCGGCTTCCGTCAGTGGAAGACATTTACCTCCTTTATGCGGTTGCCAAAGACAATCCCAAGGATGAGCGGCTCTTCGCAGTTGCGGAGATTCGTGATCTAACTCCGGTGCGGGACAAGCGAGGCCACATCGTGCAACTCCCTCACCTGGAGCGTATGTTCGCGGAAGCGGTGACCGGAATGCGTATGTTCCAATCGCGACGCAGCCCTAACAAGCGGCTCCATTGGAACCGGATCCTGCTTTACGTTTGGCCGACCGTCAATTTCAGCCGCGAAGAATTCGACGAGATCGTGCACAAACTTGCTCCATCAACGGATGGCCTGGGATTGGAGCAGGTGGTGGTGCGCGCCCGCATACCACAACCGGAGACTGGCGAGCTGCGTGACATGATCGTGCGCATCTCGAGTCCGGGCGGCGCAAGTCAGATCATGACTTTCAGGCCCATCAGCAAACTGCAGCCGCTTAAGCCGCTGGATGAGTACACCCAGAAAGTCGTTCGCATGCGCCAGCGTGGCCTCATCTACCCGTATGAAATCATCAAGATGCTCACGCCGGTTCCGGAAGGCATAGCAACGCAATTTCCTCCTGGCGACTTTGTGGAATACGATCTCGATGCCGACGGGCGGCTGGTTCCAGTCGATCGTCCGTATGGGAAGAACAAGTCCAACATTATCGTCGGCGTCATCCGCAACTTCACCAGCAAGTATCCCGAGGGTATGACCCGGGTCGTGTTGATGGGAGATCCCAGCAAAGATCTGGGTGCCATCGCCGAGTCGGAATGCCGTCGGGTTATGGCGGGCCTGGATCTCGCGCAAAAAATGGGTATTCCGTTGGAATGGTTCACCCTCTCGGCGGGCGCCAAAATCTCGATGGACAGTGGCGTTGAGAACATGGATTGGATCGCCAAGGTCCTGCGCAGCCTGATCGAATTCACCCAAGCGGGCGGCGAAGTCAACCTGGTGGTGAATGGCATTAACGTCGGAGCCCAGCCTTACTGGAACGCCGAGGCGACCATGCTGATGCACACCCGCGGCATTCTGATCATGACGCCGAAAGCGGCGATGGTGCTCACTGGCAAACGCGCGCTGGAGTATTCCGGTAGCGTGTCGGCCGAGGACAACGAAGGTATCGGCGGCTACGATCGCATTATGGGCCCCAACGGACAGGCGCAGTATTGGGCCCGCAACATTGATGAGGCCTGCCAGATTCTGTTACGCCACTATGAACATACCTATGTAGCGCCGGGCGACCGCTTCCCTCGTCGAGATGTGACGATCGATCCGATCGACCGCGACGTACGGACTTATCCTCACAGTCATGACGGCGAGGGCTTCGCACTGGTAGGTGAGATTTTCTCCGACGAGACCAATCCCGGACGCAAGAAATCCTTCGACATTCGCAAAGTGATGCGGGCTGTGATGGACCAGGACCATCTTCCTCTCGAGCGCTGGTCCGGCATGCGGGCCGCAGAAACCGGTGTGGTCTGGGACGCTCATATCGGGGGCTATCCCGTTTGCCTCATCGGAATTGAGTCCCATCCGTCACCTCGGCTGGGGTTTGTTCCAGCCGACGGCCCGGATCAATGGACCGCCGGAACGCTTTTCCCGCTTTCCTCGAAAAAAATTGCTCGCGCCATCAATTCAGCCAGCAATAATCGGCCGGTAGTGATCTTGGCCAACCTGTCTGGTTTCGATGGTTCGCCGGAATCGTTGCGCAAGTTACAACTCGAATACGGTGCAGAGATTGGGCGGGCCGTGGTGAACTTCAAGGGACCCATGGTCTTTTGCGTGATCTCCCGATACCACGGTGGCGCTTATGTCGTTTTCTCGGGGGCGTTGAACGAGAATCTCGAAGTCGCGGCGTTGGAGGGAACATTTGCCTCAGTCATTGGCGGCGCTCCAGCCGCGGCCGTGGTTTTTGCCGGTGAAGTTGAGGCCCGGACCCGCAAAGATCCGCGACTACTGGCCCTGACCGAGGCCATGAATCGGGCGATGTCCAAAGCCGACGGAGTGGAGAAGAACCGCTTGCGCGCCCAGCTGGATGAGCTCTTCAAAGTCGTGCACTCTGAAAAACTGGGACAACTCGCGGAGGAATTTGATCGCGTGCATAGCGTGCATCGCGCCCTCGAAGTGGGAGCGTTGAATTGCATTCTTCCACCCGCCAACCTTCGCCCCTATCTTATCCACGCCGTGGAATGCGGCATTTCGAGATACCAGGAAATGTATCCCGACAAATCGCTGGCTGAGAAACCGGCGGTGACGCCGGAAATCGTCGAGGTGGCCGAACCCACTTTGGTTAGGTAATGCACGTATTCTGGCTGCAACAGTCCGTAGCCGACATACCGGCTACGGACGATTGGCTGACTGAGAGCGAAGCGACTCGATTGAACAGCTTCCGCTTTGCCAAACGCCGCGCGGATTGGCGCTTGGGCCGATGGACCGCAAAGCGTGCTGTCGCTGCCTGCCTGGAGTTGCCCAACGACGCCTCCAGTCTAAGAAAAATCGAAATTATTCCAGCCTCAACGGGCCAACCTGAAGTCACTCTTTGCGATCGCGCGGAGACGGTCACGATTTCGATTAGCCATCGCCAGGGCATTGCCATATGTGCTGTCGCGCGAGGCACTGTCCAGCTAGGTTGCGACCTGGAGATCGTCGAGCTAAGAAGCGATGCTTTCATCGCCGATTACTTCACCATGAAAGAGCAGGAGTTGATTGCTCGGACCACTGGCGACAAACGAACCTTGCTGGTAGCCCTGCTATGGAGCGCAAAGGAGAGTGCCTTAAAAGCACTCCACGTTGGGCTGCGGGTCGACACTCGAAGCGTTGAAGTCGCAGAACTGGGTCTATCGGACGACTGGTCCAAAGAAACGGACGAAGACTCCCCGAGTAGGAGTCTTCCTGCTGGAATGTCAGACATTTCTCGAAGTACTTGGCGCCCATTGCAGGTCCAGTGCGCTGACGGAACTGCTTTATGTGGATGGTGGCAACGTTCGGGCAACAACTTGCGAACGATTGTAGCGTCTCCACCCCCAGCTCCGCCCGTCGAGTTGCAGCCTCAGTTCGAATCTGGATAACGTCCGGACACCACTCGACCGAACTGTATGCTCTTTAGAACATCAACCATTTCCGGTTGACCGTGTTCGTACGGGCGGCCTAACATTACCGCGCATGGAAGTCGCAGCCCCCAGCATGATCGGCCAGACCATCTCTCACTACCGCATCGTGGGAAAGCTCGGTGGTGGTGGCATGGGAGTGGTCTACGATGCGGAAGATACCCGCCTGGGCCGCCACGTCGCTCTCAAATTTATCCCCGAAAACCTACTGAACGATCGCAAGTCGCTGGATCGCTTCATCTGGGAGGCGCGCGCCGCTTCCCAGTTGAACCACCCAGGCATCTGCATCATCCACGACATCGGTGACATGGATGCGCATCCCTTCATGGTCATGGAGAAATTGGAAGGGATCAGTCTGAAGGACCGGATGCTGGGCAAACCGATGGAAATAGACGAAATCCTCGACATCGGTATCCAGGTGGCGGATGCGCTGGCCGCCTGCCATGCCCAGGGGATCATTCATCGTGACATCAAGCCGGCCAACATCTTTATTACCGAGAGCGGGCAGGTCAAGATCCTCGACTTCGGCGTGGCTAAGCTGGCGCCCGGGCTGCGTGCCGGCGCGGCCGCGTTGGATGCCGAGCTTTCCGTCGCGGGAGACATTTTTGGAACAGCGCTTTACATGTCCCCGGAACAAGCCCGCGGCGAGGAACTCGATCCCCGCACTGATCTGTTCTCACTGGGCGTTGTTCTCTACCAGATGGCGACCGGCCAAAAGCCTTTTGCCGGGACCAACACGGTCACCACACTCGAGGCGGTGATGAACCGGAAGCCGGTGTCTCCGCTCAAGCTCAACCCCACGCTCCCTAAGGACATAGAGGGCATTCTCGGCCGCGCAATGGAGAAAGACCGCGGTAACCGATATCCCAACGCGCTGGCCATGAAGGGCGATCTCCAGTCGCTGCAGCGCGAAACGGAACCCGGGTTGACCGACACCGGACGTCACCGGCCCCCTTTGCCCTATCGCATTTCGAGCAGTACCTTTGAGTCCTCCAGCCGGCGCCAGATCTACATCCTGCTGGGCGTGATAGCCGTGCTCATCACCCTGTTGGTGCCCATGGGAGCCTGGTGGTACAAGCAGCGTCCGGGGGCGAGCGGGAGAAATACGGTTGCCGTGCTACCGTTCGAGAACACGAACGGCGATGTCAGCGTCGATTTCCTGCGTTTTGCCCTGGCCGACGAAATTGCCAACGCGCTGACCTACACGCGGACTGTGGATGTTCGTCCTTCGTCGATGACCCGGAAGTACGTGGGCGTCGACGAAGATCCTCGCAAGGTGGGCAGTGAGTTGCACGTGGCCACCGTCGTGACCGGACACTTTCTCAAGCAAGGCGAGCGTTTGATGGTGACGCTGGAGGCCATCGAGAGCAGCAGCAACCGTCTGCTGTGGCAGACCACCGTGACGGCCCCCGCTCAGGACCTGATCGCTCTGCAGTCCACAGTGTCTGCCCAGGTAAACCAAGGCATGCTGCCGGCACTTGGTATGGCCGGCGGTGTGCTCAATGCTGCCAGCCGCCCGACAGATCCGGCGGCCTACGACCTCTACCTGCATAGCCTCGCATTGCCGCATGATCCCGGACCGAACAAGGACGCCATCGTGGTACTGGAGCATGCCCTGCAGAGCGACCCGAACTACGCGCCGGCGTGGGAAGAACTTGGTCTGCGCTACTACTTCGACTCCAACTACTCCGACGGAGGCGAAGAGATGTTCCAGCGCTCCACCAAGGCATATGAGCGCGCCGTGGCGCTGGATCCCAATCGCATCGTGGCCGCTGGACAACTTATCACCAATCGCGTCGAGCGGGGTGAGTTGGGCAGAGCCTACGAGGCAGCGCAAGCCCTGGTTCAGCGCCGTCCGGATAGTGCCGAGGCCCACTTTGTCATGGGTTACGTCTATCGCTACGCGGGTATGCTGGAGGAAGCCACCAAGGAGTGCAATACCGCACTTTCACTCGACCCCGGCAACTACACCTTCCGCTCATGCGCCTGGGCCTTTATGGAGACGGGCAACACCAAGCGCGCTGCCGACTTCATTCGCCTCGATGCCGGCTCGGAATGGGCGGCATATGCGATGCCATCGTTGCTTTTGCGGGAGGGCGAAATCGAAAAGGCGCGCGCAGCCGTGAGCCAGATGCCGACCACTCCTCGCTACCACCGCGATCTGCTCGAGGCTTGCTTGGGGCTGCGGCCTCCCGAGGAGGCGGACCGCTTGGCGCACGAGGCGGAAACCACTCCCCCGGCCGCTGCCGATGCCGAACTCCTCTACTACCAGGGAGCGATCTTCGCCGACTGTGGCAAGCGGCAGGCAGCACTGCGTCTGCTCCAATCCGCCGTCGAACAGAATTACTGCGCCTACTCCAATCTGCTCCTGGACCCGATGCTGAGGAAGGTGCGGCTCGCGCCCGGGTTTACCGACCTGCTGACGTCAGCCAAAGAGTGTCGGGACGCTGCCAAATCATCGAAGAGCGAGACGACAGGCCCGTGACGAGCATGAATCCGCCCTCGTTTTCACGGTCTCTTCCGTTCGACGTTGGCGAGTGGCCAGCGAAACGGCGTATAGAACATGACGCACGACATCTGACACGCCTGACTCACTCCGAATTCGCTGTGCGAAATGCCTCCCGAAGTCCAGGGCCGCTCACGTTTGACTTTCGAACCCAATCGGCAGGTACTCCGCGGATTGATAGTCCTCGATGTCTCCCCTGTTGTAGCTGTGACTGGTGCCGCACGTCTTACAACGCATCTCGAATTTGGCTGGGAAGTTTAGCTGAACGGTCGGCTCGTTGCCTGCTTCCGGAGCAAATTCGATGTCCTTAAATATTTGGCGCTTTTTACATCCCGGAGTCTTGCAGTCCGCACACCAATACAGATGCATACTTTCCTCGTCACCGTGAGCTTTGGCCGGCGCATACGAAGTTTAAACTGAAATCACTCGAAGCGACACCGTTTGGTCCTTACTTCCTCGGAACCGGCGCTCCATATCGAACCGACTGCTTGGCCTCCGCGTCACTTGCCCTGGTACTCCACAAACAGCTCCGGAAACTGCTGCTTCAACGCCTTGGTCTTGGGCAGGTCGCACACCTGGATGTACGGGTTGTCTTCATGATGCAGCGCGTAGTCCTGGTGGTAGTCTTCGGCGCGATAAAAACCCTTCAGCGGAGTGACCTCTGTGACGATCGGCTTGGGAAACGTCTTGGCCGCATCGAGTTGCGCGATGTACGCCGTGGCAATTCGCTTCTGCTCGTCATCCGTATAGAAGATGGCCGAGCGGTACGATGTGCCGACATCGGGTCCCTGGCGGTTGAGCTGCGTGGGATCGTGCACTACCGAAAAGAAGATGCGCAGCAGTTGGCCGTAGGTAATCTTCGAAGGATCGTAAACCACCTCCACCGACTCGGCGTGCCCGGTGGTTTCGGTGGAGACCTGGTCGTAGGTGGCGGTCTTCGCCGCGCCGCCGGAGTATCCCGCCGTAGTTTTCAGCACGCCCTTCACCCGCTCAAACACCGACTGCGTGCCCCAGAAGCATCCTCCCGCGAAGACGGCAGTCTGCTTGCCCGGCGTGGCCGCCAGCGGAGCGTCCACCTTGGCGGCAGGGATCGGCGCACTGGGCGGCGCAGCCTGCGTACTAGTACAAGCCACCAGCGAGATGATGACGCCGAGCGCCAAAACGTAAGGAAATAGAAGATTGAGTTTTAGCATACGAGAAGTACGAAACCTCTTCCCAATCGGATGCGCGGCTGAGCCGAAGGATACACCGCGGCCCCGGAGCGCAGTTGAGCCAGGGACTAGCTGTGTGGGAGTGGGAGGGTTGGTGTCCCTCACAATTCCCGATCTCAGTTAGCGCCCGGCCATCGCGCATGCTATCAGGTGAATTAACGTAGAATTAAGATATTGCTAGTCGTTGCTACTAGTAAAATATACAGACTAGTTAAACATGATTCTTAGTTTAGGCACCTACGGGCTATTGACATTATGCCGTAGTTGCCGCATTATCGCGAGACTTTCTTCTATGGTGATCTGGGCGCCTCTTTACTTCATGTTTCTTCAACTGTTAGAAGCTTTATTTAGAAGCTTTATTTAGAAGCTTTATTTAGTGTATAGCCCTACGCCATTGGAAGCTACACAAAGACTCCCAGTGAACAATTGACGAATTGCGGAAGTGTGGAGACTTCAGAGATGGCTCTCACGAATGGACATCATGTTTTCGGGAGTTTGCACGAAGACGCCTTCAATAAGTTCATCAAGGCTTATCGCACGGCCCGTCCAAAGTATTTTTACTACGCGTGCCCCCCTCTCGGAGCGGGTACAGCGGATGTGGATTTCTGGGTTATTCCGCCACTCCCAGTACCTGGAACCGACGCCGGCATGCCGATCTCAGTGCAAATACTTGAAGCTAAACTCGACTTCACACCGCCGCAGGCTGGACTGAACTTGCCGGCCCCACTGGTGCTTGGGCCCAACCAGTTTGCGTTCATCGCCACGCTCGAAGTGTGCTTCCTTTGTGGTTCCCTGATCGCGATGCCGGTTCCACCCGACGACAAAAATCGGGAGAATCCGAACTCGCCCAAGCGCAGGCCGCCACAAAAGGACGGACGTCCGTCCCGCGATTGCACCAAGCTTTCAGTGTGGGCGATCGGCCACCCGGTATCGACAGCCAACTCCGGCGGCGGTCGCGACGTCGGGCTCCACATCGACAAGATCATCGTTAAGGACGTAGGCGCTCTCGAGTCCCTGATCGAGTGCTACACAGAGACAATGGTCAATTCACTTCTGGACTCCCTGCGCTACCCCGTGGAGAAATTTGCCCTCGGTTCATTTGCCACACTCAATCTGGCAGACGGGCCATTGATCGCAGACAACCAGCTCAAAGTTTGGGCTGACATCAGCTAAGGGACAAATATGGACGCAACCATCGCAGTGAGTGAACCCGGAGTGAATGTTGTTCTACATAAGGCGATTGCATTGGCGCACGCTTCGAAGTCCGACTCGGCAACCTGGGGGCCGTTCCAGGTCGGCTACTCGGCTTCGGTGGCGCTCTCGGGTGGAGTTGCTGTGCTTGAAAATGCACCTGCCAACAAGCTCGATTTGAACAACGTGCACGTCGTGGGATCGGTCTCGGCCTTTTTCACCTTCGACTTGGGCTTGATCCTGCCCACGATCTGCATTCCGCCTGTTCAGGTGTGCGTCGACATTCCGTTCATTGGCAGGGTCTGCACTCCGCAGTTCTGCATCACCTGGCCCAGCGTCCACGTGCCAGTCAGCCTGCCTTTTGCTTTCGACCTGAGTGCATCCTTTGGCTTCCGCGTCGACGATCTGGGCACGCAGTGGGGCATTGTCCTGCTGATTGATCCCTTCTCGGCGCGTTTCGACCTCACACCGATGGGACCTCTTATTATTGCGGCGATCCAAAATGAAGTCTCGAACACCTTAGGCTCAATTCCGTTGATCGGAGGGTTGATTGCCGGCCTGGTGAATACAGTGATCGGTGCTTTTTCAGGCGTGCTCACTCCGATCCTCGGCGCGTTCGGTTCGCTGATCAACCTGGTGCTGCATTGTTGGACCTGCTTAATGTCAACATTCCGTTCAGATTGCTCACCTTCGATAAAAAGCAGACGTTTGTACCGGCGAACACTCCAATGATTGGGGACGCCCCGGTAAACATGACACTCGCTCTGCTGCAGGCGCAAGTACTCGACCGCGAGTTGCTCGCAGAGGGACAACTCGCATAGGAAACGATCATGGACTTTCTAAATTCGCAGCATCTTACCTCTCACGACAGTTTCGTCCACCTTTTCAGCGACGCCGGCGATTTTACTTACTTCGCGTCGGTTTCCGACTATGTCCAGGGCAAGCAAGGCACAATTACTGTGCAAAAGGCCGAGACAGCAGTCGGTAAGGGTAAGCAACACGAAGTGGTGTTTCACTGGGACAAGTCCACCCGGGGGTTCGTGCCGCGTGAAGAGGATATGAAGAAGAGTATTCAAACCAATGATTTCGTTCTGTTCCGCTTTTGCCGTGCCGAACCGGGTCAGCCAACTTGCTTTATCTTGGGCCATCGCGGCGACAAAAAAGTGGAGTTCGACAGCCGGCACCTGCGCACCCAGCAGGCCTTCATGCATTTCTTTCTCACCGCAGGCGAGCACTCCTATCGCTTGGGTCGCGGAACCTATCAGGTCAGTGTCACCGACCACCGGGATCTCGAGGTCGAGGAGCACCAGAAACGGGCCTCGCAGGCAGTGGTGATCGTCGTGAGTGGTGACCAGCCCAGCCCGAAGCACGCCAATATTGTCACCGGGCAGACCGTTATTTGGGCAGTCGAAAAGGGCGAGAACGTAAGCATCGAGGACCAGCCATACAAGCCGGGTGCCGCAGTTTCGCCCCCTTCTGTTGCGCGCTAACCTCGATACGTATCTCACACTGGTGGCCCACATATCCCGTGGCCCATATTTGCCTGCTTCTTTTGGCAAATGTGGGGCCTTTCGTTACATATCTCGATGGGCCGCGGGTAGCGGGTCGACCACAATCGCTCTTTGCAATTGTGGGTTTACTAATCACCAACCACTCCTTTCCCATAATGGGAATTTCCGGTTACCTTCGTAACATCAACCCTTCCCTAAATCTCTCCCTCCCCTCTTGACTTCTCCGTACCCTCAGAGTTGGACACCTGTGCCCGGGGCAGCTGTTTTTCTGACAGCTGACCACCGGCAACTAACAAGTTTTTTGAGGAGCGCCATGGATTACCGTACTTGCACCTACATCCACGACGATGGCGGCATCTTCAACTCTGCCGCCGTCACCGACCGTAACCTCTGTCTCTACCACCTCCGGCACCGTGCCCGGCTCATGCGCATGGCCCAATACCGAGCCCGCGACCAGCGATTCGACTTGCAACTCCCGCCGCTCGAATCCATGTTCGCCGTGCAATCGGCCCTCACCCAACTCTCCGAGGCCCTCGCCGCCGACATGATCGACCTCAAGCGCGCCGACCGCCTCATTCGAGTGCTGAACATCGCGTCCCGCAACCTGCTCAAGTCCGACAAGTGGCCCGCCAGCCCATATCACTCCGACCAGCCCGCTCCGGCCGTTGATCTCGCCGCCGACTACGGCCTCCCCAACGATCTCGATCTCAACCTCCCGACGGAGGTGGCTTTTCCGTCGCGTACTCACGCCTCGGCCTTATCGGAAACTGACAACTGCCCACCGACAACTGACAACCGTTTTTCCTCCCCCATGCCCACCATGGCTTATTGCAAAGACGGTCCCGGCTGCCCCGAGCACACCATTCGTGCCGACTTTCCCGTCACTCCCGAAGCAGTCGAGATTGTCGAGATTGCCGAAACCCTGGGCAGCGATGCCGCCGCCCGCCGCGGGGGCCAACTCCAGCGCAACCGTCAGCGCCGCCAACTCACCTCCGACCGCAAGCGCTATGCCGCCATCGCGATGGAGAAGAACATGCAGATCGCCGCTGAAAGATTGGCCGAACAGAAAATCGCCGGAAAGCAAGCGCAGGAAGACCTTGCCGCCAGGAAACCACCTACTTCTGTTGCGAGTGGCGACACCATCGCCTTCAAGGAGGAAGCCATCGCCTGAACCGACCGCCGTGCCTCTACCCGCGGAGTGGCGATCCTTTGCCTTTAACCGCGGAGCGGCGATTAGCTTTTAGCCCCAGGCGTAAGCCTGGGGTTCGGCAGGATATAAGCCCCGGCCGCGGAGCGGCGCCGTGTGTGCTTCCCATCCGCAGAACCGCCGGACCGCAACCAACGTGTGCATAAAGATGTCGTTCGCGATGGAGGAGGCATGTCAAATCGCGACAAACCCCGAGCCGCTTGCGGCGGAATTTGTGTTAACCGTGAGCGTAAGCCCGCTGACATCGCCGATCTTCCGTGGTTCGAGCCCGCGAAGCGGGCGGCAGCGCCCTATGGAGGAACGCTAAGTCCTACGGCCTGACATGGATAGCTATAAGCGTCTATTAAATGAATGAGTTGCAAGCAATTTCTGGCTAAAGCACTGAAAACAAAGGAGACCGATAATAAAATTCCCAGGCAGTCCGGTTGCAATCCTGCCGGTAAATCGATAACAATACTTCGCAACGAAGCGGAGGCCAGAACGAACTGGTCCCGCTGTCCACTTGGGAATCGCAACGTCCAACAGAATATGTGCGAGAGGAGCGGCATATGAGCAAGGTGCGGGTACTTGTCGGCACACGCAAGGGTGCGTTCATCCTGACCTCCGATGGTAAGCGAGAGAAATGGGATGTCAGCGGTCCCCATTTCGCGGGATGGGAACTCTACCATCTCAAGGGCTCGCCCGCAGATCCAAACCGTATTTATGCGTCGCAGTGCAGTGGCTGGTTTGGGCAAGTCATTCAGCGCTCCAATGACGGCGGCGAAACGTGGGAAGCGCCCGGAGGTGACATACAGCCGGGGCCTGAGGCCATGAAGGGCTCGAGCAATAAGTTCGTCTACGACGGTTCTGCAGAAACCGGCAAGCCTCTCACCACGCACCAATGGTATGACGGCACGCAGCACCCGTGGGAATTCAAGCGGGTGTGGCATCTCGAGCCCTCGCTCAGCGATCCCGACACGGTGTACGCGGGAGTGGAAGATGCTGCCCTGTTCCGTTCGACCGACGGCGGAACGAGTTGGCACGAACTCCCCGGCCTGCGCGGCCACGGCACCGGACCGAACTGGCACCCCGGGGCCGGTGGCATGTGCCTGCACACCATCATTCTCGATCCCAGCGATCCGAAACGGATTTATATCGCCATTTCTGCTGCGGGCGCATTTCGAACCGACGATGGCGGCACGACCTGGAAGCCGATCAACAAGGGACTGCATTCCCAGTACATTCCCGACCCCAACGCGGAGATCGGGCATTGCGTTCACCACGTCGCCATGCACCCTTCCCGCCCGGGCGTGTTGTTCATGCAGAAACACTGGGACGTCATGCGCAGCGACGATGCCGGAGATTCATGGCACGAGGTGAGCGGGAATCTGCCGACTGACTTCGGCTTCGTGATCGACGTTCACGCGCATGAGCCGGAAACCGTGTACGTTGTGCCGATCAAGAGCGACGGCGAGCACTATCCGCCCGAGGGAAAGTTGCGCGTGTATCGCAGCCGCAGCGGCGGAAACGAGTGGGAAGCGCTAACGAAGGGCTTGCCGCAAAGCAACTGCTATGTCAATGTTTTGCGCGATGCCATGGCGGTCGATTCGCTGGATTCGTGTGGCGTGTATTTCGGAACCACTGGCGGCCAGGTTTATGCGTCCGCCGACGCCGGAGACAACTGGTCGCCCATCGTGCGCGACCTTCCGGCCGTCCTGTCGGTTGAGGTCCAGACGCTGCCATGATCCGGGTCGAGCTACCCCAGCATCTGCGAACCCTGGCGCACGTTAGCGGCGAGGTAAAGCTCGAAGTCGCTGCTCCAGTTACCCAGCGTTCTGTGCTCGACGCGCTTGAGGCACGCTATCCGATGCTCGAAGGCACGATCCGCGATCACGTAACCCAACAGCGCCGGCCATTCCTGCGCTTCTTCGCCTGCGAGGAGGACTTATCCCACGAGTCTCCTGACGCGCCACTGCCGGACGCCGTGGCATCCGGAAGCGAGCCACTGTTGATTATTGGGGCAATTGCCGGCGGATAGCGGAACGCGAGCCTCACGATACCGCAATACGCCTACGCGAAACCCTGCGCAGCATCGCGTCGCCGTTCCAAACATATTGCGGGAGCGCAGCCGCCATCGAGACGAATGCGCTCCCACAATTCCTAGTTCACCGTCACGACCGTCGTGCCGGAAACCTGCACGGGACCGCTCTGAGTGACTTGGATAAACGTTGCCGTGACCGTCGCTTGACCCGGGCTGACTCCGCTTACCACACCGGAACTGCTGACAGTTGCTATGGTCGCGTCAGCCGAACTCCAGGTGACTTGGGTAGTCAGGTTGATGGTGCTGTTATCACTGAACGTTCCAATCGCGGTTAATTGACGATTGGATCCGTGGGTAACGGTCGGGTTACTCGGTGTGATGGCAATCGATTGCAGTACCACATTGGTCACGGTCAATGTTGCTGCGGGTGTGCTGACGACGCTGGCAAACACTGCCGTAATCGACGTCTGTCCCGGCGCGACACCAGTGGCCAGGCCTTGTTGTCCGGGTCCGTTACCTATATTCGCTACGGACGGTTGGCTGGAGGCCCAGGTCACATTAGTCGTCAGGTTCTGTGTCGTGTGGTCCAGGAATGTGCCAGTCGCGCTGAATTGTAACCCCACTCCTTCGGGGACCGTTGCGGGTGACGGTGTCACCGCGATGGAAGCCAACGCAGACGCCGTGACGATCACGCTGACAGGGGTACTCGTCTTTCCCTGGTAGCTGGCGGTTATGTTGGCCGAGCCTGCGCTCTGGCCCGTCGCAATACCCCCCGTAGTAGTAATGCTGACCACGAGCGGAGCGTCAGAAGTCCAGGTGACGAGGCCGGTCAGAAGTTGCGTGGGCAGGTCGCTGTAGGTTCCAACCGCCTGGAAGTTGGCAGTGGAACCCGGAGCGAGAAGCAACGACGTCGGGGTCACCGCGATGCTTACCAGCGTGGCTGAACTCACCGTGAGTTGCGCTGTTCCGGTCTGGCCCCCAAATGCCGCTGAGATCGTGACTGGGGTGGGACTGGAGCTAACCCCAAACGCTACGCCAACTACGCTGACGGTTGCGACAGAGGTGTTGTTCGAATTCCAGGTGGCGTTCCCAGAGACATCCTGTGTGCTCGAGTCGCTGAAGGTTGCGGTCGCAAAGAACTGTTGCTGCGCCCCGAATGGGATGGTTGCCGCGATCGGAGTTACCGTGATCGACGTGACGGTGGCGTTGGTGACGTCCAGTATAATGGACCCGATTACCCCGTTGTAAGTCGCACTAATCGTGACCGGATTGTGAGGTTGAGTAACGGTCTTCGCATTCACCAGTCCGGTGTTGACGGTTGCGATAGCCGTATTCGTTGACGCCCAGGTCGCCAGACTTGTCACGTTCAGTGTCCCGCCATTCGCCAAGGTAGCGGTGGCTTTGTAACGCTGGCTCGTGCCCATGGCCAGGGTTGTGGTGCTCGGCGTGATCGCGATCGACAGCACCGGCGGCGGAATGACCGTCGTGGTCGTGCTTCCGTTGACGCCACTCTTGCTTGCCTGAATCGTCACTGGACTGCTGGTTGTCCCCACCCCAGTGGCTAGTCCGCTGACGGTAATGGAGATCTTGGTTGTGTTCGATGACGACCAGGTCACCGTGTTGGTTATGTTCAGCGTCGTGTTGTCGCTGAAGGTCCCGGTCGCGGTGAATTGCTGTTGGGTTTGGAGGATGATCGCGGGAGTTGCGGGTGTCACAGCAATCGACACCAGGGTCGCGGTTGTGACCGTGAGCGCGGCAGGTGGACTAGTGACCGATCCCAGGGTGGCAGTGATCGATGTAGTTCCTGCGGCGACACCGGTCGCCAGTCCCTGTGTTCCCTGCGAATTGCTGATAGTAGCGATGGCTGGAGCAGTCGACGCCCACGTCACCGTCGATGTGATGACATTCGTGCTGCCGTCAGCGTACGTTCCTGTCGCCGTAAATTGCTGTGTGAAGGTCGCCGCGATGGATGCGGTTAGAGGTGTCACCGCAATCGAAACCAGCGGGTTGGTGATAGTGAGGACCGCCGTACCCGAAATGGTGCCTTGGGCAGCCATGATGGTCGAAGTGGTGTTGGGTGTCACGCCTGTGGCCAAGCCGCCTGTTGTGATGGTCGCGCCTACCGAAGCGCTCCAGGTCACGCTCGACGTGATGATCTGCGTGCTGTGGTCGGCGTAGGTGCCCGTGGCTATGAACTGCTGCGTGGCACCCGGAGCAATTGAAGATGTCGCGGGGGTCACTGCGATCGACACCAGCGGGTTGATGACGGTCAAAGTCGTGGTGCCGACTATCGTCCCGGACGTGGCTGAGATGCTGCTCGTCCCGGCAGCCACGCCGGTGGCCAGGCCAGAGACATTGATGGTCGCAACCGACTGAGTTGCGGATAGCCAGTTGGCCGATGCAGTCAGATCTTTGGTGGTGCCGTCGCTGTAGGTACCCGTGGCCTTGAATTGCTGCGTGGACCCCGGCGCGATGGACGGGGCGGCCGGGGTGACCTGGATGGAAACCAGCGTCACAGTCGGAGGGGGCGTGGAACCGCCCGAACTACCACCGCAGCCCACAAACAAACTTACGCCAAGCAACAAGAACACCAACAGCAACCGTTTCACCTGTGCTCCCCTGGGTGCTCGCGCCCCCCCAACTACACTTTTTGTGAAATCAAACCGGAAATACATGAGTATCATATTTGGTAGTAACCGGGAAAGTAGCACTCCTGCCACATTGGTGAAAGCCCTGATTCTTGAGCAGATAATCGGGCCATTCGTCCAAGGCTAATAACCCAAAAGTTGCATTCTTGCGGTTTCTCACAGAAACTCCCACCCTTGCTCTAAATTTCTCAAGTAGTAATCCGGGCGAGTGCCTGCTGACAAAACAACTCGGCCGCGGACTTCGAGTTTTCCGGTTGGTTTGCCTGGAATCTCGAAGTCCGCGGCCGAAACGTGATGCGTCGGTCAGGATGGCCCCGGAGCAGGAGGCGTTCCCCGGGGCGATCTCACTAGGTCAGGAAGAACTCGCGAGTGACTTTCACCCATTGCTCGTCAGGAATCGTGCTGGCGACATCGTCCATGGCCACTCCACCGTCCTGCGCCAGGGCGCCGAGAGCGCTGGGCACCAGCCGCTGCAGGCGCATCGAGGACTCTTCGGTCCACCACCGGGCCATTGCTCCACCCAACAGGTTGCGGAAGTTCGTCTTGGCGTCGGGCGACTGTACCGTAACCATCCAGCCATCGCCGTAGGGATCTTTGGTAGCCAGCGACGGATCGCTCGCCAAGGCTTCGTTGATGTCGGCCACGCTGCCTTCGATCGGAGAAACCATGTCAACCTTGACGCCGTTGCGCACGATGCTCCATACCTTCTGGCCCTGGCGGATCCACTGCCCGCGCTGCGGCAGCATCACATGCTCAATCTTGCCGGTGAGTTTGGAAGCGAAATCGTCCATGCCGATGCGAACCAGGTTGGGGCTCTCGCTCAAAGCCCAGGTGTGTCCTGGGTGATAACGGAGGTTGTCAGGAACCGAGAAACCACCAACGACGCTCGGCAGCAACCGTGGCAGCGCCGCGCCTTCCGCCTTGCTCATCGCTGGAGCTACCTGCATTACTGGATGCTTGGCCTTGGAGTAGAAGAAATCGATTGTTAGAAAGATGGCGAAGGTTGCAAGAACTAATAGGACTGTCATGATGGGCCTCCTGTTTCCTTGTTCGCGCCTTTACTTAAGCGCTTTACACACTTCTTTAAGGCATTCGGGATGCCAAAGTGCCAACGCTCACGAGTTGAGTGTCATCGGTGTTGCAACACGAAGCGTTCTTAATGACTTAGGAGAGCGTGTTGCAAAGTACCACAATGTCGGAGTTGCGATTCGCAACGTGCCCGTTCGTTGCATTCCGCATCTAGGAGATGGGTTGGAGGCTAGGATTGATTGCAAGTCTGGCGTTTTCAACTCGCCGATTCAACAAGTTAGGTAGAGATCTTTCGTATATTCCGGACCGTTGCGAATTTCATCGCCACTGATGCACTCTGCAACAGCTCAGGGCGGTACCATAGCGAACGTGAACGGTCGTCGAGTAGATTATTTTCTGTTTTGACGAAATCGGTATCCCATGACCGACTTCGAGGCTTGACGAGTCTATTGGGACGCCTGCCCTTTGAGCACAATCCCGAGCTTCTCGGTCTTGCCTGCTGCGGTGATCGGGAGTTCGACCGTGAGCACCGTCATCCCCTGCTCGTCCTTCGCGACCAAGGCAGGCTCTCCCGCTGATGCCATGCCAATTACCGCCGGATGGGCCGTACCAGTGGTCTTTGCGCTTAGGTTCACCAGTTTCTTATAAGGAATCTCCACCACCGGATCCGGGTCGGCGGCCAAAGGAATGGCGAGCAGGAAGTCGGGATTCGGCGAAACACCCATGTGATTGGCATCCTGTGGCAGGTACTGGTAACGCAGAGTGTACGCACCGGCGGGGATAGCCTGGCCACGATAATCCGTGCTGCCTTTGGCGAAGCTGACCACGCCGACGAACTCGCCGTTGGTCAATTCAGGATACAACGCGCCAGCCGCATCCTTGCCTGCCGTAGCCAAGGGGCGAGCAAACCAGAACTCGGCCATCCAGCCGTCGTCGAGCACCGCGCGGTAGCCGTGTTCCTCGACTGCCTTTTTTATAGCTTCGGAGGCTCCCAGCGCGGAAAGTGCCCCCGTGCGCTCAACGTTGGCACCGGCGGCGTAAACCGGTGCGACAAGCAGACAGCTTATTAGGACAAGGAAGAAGTTGCGGACATAGTGCGCCAGTGGATGCATCGTACCTCCAATGGCGAACATAGCGCTTGACGGGGTAGAGCCGCAAGCCCCGAGAGGGGAGTAATGCTTGCTAATCTAGAGCAATTTCCAGGTTGGTGTACCCGTCTGGCGGCCCGATGTGCCGCCGGGTTGAAACCCGGCTCAATATTCAAAAAGGGCACGATAACGCCGCGCTAAAGCGCGGCTCTTCCACCTCTGTTTACAGGGTACAGCAACTCCGAAACCGGTCTAATCGCCCGCCGGGTGCATCGCCACCGAATCAGCAGGCGTCGCATTCGCAGATTTGCCTTCACTGAATTTTCCCAGGTAGGCGCTGCGGCGTCCGTGACTGGTCCAGTGCGAGTCCAGTCCCTCGCCTTGGAACTCATCCGTCAATGCCACCGCCGACATGGCGTGGTCAACGTTGCTGAGCGGAGGATAGTAGTTGGATTCGTTGCCGCAAATGTGGTCGTGATGATTCAGCGGACGCGTGACGATTGTCGCCAGGTGTCCGGCACGCAACACAGCGCCGCCCTCGTTCAGATCGGCTGGAACGTCGAGAACCACGGGCACATAATCCACGCGCACGACATTCTGCAGCAGGCGTCCGCCCTCATGCTGGGCGAGTGCGATCAGCGCTTGACGCTGTGCGGGACTCGCGGCGTTGTCCACCATCAGCACCGCCTGCGCAGGATACGGTTCACCATAGGGATCGCCCAGCGTGGCCCGCGCCCGCACCGCAGCGGCGATCGTCATCCCGTCGAGTTCAACGCCGTTCCATTTACCTTCTGCCACATGCCACGCCATGAGAGCGTAGTTACCGGTGAGCCCGACTTCTCCGTTGGCAAAACATTGTGCGACATACACGTCGGTGGAACGAGATTCGATGTAGTCGCCGCGAAGCTGCTGGGCTTGCACAGACACTTGGAGAGAAATCGCGAACGCAACGAACAGTAACGCGACTTTGCGCATAGAAATACTCCTCACCCGCAATTGATCTTGTCGTTTATAGATGAGCCCCGCAGCCTCGAGGCTTCGGATCAATCGCAGGGCGGATGGTGTATCACATCTCGCTCCTTTTGGAAAAACCGGCTGCTGGTTCCCTCATCCATTTCAGCCAACCGGATACGAACACATCGCAATTGGCGCAAAACCTCTGATCTCGCCGCTTAACGTGCGCTTACCAGCAGGAGCAATCATGACACTGTATCGTGCAATTCTTTCCGTGCAGATTCATTGACCCACGGCTAAGGTTTTGATTCTATTGGAATTCAATTGGCTCTAAACGTGCCACTCTAATTGTTGTTGTCTACGATCAAAGCCCCAAGTTTAGGGAATTTGTCGGGCCCTGCGAAATCTAGTTCGGAGGAACAGATGAGCGTTCGTTTCTATTTGGCACTGGCCATATCGATGTTGTGTTGTGTCCCGCTGGCCAGCGCGTCCCAAATTGCCGTTAATTTCGACAATCTCAACGCTGCCTGCTGTAGTAGCACATCGCTGAACAATCATCAGGACTCCTAGTTGACCTTCGGCGTGATGCAGATCAATGGCGGTGCGGTTATGGCAGACCCCAATGCCACGAGTGCATCCAATGTCTACGCAGCCGCTATGCTCCCGGCGAGTAACGCCAGTGACATGGTTGAGCACGTCGAGATGACGTTTTCGTCACCCGTCTCGGACATAAGCTTTGACGTGATCAACGGAAATTCGGCTTCGAGCTTTGTCGCGTACGCGTTCGATACCAAGGGCAATCCGATCGGGACTAAGATCGTCAACTTGAATTGCTCGAATTGCTCCGGCGCAGTCGCCCACGTCTCCTTCAACATCGGCGGTATCGGCGAGGTGGTAGTGCGCAGCAGTTCGGTAAGCAACATGATCGATTTTGCGGTGGACACTATCACTTTCAATTCGGCAGGCGCCGCCACTCCCGAACCTGGAGGCTTGGCGCTGCTCGGTAGCGGAGTTATCGGTCTATGGAGTTTACGTAAGCGCATCTTCAACCGCTAAACCCTCGCTTCCCTTCATCCGCACAGATGCAACTTCACCCACCGCATCTGTGCGGAGTTTTACTGTGGGCCGCCGACACAGCCGTCACCGCAGGTTTCGCCTGTATCGCGATAGTTAACCCCTGATAGTTTGACTTTTCGCCTTTTCTTCGCTAACAATGGTGGCGGAGGCACAGTCACGTATGGCTCTCACTCGCCGCCAAAAACAGGTGTACGACTTTCTCGCACGCTTTGTCGAGGAACACGGTTACTCGCCGTCGTTCGAGGAGATCGGCGACGGACTTGGCCTGAGTTCACTGGCCACCGTCCACAAGCACGTCAGCAATCTGGAACAGAAGGGGCTGCTCAAGCGTGACTACAACCGCAGCCGCTCGATCGATCTGCTAAAACCTCGCGGGCGTATGAAGCAGGCGCTGGCGGGAACTGCGGCCTCTGTCATCGCCGACGGGCTCACGCTCCCCTTGATGGGACGCATCGCAGCCGGCCGTCCGGTCGAAGCGATGGAAAATCCCGAAACCATTTCCCTGGCCGACTTTACCCGTTCCAAGGATGTATATGTGCTGCAGGTGACCGGCGAGAGCATGCAGGACGAGCATATTGTCAACGGCGACTATGTCCTGGTGGAAAAGACCAATACGGCTCGCGACGGTGAGATTGTTGTGGCGCTGGTAAACGGGTCCGACGCCACCTTGAAGCGCATGTTCCGGGAAGGCGACAAGATCCGGTTGCAGCCTTCCAATTCCGCCATGGCGCCGATTGTGGTTCCAGCGGTTACGGTACAGATTCAGGGCCGCGTGATCGGAGTGTTGCGCAAGTATTGAACCGTGGTTCCCTGCGCTCTGCAGGCCGGCTTCCGCGCAAACGAAAAGGCGCAGATCTGGCTGCGCCTAGCGAAACCGTCAAGCCTGTTAAAGGTTCTTATCGAGCGCCTTCTCGATGACCTCGCGCGAGACGTAGCCGACGATCTGCTCTTTCACCTGTCCGCCCTTGAAGATCAGCAAGGTAGGAATGCCGCGCACGCCATAACGCTGCGGGGTTGCGATGTTCTTGTCTACATCCATCTTGCCGATCTTGACCCGTCCGCTGTAGCTTTGCGCTACTTCGTCCACAATTGGGGCCAGGGCCCGGCAGGGGCCGCACCAGGTTGCCCAGAAGTCGATCAGAACAGGCTGATCGGACTTCAACACCGCCTGGTCAAAATTCGCGTCTGTCACTTCCAAAATTGCATCACTTGCCATGTATCCTCCTGAAGGTCGCCGCACCGCAATGCAGCATAAGGCGCGCCACGCCTCTCATCGTACCACTCGATTGATTCGTGGTTGGAACATCTGTTTAGATGCTGGGCCCACCGCGCGGTTGCATGCGCACCCTAACCAGCTATGTTGCGCAACAGATTGACCGGCGACATTATGTGTGACCGCGATCTGGCGAGAGTAACATGACCCAAAATCAAAAGCGCTCAGCGTCGGACGCAGAGCGCTTAGAAGGCAGCCCTCCCCCAGAACTGCCTAACTACGCTTAAGAGTTTGCGCCGAACCCAGCACCGAGTAAATACGCCTTCCGTAACTTAAAGGTAATCGACGGTAACCAAAATGCTATGACGTATCTGTCACAAATATTTACCTTCTGAATGGTAGAGTATTGAATCCACACCTATATAGCCTTTTTAGGCCGGTTACTATCCGACACCGTAGTCACCTTCAAAGGGTACCGTACAACACTTCCGCCGGATGCAGAACCTTGCGTCCCGTTCCAGCCATCAACTGCTCGTGACAGGAGATCCCGCTGGCTAGGAGTACGCGCGGCCCGTCTTGTTCTTCAGCCTGCCGGACCTGGGCAAACAGGTCCGCGCCAACTGCCATGCTGAGCTCATAGTAATCGTGCTTGTACCCAAAGCTACCTGCCATGCCGCAGCACTCGACCGACGAGGTGACGACGTCGAAGCCCGCCGCCCGCAGCAGGTCGATCGTCTGCGAGGCGGCATTGCAAGTCTTCTGCTGACAATGAGAGTGGTAGAACAGCCTGGTTCCAAAGCGTGACTTGGCCGCCGGGAACAGTTTCGCAACATCGATACCGGACTCCGTGGCGATGTCCCACACCACCTGCAGCGGTTCAAAGCTGTTTGCCGCGAGAGTCGCGACAGCATCTTCGTCGTCAAGCAGGTGCTTGAAGTCGAAGCGCAGCATCGCCAACACGCTGGGCTCAACCACGACGATCTTTCGGCCGCTATCAAGGTAAGGCCGCAGCATGCTGGCCATGGCGCGGGCTTGTAATCTCGCGGTGTCAATCATGCCTTGGGACATGGCGGCGCGTCCGTCCGGGATCGACGGGCTCAACACCACATCCACCCCGATGGCGCGCAGCACCCGCACCGCTGCCATGCCGCGTTCGGGCGAGCCGTAATTCGTGAAAGTGTCAGCCAACATCACGAAACCCGGCTCGATGGTTCCGGCCTTCACGCCGCGCTGCTGCTCTTCGTGAAACAGTTGTTCCCACGTCTTGGCCGGAAAGGCCGGTAACCCGCGTCGCTGGTCCACACCAAAAACATTCTCCATCACACCTCGCGCCATCGGAAGATGCGTGGACCCATTGGCGAGCGAGGAGAACTGCGAACCCCACTTGCCAACGGTGTGATAGTTGGCGAAGAACTGCTTCGGCAGGGGCACGGCCATATCTTGCGGCGCACTGCCGGTGAGTGAGCCGAACAGCGACTTCACCGCGGAGTTTCCTTCCATCTGGTTCATGCGCTGGCGCAGGTTCTGATTGAGCCACGGAATGTCGATGCGCACCGGGCAGTTCGGCACGCAGCGGGAACATCCTGTACACAGTTCACTGAAGCGCGCGTTCATCAGTGTGCCGGTGCCGGCCTCCCAAGAGCCACCGATGCCGCCAGAATACGTCTCGCCACCAAAAGCGTGGCCACCAACGGTTTCAAAGTTAGCGCAGACGTTAAGGCAGGCACTGCAGCGGATGCAGTACAGGGCTTCGTGGAGCACCGGATCGTCGCGCATGGCACTGCGCCCGTTGTCGATGAGCACCATGTGAAACTCGCGCGGTTGTTCGGTCTTGCCGGGCGCCACAAACGCCAAGGCCGGCAGAGGCGGGCGGAGAATGCTGACGTATGACGTCAATTGCTGTCCAGTCGCACTGGCTGGAAGCAATTCGATGAACGACTGGAAATCCGTACGCGACGGCACGACTTTTTCGATCCCTGCAATTGCGATGTGCACGGGCGGGAGCGTCGTGGTCATGCGAATGTTGCCCTCGCTCTCCACCAGCATGAGCGATCCGCTGTCGGCTGCGATGAGATTGGCACCCGTGATGCCGGCATCGGCCGCAATGAACTTCTGGCGAAGGATCTCACGGGCGAATCGGGTGAGTTCCTCGCCGGTATCGAGCGGCAGATCGGTCTCGAATTTGCGTTTGAACAGCGCGGTAATTCGTTCGCGCGAATAGTGCAGCGCAGGCGCAACATTGTGCGAGGGTTGTTCGTCGGCCACCTGCAGGATGAATTCGGCCAGATCACTTTCCGCCACCGTGATGCCGGCAGCTTCGAGGGTGTGATTGAGACGGATCTCCTCCGAAGTGATGCTTTTGCCTTTCACCACCAGCTTGACCTGATGATGCTGCAGGACATCGAGGATGTAGCGATTGGCGTCAGCAGCAGTCCTGGCCAGGAAGAAGTGGCCGCCATTGGCGGTGACGCTCGCCTCCAATTGCTGCAGCAGCGCAGGGAGGTCAGCGATGGCCTTCTCCTTGATGGCGCGGGCACGGTCCTTCATCGCCTCGTAGTCGGCGATACGGGCAACCGCGGTATATCGATTGCGATTGAACGTCTGCGTATTGTGGCGGATGGCAGCGCTCTGCACGTCGAGGGTCATGCGAAGAGCTTGGGCCAGCGCCTGCTTACGACTCTTGTTGGCTACCTGGCGGGGAGTGATGTCGCTCGGGTTAACGGGAAGGACTGCCATGCTTACCTCACAGCTTCGCTGCTACGCTACGCTTCACTTCAAACCTTTATTGCAAAACCACGATGTGCAATCGGTGCGGGCCGTGCACCCCGCGGACCAGTGGACCCATGTCAGCGGTGGCGCTGGGGCCGGTGATGAAAACGAAGTTGCGAACCAAACCCTTGCCGTCGAGTAGGTCCTCGCGAAACAGATCGCGAGGTTGCGGCACGATGGTTTCCGCCGCGACTACTGCGATGTGTAACGGCGCAAGCAGACTCGCCATTCCAGTCTTTTGAAAGCCGACGTTGACGCAGACCGAACCGGTGCGCGCCACACCAGCAAACGCCTCGGTAACGCCCGCCGGGGAGTTCACCATTTCTTCAGGAGTCGGGTCGACCCTGACTCGGGGATCGCGCGCGAAGTCGCCGAATAGCTCAGAAGGTAAGTCTTGCGGCAGTGCGAACAGAATCCGATTGGCATCGCCGGCGGCCCGTAGAATCGCATCGCACAAGGACGCTGAGGAGCGCTCGATGACTTCGACCGTAGCCACGGCTGCAGTTGCAGCCACCACGAATCGTTCCAGGTTGTTGGGAGGTGCTATCACCGATTCATTTGCTGCCATAGCCCAAGATGGTAGCAACGGATTTGGTCCTGTCCAGTGCCGAACATCACAAATCAGGGAAATTTTCGGCAATCCGTCGCCGTAATCGCGGCAATCCTCGGATCCGACACGCGGTGCCCCACGGCTTGCTCGACTACAATCGTTCTTTAGGCCGGTGCGGGATTCACTACCGTACCAGTGATTTTGAATGTCATCCAGAAACGCAACTTCAGGCGGCAAGTCGAGATGGTCGGTCCACTCCATCGTGTTGATTTTCCTGGCTCTCTGCTTGCCAACCAGCGCGGCATCGCAGTCTGGATCTAAAGCGTCCACCCAGGAGCCCTCGACTGCGAACCATGATATGTCGGGCATGAGCATGGACATCCCTACCCAGGATCACACGGGACCTGGCATGACTGCCTCCGAGATGTTCCTTATGGGCGAGTCCTCCGGGACGGCGGTACAACCTGCAGCGTGGCCCATGCCCATGGTCATGACTGGCGTGGGCTCGTGGCACCTGATGTGGATGGGACAGGCGTTCCTTGTGGACACTCAGCAAACCGGACCGTTGGGCGCCGACAAGCTGTACTCCACAAATTGGGGGATGCTGGGCGCGATGCATCGCCTGGGCAGCGGCAGCGTCATGTTGCGTACCATGCTCAGCCTCGAACCCGCCACGGTCACCGAGCGCCGCTATCCACTTCTTTTCCAGACTGGCGAAACCGCCTTCGGAAATCCCATTACCAACGCCCAGCACCCTCATGATTTCGTGATGGAGCTGAGCGCACAGTACTCCCACACCGTGGGAGAGGATGCTACCGCTGACCTGTACTACGCTGTGGTAGGTGATGTAGCGCTGGGGCCGGTGGCGTATCCGCACCGTGCATCGGCTGCGGAGATTCCGCAGGCTACGCTCGGCCATCATTGGCAGGATTCCACCCATATCGCCAATAATGTCGTTATCGGCGTGCTGGCCTTTCGTTCCATGCGGCTTGAGGCGTCGGGGTTTCATGGTGCCGAGCCTGACGAGAACCGCTGGAACTTCGATTTCGGTCGGATGAATTCCTATTCCGGCCGCATTACGCTTACGCCCACGCCGCGTTGGGCCGCGCAGATGTCGGCTGGAAAACTGACCCATCCGGAAGCCCTGGAGGCAGGTGATGTCGTCCGCACCACTGCGTCGGTTGAGTATGTGATTCCACGTCCTCGCGACAACTGGTGGGCAACGAGCATTGTCTGGGGGCGCAACTGGAAGACCGCGCCAAAATACGGATCCAATGCCGTACTGGCGGAGACGGTAGTTCCCTTTCGCGAGAAGAACTTCATCACTGGTCGCTACGAGTGGTCACAGCGCGATGAACTGTTTGCCGGCAATTCAGACCTCGCCGCACAACTTGCCATGGCGAACGGGGCGCGGTGGTTCAATGTCAACGCCTACACCATCGGATACACGCGAGATCTGGGAGTGTTCTCCGGCGCACAAATTGGCTTAGGGGCGAACATCTCGCTTTACGGCATCCCCGATGCGATCAAGACGTATTACGGGGACTGGCCGTTGGGCGTCAACGTATATCTGCGGATACGGCTGAAGTAAGACGTCGACTTCCAGCAACCCGAAAATTAAGCGAAGCTTCATCTTCCATACGGTAATTGTGATATGAATTCACCAAGTAGCGGCTGTGGCAGAAAGACAGGGCTGAAATGCGCGTCCTTATTGTGGAAGACGAACGCCGTTTAGCAGAAAACATCGCCCGCAGTCTGCGCGAAAGCGCTGCTTACGCCGTGGATGTGGCACTTGACGGGGAAGAAGGCCTCTACATGGCGCAGTCCAACCCCTACGATCTGCTGGTCCTCGATTTGATGCTACCAAGGATCGATGGGTTGACGCTTTTGAAGCGGCTGCGCGCCGGAGGCGCCAAGTTTCCGGTGTTAGTGCTAACCGCGCGAGATGAGAAAGAGTCTGTCATTGCCCTGCTGAACGCCGGAGCCGACGATTATGTCGCCAAGCCGTTTGACCTCGGCGAGTTGCTGGCGCGGGCCAAGGCTCTGATTCGGCGCGGCAAAGGCCAGAGCGCTGCCGTACTTACAGTGGGCGACATAGAAATCAGCACCTCAGACCTCACGGTGCGGCGCAAGGGACAGATCGTTACCCTGACCGCGATGGAATATCGCGTCCTCGAATATCTCGCACATCGTGCCGGTGCGGTGGTTTCCAAGACGGAGCTGCTCGAGCACCTTTACGACTTCAATTGGGAACGCTTCAGCAATGTGATCGAGGTTTACATCTCGGGTCTGCGCCGCAAACTCGAAGACGACGATGCGAAACTCATCCACACGCTGCGGGGCCAGGGATACATGCTGCGGGCTTGACATGGCGAAAATCTCAATCCAACGCCGGCTTATAGTCGCCATCGTGATTTCGCAGTTGGTGCTGGCGATTGGTCTGATCGACGTGGCCGTCTTCGTCACCCGGGGCCAGCTGCGCAGGGCCTTTGACAGTGCCTTGCGTGGCCGAGCCATGAGTATCGCGGCGCTGGTGCGCTACTCCGAGGACGATCCGCACAAATTGATATTTGAACGCGATCTCGCCCCCCCTCCCCTCGATCCCGGTGTTCCAGATCTCTACGAAGTGGTCCTGAACAATCACAAATTGATCGCGCGGTCGTCCAATTGGCCTAAAGATGTCAATGTGGCCCCGCCGAAGGGTACCCGGTGGATCGCCTCCTATGTGATCAATGGGATTCCTTATCGCGCGCGTCGCCTTGAACACATCCCGGTTCTGGATAGCGAAGGCGACGCTCCGTCTTCGGATTTCTTGACCGTTACCTATGCCTCCCCCATCGATCCGGTCACTCGGGAAGTCAACCAAGTATTGCTTTACATCACGGTTGGAAGTCTAGCGTTGCTGTTGATTTCAGGAGGCTTCGCATTCTGGGCCTTGCGGCGCAGCCTTCGCCCGCTATCGACATTGGCGACCAGCGCTGGCGAAATCTCGACGTCCAACTGGGAACTGAATCCTCCGCCAGAAGCCCGCGACACCCTCGAACTCGCGCCGTTGACCCAGGCCATGACGTCCATGCTCGACGGCCTGCATCGGTCATTCACTCAACAGCGCGAGTTTCTCGCTAACGCGGCTCATGAACTCAAGACGCCGGTGGCGATTCTCAAGTCCACATTGCAATCGCTGCTGCAGCGCCCCCGCACCGCCGACGAGTACCGTGCCGGGCTTGAGGAGGCGCTCGACGACATGGCCCGCCTGGAGAAATTGCTGCACTCCATGTTGCGCCTGGCGCGCGCCGAACAATGGGCGTCCGGCAACCTGCGTCGCGATCTCGCAGCCGTCGACGTCGGCATGACTTGCCAACTGGCGATCGAGCGCTTGCAGACAGTAGCGCAGCAGCGTGACGTCAAGATCGACTTCACCACCAACGGTCCCATTCGTCTGCCCGCGGATCCCGACGATCTGGAACTGGTCTGGTCAAACCTGTTGGAGAACGCGATACGCTTCAGTCCGCAAGGTGAAACCGTGCGGATGAAGGTCCACTCCAGTAACGGCCACGGCTACGTCGAAGTCGCCGATCGCGGACCCGGTATCCCGGCCTCTGAACTGCCGCGCATCTTCGAGCGCTTCCATCGCGCCGATGCCTCGCGTGCCCGCAATACTGGTGGTTACGGACTCGGCCTGGCAATTTCCAAAGCTCTCGTGGAAGCCTACGGAGGTACCATCGAACCGCACAGCGGCACGGGAGAAGGCACCCGCATGATTGTCACTCTTCCGGTGCGACGCTGACGACACGCGAATCCTTAACCTTTTTGACAGTCCTCGCGCCTGGTTCAGGTTAACTTAAGGTGTGGACTAGGATTCTGGTAGGAGAGATGTGCCTGTGATCCGCAAACTCGCATTGACGTCCCTTGCATTGCTCGCGCTGACGACCGCGCAGGCGCAGGTCCCGGTGTCAGCACAGACCGGCAGTACAGGACAGCCGCAAACAGTTCCGGTGGTGTTGACGCTGGCGGACGCACTGTCGCGGGCCAAGGCAAACAGTCCGCAATTCCAGGCAGCGGTCACCGAGCTGGGACTGGCGCGCGAAGACCGCTATCAAGCCCGCGCTGCGCTCCTGCCGGGCGTGGACTACAACAACAGCTTCACCTACACGCAGGGCAACGGCACCGCCAGCGGCCGATACATCGCCAGCAATGGCGTGCACGAATATCTCAGTCTGGGCGTGGCGCACGAGTCGATCGGCGCCGCCCAGGTGCTTGACTACCAGCGCAGCGCAGCGGCCCATGCTTTGGCTAAGGCGCGCGCCGAGATTGCTGCGCGCGGACTCATTGTGACGGTGGTGCAATCCTTTTACGGTTTGCTCGCTGCACAAACCCGGACGGTCAACGCCGAGCGCGCCTATGGTGAAGGACAGCATTTCCTGGACCTCAGCCAGAAACTCGAGCAAGGCGGCGAGGTGGCACATTCCGACACCATCAAGGCGCAAATCCAGGCCAACGATCTGCAGCGCGCGCGCGACGAAGCGAAACTGGCTGAACAGAACGCACGGCTGTCGTTGGCCGTTCTGCTATTCCCAAATTTCTTTCAGGACTTTACGCTGGTCAACGACCTAAGTACTGCACCCGCATTGCCTCCAATGAATGAATTGCAGGAACTGGCCGCCAGGAACAATCCCGAATTGCAGGCTGCCTTCGCGGCCCTGTCGGTCGCCAACAAAGAGGTTGGGGTGGCGCGAGCCGGATACTTACCCACACTCTCGGTCGACATGTTCTACGGGATCGATGCAAACCAGTTTGCCAAGCGCTCGCCAGACGGAATCCAGAACCTCGGATACGCCGGGCTCGCGACGCTGAACATTCCAGTCTGGAACTGGGGCGCGACCCAGAGCAAGGTGCGTCAGGCGGAGTTGCAGCGCCATCAGGCGCAGGTAGAATTGAGCGCCGCCCAGCGACAGGCCATCGCCGACCTGCAGTCGTTCTACGCGGAAGCCCAATTGGCGTACCAACAGTTGGCGACTCTTCAGCAGACCGCCGACCTTGCCGAGCAGAGCTTGCACCTCACCAATCTGCGTTACCAAGCCGGAGAAGCCAGCGCGCTGGAAGTGGTGGACGCGCAAAATACCCTGACCACCGCGGGCAACAGCTATCATGATGGCGAGGCCCGGTATCACCTTGCGATGGCCAAGTTGCAAACCTTGACGGGAGCCTTTTAGATGCAAGCTCGCCGCACTTTCCCGTTTTTTACTGTGTCCTTCATTGTGGGAGCAAGCCTCCTGCTGCTGACCTCGTGTTCGAAGAAGGAGCAAGAAACAGAGCCTGAAGTTACCGTCCAGGCTGCCAAAGCCGAGAAGCAATCCATCCGCCAGATCATTCGCAGCGAAGCGGTATTGTTTCCCAAGAATCAGGCTGCCATTACCCCGAAGATCGTTGCGCCGGTGAAGCAGTTCTACGTGAATCGCGGTAGCCGCGTTCACGCTGGCCAACTGTTGGCCGTATTGGAGAATCGCGATCTGGCGGCCGCCGAGACGGAGAACAAGGGCTCGTACCAGCAGGCGGAAGCAAATTACGGTATCGAGACATCCTCAGCGCTTCCAGAGGAATGGCAGAAAGCCGAATACGATCTGAAGGTCGCCAAGGAAGCCTACGACGGCCAGCAAAAAGTCTATGACAGCCGCAAGAAGTTGTTCGAGGAAGGTGCGTTGCCCCGCAAGGAATTCGACGCATCCGCAGTTGCGCTGATCCAGGCCAAGTCGCAATACGAAATTGCCCTCATGCACATGACGGCACTACAGAAGGCGGGCAAGAAGCAACAGAAGCAAGCAGCGGAGGGCCAACTCACCTCGGCAAAGGGTAAGTACGAAGGCGCGGCGGCGCTGCTCGCCTATTCGGAAGTCCACAGCCCCATTGACGGCGTGGTTACGGACCGTCCTACTTACGAAGGTGAAACGCCCAATCCGGGCAGTCCGCTGGTCACGATCATGGACACCTCGTCGGTGATCGCCCGCACTCACATCCCCCAGGACCAGGCAGTGCAGTTGAAGCCCGGCGATGCTGCTACGATCCACGCTCCGGGCGACATCGAAGTCACGGGCAAAGTCTCACTCGTCAGCCCTGCACTCGATCCCAACAGCACGACTGTAGAAATCTGGATTGAGGCCACAAATGCCGACGGACGCTTGCGTCCCGGTACCACTGTGACGGTCGAAATGCTGGCGCGAACGGTCGATGACGCGATCGTGGTCCCAGCGGGCGCGCTGCTGAAGACACCCGAAGGCGCATCCACAGTGATGATCGTTAAGGATGGCCACGCACAACAAGTCGAGGTGGAGGCCGGCATCCGCGAGGACGATCGCGTGCAGATCACCAAGGGACTTTCTGGAGATGAAACCGTCATCGTCCGGGGATCGTATGGGCTGCCCGACAAGACCAAAGTAAAAATAGCCGAAGCGCAGGCCAGCGGTTCCGCAAAACCTGCGGCTGACAAAGAGAAAGAGTAGATGCGCGAGTGGCTAAAATCCATGCTGGACCGCATGCGGACCACGGGTGCTCCGGACACGCACTACTGGTTTAC
>DATBZX010000433.1:0-6486 GCA_036512955.1 Terriglobales bacterium
GAAAGCGGGTCCCTCCACTCCGCCGCCGAAGCGGCGGCTCCGGTCGGATGACGCCTTAGAGTTGGTTTGCGCTGCGCGCGGGTCTCCCGCTATGCTCGAAAAACACCTATGAAAAGAGCTGTTTTCCGGGAATGCAATAAGGGGTACTACCGCGTTCTTCATACTCCTATCTGGATCTGGGTCTTCTGGGTGCTTCCCGGATACCCACTCACGTATGAACTTTACACGCATGGGCCTGATCGCCGGCATTGGATCTGGCTGGTGATGGTCATGATTGTGGTGGCGTGGCGGGGATGGCTGGGGCGCATGCCAGGCTGTGAAGAGCGGCCGTACATCCATTACTACGGCGTGCATCAACCCAACCTGCCGTATCGCGTGGTGTGCTACACCGCGGCGTGGATCGACATATTGGTGCCGTACTCGCTTAATCTGGCGGGCTTGATCGTCGCGTCGGTCACCGGCACCTGGATGCTAAAGCAGATGTACATGTACGGCTACTATCCCCTAGCGCTGGCCGTGCTGCTAGGGACGGCGCTCAACCTGACGCCGCGCGCCAAGCGCGACACGATAGGAGAAGGAGCGGAGCGGGCGTGGTTCTACATCGCGATCTGGACGGTGGTTCCGACGCAGGTAATTAACTGGGCCGCGTGGCGGATGGGGAAGTACATGGACCTGGCTCCGCTGCCGCTGGCGCGGACGCGGTTGGCCGTGTGCCTGGTTTCGACCCTGTTCTTCTTCCTGTTGGGGTATGCGTCGAAGTTGCCGCGGACGCAGAGGTATTACACGGGAGTGGCGGCAGCAGGGGTGTGAAGACGTGACTGGTGGCTGGTAATTGGTAACAGGCCGTGAGCGTCCAGCGAAGAACGGGCAGCAGGTATTGCCGACTGCAAAACAGAAAGGCGATCCGCCTAAGCGGACCGCCTCTCGAACTTTCGCTCGAGTTGTTATACAGGCTGTACGTTCTCGGCCTGCCAGCCCTTCGGTCCCTTGACAACGGTGAACTGAACGGTCTGACCTTCCTGCAAGCTGCGGAATCCGCCTGCCTGGATGGCAGAGTAGTGAACGAATACGTCTTCGCCGTTCTGACGGCTGATGAAGCCGTAGCCCTTCGCGTCATTGAACCACTTAACTGTTCCTTGTTCCATGGTGATGCATGTTCCTTCGAAATTGAATGTAGCTACAATTCGACCGTATTGTGGAGCAAGCAGGGATGCTGCAAGGCAGGAACTGCTGCGTACAACGTCGATCAATCGAGCAACATAATCATAGCAGTGCGAGCGTAAAAGGCCAAGTACTTTATGGGTACAAACCCGGGTGGACATGGTGGATAGTGCTGCAAATGATTAAAAATCAAGGATATAAGATGACTTCCCAATTTGGTAGTAGCGCCATGTTCGAGGTGGTAATCGAGTATCGAGAATGATGTATGGTGATGGCATGATCGTGGGCACGGGCATTGATATCGCGGAAGTCGATCGGATTGCGCAGACCATTGAGCGCTTTGGAGGCCGCTTCAAGGACCGGGTGTTCACGGCCGACGAGATCCGGTATTGCGAATCGAAAGCCAACAAGGCAGAGCGCTACGCCGCGCGCTTCGCGGCCAAAGAAGCTGGCATGAAGGCCCTCGGGACAGGATGGAGCCGGGGCGTGACCTGGAGGGACATCGAGGTGCAACGATTGCCGGGCGGCCGGCCGACGGTGGTCTTCCACGGAAAGGCCGGAGAATTCTTCGCTAGGCTCGGTGGGGTGCGAGCGCACTTGTCGATCACGCACACCAAGGAGTCGGCGATGGCGTACGTGATTATTGAAAGCGAGTAAGAGGACGTTTCAAGTTTCGACCTTCGAGTAAAGCAGGTCCCTCCACTCCGCCGCCGAAGCGGCGGCTCCGGTCGGGATGACGGAACTCAAGGAAGTACCGTCCACAAAGACAGATTCGAGTTTCTAGTTTCAAGTTTCGAGTAAGGACGGGAAGTTTTGCGTTGCAAGCAATCCGTTTCGAGCGAAGAAATGTTGTGATTTTCAACGATGAAAGCGTGCCAATGTGGGAATTTGCACCAACATCAAGTCATAAATGTGCAAATCAATAATGAATGCTTGCAAAGGGGTTAACCGGACTTGTTATAATCACGCACTTGGGTGATATGCGTCACATCGAGAAGGACATAAGGGCCACAACTGCACGAATCCGGCGCCGAGTGGCGTAATCGGCTCCTTACCCGCAACATTGGAAAGCTTCGTACATGGCACAAATTTTTCATCGTAGTGCGAATAGCCTTTCGCGGCTGTCGATTCTGGCTGTGGTCGTGGTGGTGACCGCGCTGCTGGGCGTGGCATGGGAGATCCAGCGGGCGCCATACGTCACCTACCAGGAAGTGGCGCAGTCGCAACCGGTTCCGTTCAGCCACCAGCACCACAATGCAGGTCTGGGGATCGATTGCCGCTACTGCCATACCTCGGTGGAGCAGTCGAGCTATGCCGGGATTCCTCCTACCAAGACCTGCATGAACTGCCATTCGCAGATCTGGACGAATGCTCCCATGCTGGAGCCGGTGAGGGAGAGCTACCGTACGGGCAATTCGCTGCGGTGGACCAAGGTCAATTACCTGCCTGACTACGTTTATTTCAACCACAGCATCCACGTGAACAAGGGAGTGGGTTGCCTGAGTTGCCACGGTCCGGTCAACAGGATGCCCCTGATGTACCAGGCGTCGTCGATGCGGATGGAGTGGTGCCTGGAATGTCACCGCGCGCCGGAGAAGTTCCTGCGCCCCAAGGACCAGGTTTTCAACATGAATTACGAGCAGCCGACGGACCTCCATCCGGTGAAATTGGCAGATGGCACGGCTTATACCGACCAGATCGCGCTGGGATCGGCGCTCAAGACGCAATACAACGTTCGCACCGTGCAGGACATTACGAGCTGCAATACCTGCCATCGCTAGGGTGGGTTGGTTATTTGAAGTCGGAAAGAGCAGATCCCCCGCGGGCTGAAGCCCGCGAGGGATGACAAAGAGAGAGGGCCTAGACGCTGGCCTGAAGGCCAGCGCTACCTTTAAACGTTTTCATACCGGAACCGACGAGAAGATGGATAAAGAGAGCCAAAACAAGTCCGAGGCAGTCTGTCCCAGCAAAATGGATCTGGCGGAAGTTCGCGATCAGTTGGCGCGAGCCAAGAGCGGCCCACAATACTGGCGGAGCCTGGAAGAGCTGTCCCAGACCGAGGGATTCTTCGAGATGGTGCACCGCGAGTTTCCGCGGCAGGCGTCGGTGTGGCCGGAGGGAGCGTCGCGCCGCGACTTCATGAAGCTGATGACGGCTTCGATGGCGCTGGCTGGTCTGTCGGCGTGCGTGAAGCAGCCGCTGGAGCCCATCGTCCCTTACGTTCGGCAACCGGAGCCAATCACGCTGGGCCTTCCGTTGTTTTTTGCCAGCGCCATGCCGTTCGCCGGGTATGCGACTCCGGTGCTGGTGGAGAGCCACGAGGGGCGGCCGACCAAGGTTGAGGGCAATCCGGACCATCCGGCGAGCCTGGGTGGGAGCGACGTCTACGCGCAGGCATCCATTCTCGACATGTACGATCCCGACCGCTCGCAGGTGATTTCCTACACCGGCGAGATTCGGGCGTGGAGCGACTACGCGGCGGCGATCCAGGGACCGCTGAACTCGCAGAAGGCAGTTCAGGGCGGGGGCATGCGCATCCTGACCCGCACGGTAAGTTCGCCGACGCTAGCGGCGCAGATCCATGCGGTAATGGCGGCGTATCCCGAGGCGAAGTGGGTGCAGTACGATCCGCTGAACCGCGACAACGCTCGCGCGGGCGCGCAGTTGGCGTTTGGACAGTACGTCGAGACGCGCTACAGCCTCGATAAGGCAGAGACGATTCTTTCGCTCGATGGCGATTTTCTTTCCAGCGGATTTCCGGGATTCCTGGGGTATGCGCGGCAATTCTCGTCGCGGCGTAATCCTGAGCTGAAGGAAAAGATGTCGCGCTTCTACATGGTGGAAAGCACACCCACCAACACGGGCGGCAAAGCTGACCATCGACTTCCGGTGCGGGCGTCTGAAGTGGAGCAGGTGGCGCGGGCGATCGCAGCAGGCCTGGGAGTTGGCAGCGGCACGGCCAAGCCGGAACAGCAGAGGTTCGTGGCCGCGCTGGTGAAGGACCTGCAGGCGCACAAGGGCGCGGCGGTGGTGATCCCGGGAGACAATCAGCCTCCGGCGGTGCATGCGCTGGCGCATGCGATGAACCAGGCACTGGGCGCTGTGGGCACGACGGTGTTCTACACCGATCCGGTGGAAGCCAAGCCGCAAGACCAGACCGCAGCGTTGAAAGAACTGGTCGGCGACATGAATGCCGGCAAGGTGGACCTGCTGATGATTGTGGGCGGCAACCCGGTGTATGACGCTCCGGCGGACCTGAAGTTCTCAGACGCGATGGGCAAGGTCCAGTTACGCGTGCAACACAGCCTCTATCAGAACGAGACCACCGATTTTGTGCACTGGCACATCAATGCGACGCATTACCTGGAGCAGTGGGGCGATGCGCGCAGCATCGATGGAACGGCGACGATCATCCAGCCGCTGATTGCTCCGCTGTACAACGGCAAGAGCGAGTACGAGTTCATCGAGGCGATAACCGGCTCATCGGCTACCAGTGGTTACGACATCGTCCGCAAATACTGGCAGGGCAAGATGACGAGCGACTTCGACGCGGCATGGCGCAAGGCGCTGAACGACGGCTTTGTCGCGGGCACAGCGTTACCGGCGAAGACTGTATCGGCCAAGGGAAGTGTGCCGACTGCGAGTGCGAGCAGCACGGGCGGGTTGGAAGTGATGTTCCGGCGCGATCCCACGGTTTACGACGGCACGTATGCCAACAACGCGTGGCTGCAAGAAACTCCCAAGCCGATGACGCAGATCTGCTGGGACAACGCGGTGCTGGTCAGCGTCAAGACGGCTGAGAAACTGGGGCTGAAGACTGAGGACATCGTCGAGGTTGAGGCCAACGGACACAAAGTGAAGGGCGGCGTGTGGCGCACGCCGGGACATCCGGATGATGCGATCACGGTGTTCCTGGGCTATGGCCGCAGCAAGAGCGGCCGAGTCGGGACCGACATAGGGTTCAATGCTTACGCGCTGCGCAACAGCGATGCGCCGTACTTCACGGCAGGCAAGATCACGAAGGTCGGTGACGGCTACGGGTTCGCGAATCCGCAGGGCTGGCAGTTCATCGACCAATCGGGGATTCCGGGCGCGGAAGACATGAGCGATCGGCACATCGTCCGCAAGGCCACGCTGGAAGATTTCATCAAGAACCCGAACTTCGCGCACGAGGGGATTGAAGCTCCGGCGCCGGAATTCACGCTGTACACCGCTGTCGGCGGTGGGCCGCTGTACCAGTACACGGAAGCCAAGTGGGGCATGGCGATCGACATGAACTCCTGCATTGGCTGCAAGACGTGCGTGGTGGCGTGCCAGGCGGAGAACAACATTCCGGTCGTAGGCAAAGAGCAGGTAATGCGTGGCCGGCACATGAACTGGCTGCGCGTGGACACCTACTACGAGGGCGGTGCCGAGAACCCGACGGCGTACTACCAACCGATTCCGTGCCAGCAGTGCGAGAACGCTCCTTGCGAAGTGGTTTGCCCGGTGGGCGCGACGGTGCACTCGACCGAAGGCCTGAACGACATGGTGTACAACCGCTGCGTCGGCACGCGCTACTGCTCGAACAACTGTCCGTACAAGGTGCGTCGGTTCAACTTCCTGCTGTGGCAGGACTGGGACACCGAGCAGTACAAGATGATGCGCAATCCGGAAGTGAGTATCCGGAGCCGCGGCGTGATGGAGAAGTGCACCTACTGCGTGCAGCGCATTACCCACGGTCGCATCACGGCGGAGAAAGAAAACCGCAAGGTGAAAGATGGAGAGATCATCACCGCGTGCCAACAGGCGTGTCCGGCAGGGGCGATCACGTTTGGAAACCTGAACGATCCGGAAAGCAAGGTTGCGAAGTTGCGGGCCGACAAGCGCAATTACGGCCTGCTGGAAGATTTGAATACACGTCCTCGCACCACGTATATGGCAGTGGTGTTGAACCCGAATCCTGAACTTGAAAAGTCGGAGCGGAGCTAGATGGCGGGAGTAGAGGAAAAGAACGTAGCGTTGCTCGATGATCCGCCGGTGTTAGCGCCGGGTCAGACGTTTGACTCGGTCACCGACACGATCACCGATATCGTCCTGAAGCGGCCGATAGGGCTGGGCTGGCTGGCCGGGTTGGCTATCGGGATGACCTTGCTGGCGATACTCGGCATGGCGGTCACCTACCTGTTCCTGCGCGGTGTTGGTATCTGGGGCATCAACATCCCAGTGGGCTGGGGCTTCGCCATCATCAACTTTGTGTGGTGGATCGGTATCGGCCACGCGGGCACGCTGATCTCGGCCATCCTGCTGCTGTTCAAGCAGACGTGGCGCAATTCGATTAACCGT